>JAIQFU010000042.1 GCA_020073115.1 Terriglobia bacterium
GATGTGGACCGACACCCGGCGCATCCGCCTCCGCCGCCGGCTGCCCAGTCCCAAGCGCAAACTCCGCCCCTACGGTTTGAAGCCGCGCAAGAAAGAGAAGTACCCGGGCGAGTGGGCCAGCCAGTTGAACGGGACCGGCATCTGCTCCTATCCGCCGGAAGACCTCGTCGTCGAGGATTACGGCCGGTATTTGAAAAAGAAGGGGAAGAGCATTCTCTCCGAGGAGCGGGCCCGCGTGGAGCCGTTCACCACCTCCATCCTGGACGGCATCGACATGCGGGAGACCATCCGCAAATGGTACGAGGGGCGAATCTACGTCCGCCAGTTCCAGAAGATCCAGGGGGAGGTCGGTTCCGTCGTGGTGATCTTCGATGAGGACCGGGAAGACCGCTATCCGTATCTGACCACCTGGCTGGGCGAAAACCAGAACGAATCGGACATGGCGTTCTACTCCACGTTCCCGTTCGATAACCTCGTCGGCCCGGGCATCGGCCGCGCCGAATACGGCGGTTTTCTCATGAGCCTTCCGCCGCGGCGCATGTTCGACGTGTGGCAGGACCCGGATTACGAGTACGCCGAACTGAAGTCGGAGCGCCTGCTTCTGGCCGGTCTCGACTACTCGATTCACCGGCACGTGGTTTACGTCGCGGCGAAGCCCCCGCGGTCGATCTTCAAAACCATCGCATCGCGCATGGGCAGGACGATCCTCTATATCCCCATCGGCCAGCTTTCACCGGCTTCGTTGAAAAAGATCCGGGTCGTGCACGTGCTGGACAACTACGAAAAGCGCGAGATCGCAAAAGAATACCTGTGGTGAGCGCCGCGGGCGCCAGATTTGTGGCGTCGGCTCTTTGGATTCCGGGGATTCAGCCAACCGGCGCCACGAAGCGGCCGGGGGCGGCGCACCGTTCCAGGCTCCTGACCTTGGCCGATAGCGTCGTCCGCTTCAACCGCAGCATCTCCGCCGCGGCTTTTTTATTCCCGCCCGTCTTTTGCAGCGCCTGCTCCAGAATGCTGCGCTCGATCCCGGCCAGCGTTTCCTCGTAATCCAGCCCGCCGTCGGGAACGGCCACCGGGAGCGGCCTCGGGTGCGTCGCCTGACCGTCGGGCAGCGGAAAATCCGGCGGCGTCAGGATCGGGCGCTCGCCGCTTAGAGCGACCGCCATTTCCACCGCGTTCTCCAGTTGGCGGACATTTCCCGGCCAGGGGCGCGCGCACAGGCGCTGGAGAGCCTCCGGTACCAGCCCTTTCGGCGCAACCTGTTCGGCCCGGCAGACCTTCTCTACGAAATGGCGCGCCAGAGCGGGGATATCCTCGCGGCGCTCGCGCAGGGGCGGCATGCGGATAGGGACTACGTTGAGCCGGTAGTAGAGGTCTTCGCGGAACCTGCCTTCGGCCATCTTCGCTCCCAGGTCGCTGTTGGTGGCGGCCACGATGCGGGCATCGGTGGGGCGGGTTTCGGAACTGCCGAGCCGCTGGTACTCGCGCTCCTGGAGCACGCGGAGGAGCTTGACCTGGAGATCCGGCGGGAGTTCTCCGATCTCGTCCAGGAGGAGGGTTCCGCCCTGCGCCTGCTCGAACCGGCCGGCGCGGTTTTGCCACGCTCCGGTGAAGGCCCCGCGCACGTGCCCGAAGAGTTCGTCCTCCAGCAGGTTCTCCGGCAGGGCGCTGCAATTGACGGCCACAAAAGGACCGCCCGCGCGAGGACCGGCCAGGTGCAGCGCGCGCGCCGCCATTTCCTTCCCCGAGCCGGTCTCGCCGGTAATCAGCACCGTGGCGCGGCGCGCCGCCACCATCCGGATGATATGGCAAACCTGGCGGATGGGGTGGCTTTCGCCAATCAGCAGCCGTCTCCACTTGTCCTCACGGGGTTCCATCAAGCCATTGCAGCTATCGGCGGGTACGCCCGGAACTGTAGGGGCCGGACCTGCCCGGCCCGCGCCTGCGGCAGTGCCCGAAATGCCTGTGCGAGGTGCAGCATGAGTATGATGATGGCAAGTTCTCTCCCACCATTCATCAATCCTATTTATTCATCCGTTTCGTGAGTAGATCGTGAAGGTTGTGCTGGCATTCGATTCGTTCAAGGGAGCGCTGGGCGCGGCGGAGCGACCGGGTGGAACTCTCCGCCGGTTTGGGGCGTCTGGCGCAGACCCTGTCGGCCTACGGGGCGGAACGGCGCGGCAACGTGGAGGCGCTGGCGGCGCTCTACCGCGACGGGCGGTATCAGGTGGATTCCGCAGCCCTTAGCCACGCCATCGTCGATGACGCCCTGGGCGCCGGGCACGAGTAATGGAACGGAACCGCGAGCACGCGGAGCTGGACGCGGCCCTGGCGGATCTGGACGAGGTCTGGTCCCTTCTGCGCCGCGCCTCGCCCGCCGCGCTCGACCGCTGTTCCGTGGTTTTGGAGGGCGCGGCGCAGCGCCTGCGGCAGTGGCGCGCCGGGGAACACCAGGCCCCCGCCGGCCCCGCTGTTTTGGCTCGGGCGCGGGCTCTGCGCTCCGCTGTGCGCGGCGCCGGGCGCCTGCTGGAGAGCGCTGCCGCGTTTCACGGCCGCTGGCGCAACGTCCTCGGGTGTTTGTGCGCGGGGTACACGCCTTCCGGCGGGTCTCCCGCTCCGGCGCCCGCGGCGGGACGGCTGTGCCTGCGGGGATAAAACGCCATGCCCGGTCTCTTCAGTTCCCTGTACAATGCCGGCGGCGCTCTGGAAGCCTTCAGCCGCGTGCTGGAGGTCACTCAGAATAATGTCGCCAACGCCAATACGCCCGGCTATGCCCGGCAGACGCAACGGCTCTACGCCATGGCCTTCGACCCCCACGCCGGGGCCGCGGGCGGCGTCCGCGCCGGAGAAGTGGAGAGCGCGCGCGACGCCTTCGCCGAGTACTCCGTGCGCCGGGAGACGGCTTCGCTGGGGCTGGCGCAGCAGAAGGCTTCGAGCCTTTCCGGCCTGGAATCCCTGTTCGACATCTCCGGAGAGTCGGGTCTGCCGTACGCTCTCAACAACCTGTTCCGCAGCTTCTCGGCATGGGCTCAGAGCCCTGGCGATGCCGTCGCGCGGCAAACGGTGATCGAACGCGCCGCCGATGTAGCCCAGTCCTTCCGCCAGACCGCCGCCGGCCTGGGCCGCGTCGCCAGCGAGGCCGCGAGCCGCTTGCGCGACACGGTGGACCAGGTCAACCGCCTGGCGGCCAACCTCGCCGACTACAACCGGAAAGGCATCGAGGGCGCCAGCCGCGACGCCGGACTGCAGGCGCAGGTCAACGCCACCCTCGAAGAGTTGGCCCAGTACGTCGATTTCACCACCGTGCAGCAGGACGACGGCTCGGTGTCGGTCCTGATCGACGGACAGGTCCCGCTGGTCCTGGAGTCCCAGCAGTTCGGCCTGAGCTTCGATCTGTACCAGCCGCAGGATCCGCCGCCGGTCTACCTCGGGGCGCCCCCGTCGGCGCGCATTGTCTCCCAAGGCCGCGATATCACCGACGCCATTACCAGCGGAAGCCTGGGCGCGCTCCTGGACCTGCGCAACCGCGTGTTGCCCTCCTATATGGGCGATGCCCGGCAGGCCGGGGATCTGAACCTCCTGGCCAAACAGTTCGCCGGACGGGTGAACGGCCTGTTGACCGGAGGCTACATTGCGGACGGCGACCCGCCGGAGACCGGCGTTCCGCTGTTCGTCTACGATACAGAGAACGATACGGCCGTGGCCCAGACGCTCTCGATTGATTCGGGCGTCACCGCGGACCGCCTGGCCGCAATCGACCCCGGTCCGCCGGCGGCGGCCAATGGAATCCCGCTCCGCCTCTCGTCCCTGGCCAGCCCGGAATCGGCCGAGGACGAAATCGGCGGCGCCAGCTTCGCCGGCTTCTATGGCCAAATGGCGGCGCGGGCCGGCTCCGAGTTGAGCGCGGCCCGGGACGACGAGCAGGTGCAGCAATCGGCCGTGGCGCAGGCCCAGAGCCTGCGGCAGCAGATGTCGGGCGTGTCGCTCGACGAAGAAGCCATGATCCTGGTGGAATTCCAGAGGGCTTACCAGGCCAACTCGCGGCTGATCTCCGTCCTCGATCAGCTTACCGAGGAAACCATCAACATTCTGCAGGGGTGATCATGTTATCGAATCTGAGCGGGCCCTCGGCGCTGTTCCTGGCGGACGTGGGCCGAATCCAGGAACGCATCGCGGATGCCAGCCGGCAGATTTCGTCCGGCAAAAAGATCGCGGCCCCTTCCGACGCTCCCGATGAAATCGAGCCGTTGTTGCAGCTTCGTGCGGACCGGGAGCGCAACCAGCAGATCCAATCCAACCTGGCTCTCGCCAAGACCGGCGCCGATAGCGCCGACGCCGCGCTCACGTCGGCCGTCAAGCTCATGGATCGCGCCCGCACCCTGGCGGCCCAGGGCGCTACCGCCACGCTGGATGCCGCCGGCCGACGCTCCCTCGCCGGCGAGATCGAGTCGCTTCAGGAGCAGATGGTCGTGTGCAGCCGCACGGCGGTGCAGGGCCGGTTCCTCTTCAGCGGCGACCAGGATGACAGCGCCGCCTACGAGGTGGACCTCACGGCCCAGACCGGGGCGGCGCAGTTGGCCGCGGCGGCGGCGCCGGCTACGCGCCGCATCGAGCATCCCGCGGGAGGCTCGTTCGCCGCCTCCATGACTGCGCAGGACATTTTCGATAAGCGCAACCAGGACGGCTCGCCGGCCACGGAGAATGTTTTCGCCGCACTGAACAACCTGCGGCTCGCGCTGCTGGACGGCGATCCGGCCGCGGTGGACGCCGCCGTGCCAGGGCTGCAGGATGCGGCGGCGCAATTGAACGCCGCCCAGGCCTTCTATGGCGCCGTGCAGGGGCGCATTCAGGACGCGCAGTCGTATTCGGACAGCTACGACGTTCATTTGCAGGTCCAGTTGAGCCAGAAAGAAGATGCCGACGCCACCGCGGCCGCCCTGGAACTGACCCAAAGCAATACCCAGCTTCAGGCGGCCTTTCAGATGAGAGCCCAGCTGCCAACCCAAAGCCTCTTCGACTACCTGGGGTGACCCGTGGCGTGGGCATTCCTGCCCGCCGTGTCGGCGGTCTTTCCGGCACCCGGTCCGGCAGCCTGCGTTACCCGAACAAGTGCGGCACGAACTGGCTCAGGTTGGTGGTGATCGGCGCGGCCGATTCGCGAATCCCCATGCCCGCGGCGGCGTTGCCTTCCTCGTGCCCCACCACCCACGCGCCGACCACGGGATACGCGCCGTCGAAGCTCTTCAGCGGCGCGTCCGCCTGGTAAATGAAGCCCTCCTCGCCATATTCGCCGGGCGTCTCAAAATCCCGGCCGGGCTGGTGCAGGGTGATGTTGGCGCCCTCGCGTCCCAGCAGCGGCTTCTTCACCCAGGACATCATCAGGCCGGGGCCGTCGAAACTGGCTTCCAGCAGGTACGGATGCCGCGGATAGAGCTGCCACAGGACCGGCAGCAGACCCTTGTTCGAAAGCAGCATCTTCCACGGCGGCTCGAGCCACAACGTGCCGGCCGCGGCGATGTGCTTGCCGAATTCTTCCCGCACCATCCACTCCCACGGGTACAGCTTGAAAACCGCGGGCAGCGGCCGGTCGTCCGGGCCGACGAACGCCGATCCGTTCCACCCAATCTCGTCAATCGGAAAAACCGAGGCCGTGAGGCCCGCCTGCTGCGCCGTGTCCTGCAGGTAGGTGACGGTCATGCCGTCTTCGGCGTCGTCCATGGAGCAGAAGTCGATGCGGCGGCCGGGAAGGTACGGCGTCAGCTCCTTCCACAGCGCCACCAGCCGCTCGTGGATGGAATTGAACTGGTCGCGCGTGGGGTGCGCGTCCTGAAGCCAGTGCCACTGCGCCACCGCCGCCTCCAGCAGCGAGGTCGGCGTGTCGGCGTTGTACTCCAGCAGCCTGGGCGGGTTCACGCCATCGCACGCCAGGTCGAAACGGCCGTAAACGGAAGGCGGCTCGGCTTCCCACGATTGTTCGATCAGCGGCACGGCGCCCTCGGGGATCGCCATGCGGGAGTACAGCTTGTTGTCGATGATGTGCTGCGCCGCGGCCAGCGTCATCTTTTCCAGTTCGTTGGCGGCCGCCTCGATCGCGTCCACTTCCTTGGCGCTGAACTCGTAAAAAGCGGACTCGTTCCAATAGACCTGCTCGCCGGAATGCCACGTCAGCCCGACTTCCTCGACCTTCTTTTCCCAGCCCGCGCGCGGCGTGCTCGCGATTCTTCTCATTTCAGGCCCCCGCTCCGTGCCCGGCGCCGATCGATCCGAAACCGCCGCGGGTGACCCCGGGGGAGGACGGATGTCCGCCGAACGTCGCGCCTTCCGGCCGGGCGTATCTCTCCGGCGCGACCGGGTGGACCGCCTGGCCGCTGCTCGTGTACCGCCGGTAGGAATCGTAGTAATAGGGGTATGGATAGCTATACGTCATGGGTACCCACGAACCGCCCCAATAATAACCGCCGTTCTGCACCGCTTGCTGGCAGGCATCTTCATTAAAATTGGCCGCCTGGCAGGGATCCACCCGCCGGCGGTTGCACGAGGCCAGCCCGATTGTGGCAACCACCGTCAGGGTGACCTTTGCGGACTTCTTCATCGGAATCTATGGTACCGCTGATAACCGCTCCCTCACGGCCGCGGTCTTCTACTTCGGAGTAAACGTCGATTCCGCCGAAAACCGCTTGTAGTTGCTGTACGCAATCCGCAGGCGCTCGCGCTGGGGCCCGCTCCGGAATTGCAGAACGTCGTCGGCGTAGGTGTAAATGGGAAACCAGTGCTTGCCGTCAATGGGCTTGCGGATGGTGGTGAAGCGCGGGAACAGGTTTTCCGATTTCGTGCTGCGGATCTCCGGCACGGCGCGGCCCTCCATCCGCACGATGTTGTACTCCTTCTTGTCCACCCACACCATGCCGTCGAAGAACCGCTGGTCCTGGAGGATTTGGCGCGGGCGCACCTGCAGCACCCAGCAGTCCGTATCGTCCACAATCTCCTCGCCTCTGAATTTGGTTTCGTAGTTCCACAGGCGGTCTTCGGTGAGGACCAGCGGCTGGATGTCGCGGATATCGCGGAAATCCTCCGGCGTCATGATGAGGAATTTGAGGCGGTTCTCCGGTTTCCCGATCAATTGTTCGGTGCGTTCGTGCGCCGGCGAGAAAATGATGTCCCGGATCTCGCGGTAGTCGCCGCGCATCCCGCCCCGGTCGTCGAGTTCCTCCACCGTGACGGTTTGCCGGTAGGTGTATTCGTTCCGCTCCTTCTCGGTCTCGGTTTCGCGCTGGGCTACGAGTTTGGCGAGGTTCGGCGGGGGCTCCTGCGCGCGCAGAGGCGCGAAAAGCACGGATGCTAGAATGAGGCCGATGGCCAAACCGCTCAGCGGCTTCCGGGCGGCGTTGCTGATCGGCTGGATGACGCTGTGCGTGGCGGGCTTTCTATACGCTCGCATCAAAGGGATTCCAGGCTGGGCGGCCCTACCGGCGCTGGCCGCGTTCCTCGTGGATTACCCATTTTATCTGGTTCCGGCCTTCCCGGCGGTGCGGGAGCGGGTGGGAGCCGTGCGGTTGCCCTTCTTCGTCGTGGCATCTGCCGTGTTGCCCTACCTGGCTTGCTGCTGCGGGGCTATCCCGTTTCGCTGGATGGCCTTGGGTCAACTGATGGCGCTGGCCCTGGCCCTGGGATTATGGTTTTTCGCGCTGCCTGCGCATCCGCTGGTGGACGCGGGCTTCCTGGTCATGGTGGCGTGGGTGCTGCTGGGAGGGTACTTCGATGGCATCTATCCCAAGCCCTACCCGGGCGTGGATCTCGCCTTTCTGGGCAAACTGGCGGTGGTTCAGATCGTGGTGATGACGTTGATGCTGGGGCGGCGCGTCCCGGAGACCGGGTATGGATTTCTACCCACCGCGCGGGAGTGGCGCATCGGGCTGTTGCACTTCGCGTATTTCGCCCTGATCGGGTTCCCCGTGGCGCTGGCAATCAAAGCCGTACGTTTCGATAAGCCCGACCCGATCTGGGCCATCGCCGCCACGTTCCTTGGAATCCTCTGGGTGGTGTCGCTCTGGGAGGAGTTCCTGGTCCGCGGGGTGCTTCAGCCGTGGATGGAGAAGTGGACCGGCAGCCGCGCCGCCGGTTTGTGGATCACATCCGCCATCTTCGGCCTGGTCCACCTTTGGTTCCGGCATCAGTTTCCGAACTGGCGTTGGGTGCTGGTGGCCGCGATCCTGGGATGGTTCTGCGGGCGCGCGCGGAACCAATCCGGCGGTATACGGGCCGGCATGGTGACGCACGCGCTGGTGGTGACGGTGTGGCGGGCATTCTTCGCATGAAGCGGAGCAGGGACTGGGCCGCCGCTTTCGCCCTGCTTCTGCTGAACGTGGCCATTGCCGGCCGGCTCTTCCGGGTCGAGTACTCGGCCAACCTGGCGTCCAACGAAGGTGAGTTCATTGCGATCGCCCGCGGCGTGGCGAGCCACATGGGTGATCTGGGCTGGTGGCGCCAGTGGGACTGCGGCATTCCGTTCCAGAACACCTATCTGCCCCTGCTGCATGTCCTGGTGGGCCTGTTCAGCCGGCTGTCGGGCCATTCGCCGGCGCTGGCTTTCCACCAGGTGACGGCGGCGCTTCTTTGTCTCGGCCCGGTTTTCCTCTATGCGATGGCGCGCGTGCTCACCGGCAGGCCGGGCGCCAGCTTTCTGGCCGCCGCGGTCTACTCGCTGGTTTCACCCTGCGCGTTGATCCCCGCCATTCGCACGGACCTGGGCGGGTGGTGGAACGTGCGCCGAATCCAGATCCTGGGGTTCTACGGGGAAGGGCCGATCACCGCGGCCATGGCGTTCCTGCCTTTGGCGATTCTGTTCCTGTACTTAGCGGTGACGCGCGGCAGGTTCCGCGCCAAAGTCCTGGCGGGCGTTTTCGTAGGAGCCACGGTTTTGTCCAACGCATTCGGGGTGGTGATCCTGGCCTGCGCGGTCGCGGCTTTGTTGGTTTATGGAGTGGGCCTCCGGCGGAATGTTCTGGTCTTGGCCGCCATCGCCATCCTCACGTACCTCTGGATTTCCCCCGCCCTGCCCCCCTCCGTCATCTCCGCCATCCACATGAACTCCCCCACCGTCGATGGCGACTACCGCTTCACCACCCGTTCCCTCGCCGGCGCGCTGATCCTGGCCGGCGGTTTCGCCGCGCTGTGGCTCGCATCCCGCAGAGCGCCGCCGCACGTGCGTTTCTTCCTCCTGTTTGCCTGGCTCACGACGGGCATTGTCAGCCTGGGAACGATGGCGCGCGTTTACGTCTTCCCGCAGCCACACCGCTACCAGGTGGCCATGGATATGGGGCTGTGCCTCCTCGTCGTCTTCGGCGGCGCATGGCTCCTGGGGCGGATTTCCCCGCGGGCCGTGCCCTTGGCGGCGGCCGCACTGGTTCTGGCGCTGGGGCTGCAGACGCGCCACGCCATCCGCTACGCCCATAGTCAGATCCATTCCACGGACATCACAAAGAGCGCGGTGTACCGCATGTCGCGGTGGATGGATGCCAACATGCGCGGCGCGCGGGCCTTCGTCGGCGGGTCGTACTCGTTCTACTTCAATGACTTCACCGACACCCAGCAACTGCACGGCGGGCAGGACCCCATGCTCCCCAATTTCACGTTCCGGATCGCCGTCTTCACCATTTACAGCGGCATGAACACGGGCGCGCGGGATGCGGAGATCAGCATTTTATGGCTCAAGGGGTTGGGCGCGCACGCGGTGCACGTGCCTGGGCCGCGCAGCGAAGAAGCCTACAAGCCGTTCGCCAACCCGCGCAAGTTCGAAGGCGTCCTGCCGGTCCTGTGGCGCGAGGGGGACGACACGGTCTACGCCGTGCCGGCGGCCTCCGATTCGCTGGCTCACGTGATGACCCCGGGCGACCTGGTGCGCGACCCGCCGGTCAACGGCCTGGATACGGCGCAGTTGGAGCGCTACGTGGCCGCGCTCGATTCGGCCTCGTATCCCGCCGCCGAATGGCGCTGGACGTCGCGCCACAGCGCCACCATTCGCGCGCGGATTGCGCCCGGGCAGGTGGTTTCCATCCAGACCAACTACCACTCCGGGTGGCGCGCCACGGCGGGCGGCGGGGCGCAGCCCACCTTCAAAGACGGGCTAGGATTTCTGGCGGTGAAACCAACGTGCCAGGGCCCGTGCGAGATTACGCTTTCCTACGACGGCGGGCCCGAGTGGCGCACCACCTGCGCCGCCAGCCTCGGTGTCATGCTGCTCCTGGCCGGCCTGGCGGTGTTCCGTAACGCCCGCGATCTCGACCTGAAGCGGCGGCAGCCGCCGGCCTGAGACCTCGACCACCAGCGGCTGGATTCCGAGCCGCGTCTTGTGGGACAGGTGGAAGGCGAACTCGTAAATGGAAGCGACCGGGTCCTTGCGCTCGAACTGTAGGAATTCCGCGGGCCGGCCTGCCACGGTGAACGAGACTTCCTCGGGTCGCTCCACATCTTCTATCGTCACTTTTGCCCCGCCCATTTCGATCCGAAAGCACGAGGCGATGTTGACGCCGTCCGAAACCGAAAGAACCTTGGGATCCCGCGGTGGGGGCGGAAGTACTTCGATGGAGCAGGGAGCCGGGACCGCCGCGATCCCCTCATCACACAACTGAACGGCAACCGCGCCGGGCGGGGTGTTCCCGGGCAGCCGTACGTTCATTTGACAGGCGCCGGTCACGCTGACAGGAGAGAGGTAGCATCCGCGCGTCCGCGCGCCGCCGAACGAGACCTCCAGGTTGCCGAGATGTGCGCCCGCGGGGAGGCCGTCGATCCATAGAGCGACAACCGCATCACGGCCGCGGGCGGGAACCCGGGTCTCGCCGCTGTTCGCGGCGGTGACTGCTTTGAGCGCCATCGCCGGCCTCGGCGGGCGGTGGTTTGCGGGCTTCAGCCAAGTGGTCCACATGTACTGGGTGTCGAGCCCGGTGAGCGAGACCAGGTGCAACTCGTTATCTCGCGCGAAGGTGGCCATCTGCTCGCCGCTGAAATAGCAGCCCGTCCAGGTCGACGCCTCTCGTTCCGTTTCCGACCGGAGCGGCGGCGCCCCGCGCAACTGGCAGCAGAGCACGCCGCCGGGCCGGAGCACACGGCGGGCCTCCCGCAGGTAGTTCCACACGATCTCGGGGTCCGGAATGTGCTGAAAAACCGTGTAGGAGTAAGCAAAATCGAAGTAATCGGCCGCCAGCATAGCGAGATCGGCGCCGCCGGTGAGGTGCAGCCGCGCCTGGGTAACGTCGCGGAGCCGCTCCCGCGCCATGGCGATCATTTCCCCGGATATGTCTATGCCGTGGATCTCTCCGAAATGCCGGCTCATGGGGAGCATGAGCCGCCCGGGGCCGCAGCCGATCTCCAGGGCGCGCCGCCCCGCGGCCGGCGCGGGAGGCAGACGGACAAACTCCTGCTCCAGGATTCCCACCACCTCGGCGGCGCTGGCCAGAAAGTCCCGGTCGTCCTGCCGGCGGCGGGCGAAGGCGACGTAAAAGTTGGCGTCTTCCCGCGCCCGGCGGTTCCAGTCTTCGCGCATCTGTTCGAGGAGGGACATGGTGAGGGGACGGGCAGGCCGGAGACCCGCCCTGCCTACGGTACAATTCTATCTCTATGGCTAAGCTGGGTTTCCTCGGTCTGGGGATCATGGGCTACCCTATGGCGCGCAATCTCCTGCGGGCGGGGCACGAGGTGGCTCTGTGGTCGCACACGGCGGAAAAAGCGCGCCGCCTTGCGGCGGAGGAGAAGGGCCGCTTCTGCGAAACGCCGCGCGAAGCAGCCGCTGGCGCGGACTGCGTTTTCATCATCGTGGGCGATACCCGCATGTCCCGCGAAGTGATTCTGGGCGCGGGCGGCATCGTCGAGGGTGTGCGCCGCAGCGCCGTCGTCGTCGATGCCAGCACCATCAGCCCCAGTGAGAGCCGTGCCATGGGGCAGGAGCTCCAGGCGAAGGGCGCGGAGTTTCTGGACGCCCCTTGTACCGGTTCCACCGCCGGCGCGGAGGGCGGGACGTTGACCTTTATGATCGGGGGCGATCAGGCGGTGTTCGAAAGGACCCGGCCGTTCTTCGAGCCCATGGGCAAGCGCCTCTACTACTGCGGCGGTCCGGGGATGGGGCTGAACGCAAAACTCGCCCAAAACCTGATCCTTTCTAATATCCTGATGGCCTTCAACGAGGGCATGGTGCTCGCCACGAAAGCCGGGGTGGATCCCAAGCTCATGCTGGATATCCTTGAAAACAGTGCCGCTAAGACCGGACTGATCTCCTACAAAGCGCCTTTCGTTTTCCGCCGCGACTTCCACCCGAACTTCTCCACCAAGTGGATGCACAAAGACACAGGCCTGATACTGGATTTGGGAAAAGAGCTAGGGATTCCCCTGGTTTTGACCGGCGTGACCCAGCAACTGCTCCAGGCGGCGGTTTCCGCCGGTTTGGGAGAAGAGGATATGTGCTCTACTATCAAGACCTTAGAAAATTTGGCTGGCGTCGAGGTGCGATCTCAATAAAAAAATACAAATTTCTGTTGCTTCCAAAACCGGAATCTACTATTATTGGAATCAAGCCGGGGAGGCAACTCCCACCAAAGCGAGACTAACCTCTAAATAAAAGACCCCTGAAGCAATCCTCCCCGGCACCCAAAAGGGTGGGTCTTTTCCCAAACAGATCAGGTAATTACCGGGGCTTGAGGCTTGGCCTGTAGCCGGTAAGCGGTGCTCAAAGGTTCTCGCGGCTGGCAGCATGATAGGATGGCAAGCAGTGCCGCGATGAAAACGCTGACCGTTCTGGGTTCTACAGGCTCAATCGGGACAAACACCCTGGACGTCGTCCGGCGTGGCGCGGGGCAGTATGCCATTTTTGCACTGGCGGCGGGCCGCAACGTGGGGGTCCTCGCATCCCAGATCCTGGAGTTCCGGCCACGGGTCGCTGTTTTGGCCGAAGCTGCCGGCGTAAAGATCCTCACCGAAAAACTGGAGGCCAACGGGCTTCCCCGTTCTGAGTTTCCCGATCTACTTTGGGGCAATTCGGCGCTGGTACGGATTGCGACCGCCCCGGAAGCGGATACGGTCATCTCCGCCATTGTCGGCGTCGCCGGGCTGGAAGCGACTTACGAGGCCATCCGGTGCGGAAAGCGCGTGGGTCTGGCGAATAAGGAGGTTCTGGTCTCGGGCGGCCGGCTGGTCATGGAAGCCGTGGCGGCCCACAATGCCCTGCTGGTCCCGGTGGATAGCGAGCACAACGGCGCGCACCAGTGTCTCCGGGCCGGCAACCGGATGGAGGTTTCCCGCCTGATCCTCACCGCCTCCGGAGGCCCATTCCGCAACACCCCGAAGGAATCCCTGGCTCGAGTGACGCCGGAACAGGCCCTGAACCACCCTACCTGGAGGATGGGGAATCGTATCACGATCGACTCCGCCACCATGATGAACAAGGGCTTCGAGGTGATCGAGGCCT
This sequence comes from Terriglobia bacterium, assembly GCA_020073115.1. Taxonomy (GTDB): domain Bacteria; phylum Acidobacteriota; class Terriglobia; order Bryobacterales; family Bryobacteraceae; genus BOG-224. Next base: position 13,454 of record JAIQFU010000042.1, read on the forward strand.
GTTGGCTCTTCGGCTTTGTCCCGTCGCAAGTGGACGTGGTGATTCACCCTCAATCCAGCGTTCACGCCATGATCGAGTACAGCGACGGCAGCGTGCTTGCGCAGATATCGGCGACGGATATGCGGATGCCTATCCAGTACGCCCTGACGTACCCCGAGCGGAGCGGGGCGCCCGTTCCGAAGATCGACTGGACCCAGTCCCGCCATTGGGAGTTCCTGCCGCCCGAACCGGACAAGTTCCCCTTGCTCCAGCTGGCGTATCAATGCCAGGAAGCGGGCGGCTCGGCCACATGTATTTTGAACGCGGCGGACGAAATCGCCGTCGAATCTTTTTTGGCGAGACAAATTTCGTTTCCATCGATCTATGAAGTTGTGAGCGAAACGCTCGGGCGGATGCCCCAGCGTACGCCCGATACCATCGGGGAAATCCTTGAGATCGACCGCGAGTCGCGGATGAAAGCGCGGGAGCTGGTCCGGTCCCGCGCGGGCGCCGTTACCGCCTGACATTCTGTATATGCAATTCGTGAAAGGCATTGAAGACCTCCTGTGGGTCGCTATTTTGATCGGCGTGATGATCAACATCCACGAGCTGGGTCATTTTTGGATGGCCCGGTTTTTCGATGTGCGGGTCGACACGTTCAGTTTCGGCTTCGGGCCGCGCCTGTTCGGCTTCCGGCGAGGGGAGACCGATTACCGGCTCTCGCTGATCCCCTTCGGCGGCTACGTCAAGATGGCCGGCGATCAATCGAGCGACGACGCTACCTCCAACGACCCGCGGAGCGTGCTGGCGAAGCCCCGGTGGCAGCGTCTGCTGATCGCCTTCGCCGGCCCGTTCATGAACGCGGTTTTAGCCGTGGGACTGCTCACCGGCATGTACATGGCGAGCTTCTCCACGCCCTCGCCGGCGGACCTGGCGCCGGTGATTGGCGGAGTGCTTCCCGATTCCCCGGCGGCCAAAGCCGGGATTCAGCCGGGCGACCGGATTGTGGCGTTGGACGGGAAGGCGGATCCCACGTGGGAGGATATCTCCCTCAAGGAAGACACCAGCGCCTATCGGCCCATGTTGGTAACGGCCGAGCGCGACGGGCGCCGTTTCGACACGACCGTGACGCCCACGCTGGATGAGTTCTCCGGAGTCGGCTCCGCCGGGTGGGCCAAGCGGGGAGAGGTCGAGATCTACAACGTTTCACCCGGGATGCCCGCGGCCAAGGCCGGGCTCAAGCCGGGGGACGTGATCCTCACCGCCGATGGGCAGCCGGTCCAGTCCACCATCAAGCTTCAGGAAGTCACGAAATCCAGCGGCGGCCGGCCGGTCACCCTGGAATACGAGCGCAAGGGACGGAAATACACCGTCACGATGGCGCCGGTGTTTGAAAAGAAAGACGGGCCTCCGCGTTGGATGATCGGGGTCGGACCCGCGCTCAAGCCGCATTACATCAATAGCCGGCTCTCGCTGCCCGAGGCGTTCCGCGAGTCGCTCCGTGAAAATAAAAAGGGCGCCAGGATGCTGGTGCAGGTCCTGGAGGGGCTGGTTCAGCGCCGGATGTCGGCCAAGAACATCACCGGCCCAATCGGAATGATTCAGCTGTCGGGCAACGCCGCGCGCGAAGGCGCTTCGGTGTTCCTGGGACTGATGGCGGTGGTCAGCCTGCAACTGGCGATTTTCAATCTGCTGCCCATCCCGATCCTCGACGGCGGCGTGATCCTGATGCTGCTCATCGAGATGGCGATGCAGCGCGACCTCAGCATGAACGTCAAGGAAGCCGTGCTGAAACTGGGGTTCGTGTTCATCATGCTGCTGGTGGCGTTCGTGGTTTATAACGACATCGCCAAGATGCTGCCGCCGGGATGACACCTTGGTTCACCGCCGAGCCGCACAGGCGCAAAGAAAACAAACAACAGAAACGGAGGCGTGCGTCTGTCCGGGCTGCCACATGCCCGGAGTGCGGGCGCGCCGGGGGCTGAGAAACGCGCCGCTCCGCGCCAGTCTGCGCCCTCGGGAAGAGCGCGTTCCCCGGCTTGCTCCGCGCGCGAACCTGGGGTGAGGCTGGGCTTGGGGTGGCAGCCCCTCCTTTTCCTGGTTTCTCCGCATCTCCGCGGTGCATAGGGAGCGATCCGGGGGAGTGAATCCCCCGTTGCTGGGGAGCATCTGGTAATTTGATCCAAATCGACATGCATTGTAGCTGCGTCCGACAGACCGATCTGCCGCATACTACGCGCCTCGCCGCGGACGTGCTCTACCATCCCGAACGGGTCGCCTCTTTCTACCGGCATCCTGTGCGGGATTTGGCTTCGTTCCAGTCGGCCGCGGGGGAGATCGAATTCTCCGCCGGGCAGCGCGCGGCGCTTATCGGCGCCCTGGAAGCGAACAATCCAACCGGGCCTTCTTTGCGGCGGCTGGCCGAGCCAGGGACGGCAGTGGTGGCGACGGGCCAGCAGGTGGGCCTGTTCGGCGGCCCGGCTTACACCATCTACAAGGCCCTGCACGCGGCGAAGCTGGCGCAATGGCTGACGGGCAACGGCGTGCCCGCCGTCCCGGTCTTCTGGCTGGCCACAGAGGACCACGATTTCGCCGAAATCAATCACGTGTGGGTGTTCGATTCGCAGCAGCGCCCCGTGAAAGTAGAGACGGTGCGCTCCGCCGCGGCGCAGCCGGTGGGGGGAGTGACCCTGCCGTCGCCCCCCGTGGAGGCCCTGCGGGCCGCCATGGAGGGGCTGCCGTTCTGTGAGGAAACCGCCCGCCTGGTGGAGGATTGCTATGCGCCCGGCGTGGCCATGGGGGCGGGCTTCGGCGCGCTGCTGCGCCGTCTCTTGGGGGAGTACGACATCCTCCAGGTCGATCCCATGCTGCCGGAATTTCGCCAACTGGCTGCACCGGCGCTCCGCCGGGCGATCGCAGCGGGAGCCGGCCTGTCCAACGCCGTCCTGCAGCGCGGGCGCGACCTCGCCGCGGCCGGGTACCACGCGCAGGTCCACGTGGAAGAGCAGACGTCGTTCCTGTTCCTGCTGGAGAACGGGAAACGGCTGGCTCTCCGGCGGCAAGGGGACGAATACGTTCTGAACGGGCGGAAGTTTACCGCGGGGGAGTTGACGGACCGCGCCGCCTCGCTCTCCCCCAATGCGATCCTGCGGCCCGTAGTTCAGGACTCGATGCTCCCCACCGCGGCCTATATCGGCGGAAACGCGGAGATCGCCTACCTGGCGCAGTCCGCGGTGATCTACGATGCCCTGCTGGGCCGCATGCCGGTGGCGGTCCCGCGCAGCGGCTTCACCATTGTCGATAGCCGCAGTTGCAGGCTCATGGAACGGTACGGAATCGGCCTTCCGGATTTCTTCCACGGCGAGGAAGCCCTGCGCCAACGCATCGCGGAGAAACTCGTGCCGCAGCAAGTCGCGGTGACGCTGAACGAAACCGCCGCGGAGATGGATGGGGCGCTGGAGCGCCTCCGGGCGGAGATGGCGGCCTTCGATCCCACCCTGAGCCGCTCGCTCGACCGCAGCGCCCGCAAGATCCGTTACCAGATCGAGAAGACCCGGCGCAAAGCCGGACGCGAAGCGCTGGCGCGGGACGAGCGCGCCGCGCGCGACGCGGCTTCGCTGTGGGGACTGATCTGTCCCGAGCGGCACTTGCAAGAACGGTTGTATTCGATTCTCCCGTTCCTGGCGAAGCACGGGCACGAACTCGTCGGGCAGATCTACGAGGCAATCGACTTGAGCTGCGCGGACCACCGGGTGGTGGCGCTGTAGCGGCATCCGGAGGAAGCCAATTTGGCCACGGATGGACACGGATAAGGCAAAAAACGACGGAGATTGGACTCTCGCAGTTTTTTGACGGTTCTACGGGTGGCCGGGCCCGGCCATGCGAGGTTCATCCGTGGCCGTTATTCCGGTGAGTTTTTCCGCCTCGTGCCTGGCCGCCCGGAGGGTTTCGGATGGATCGCGGGCAGTCTCACGCAGCTCCGCCGTCGGCGGCCGCGTGATGATGTTCGGCGGGATGACGACGCCGTCCGGAGCGAGCGCACCATCGGGCTTCCATGTGCATCACCAAAATGCGGTCGGCGCGCTGGATCGTGGAAAGGCGATGCGCGATCACAATGGAAGTCCGGCCTTCCACCATCCGGTTGAGGGCCTCGCGCACGCGAAACTCGGTCTCGGTGTCCACGCTGGAGGTGGCTTCGTCCAGGATCAGGTAGCGGGGGTTATGCGCCAGCGCGCGGGCGAAGCTGATCAGTTGTTTCTGGCCGGTGGAAAGGCCGGCGCCCCGCTCGCGGATGGGGTGGCCGAACCCCTCCGGCAACTCGCGGATGAACTCCAGCAGGTTGACCTGCTCCGCGGCGGCTTCCACCTCCTCGTCCCGGATCGTCTCCGTGCCGAGCCGGATATTCTCGTGGAGCGTGCCGGTGAACAGGTACGGATCCTGGAGAACCACTCCGAACTGGCGGCGGAGGTGGAGCGGGTCGTACTCCCGGATATCCGCGCCGCCCAGCCGGATGGAGCCCTTACTCACATCGTAAAAGCGCAGCAGCAGGCTGATGAGAGTGGTTTTTCCAGCTCCGGTATGGCCGACCACCGCGATGGTCTCTCCTGGCTCGATGACGAAGCTCACGTCCTGCAAAACCCAGTCTTCGCCGTGATAAGCGAACCAGACACGGTCGAACTCGATGCGGCCGAGAGCCGCCGGAGCGGGACGCGGCGCGGCCGGCGGCAGGATTGTCGCCTCCGTGTCCAGCAGCTTGAAGATGCGCTCGGAGGACGCCATGGCGGCTTGCAGAATATTGTATTTTTCGCTCAAGTCCTGGATCGGCCGGAAGAAGCGCTGGCCCCACTGGAGAAACGCCGCCACGATCCCCAGGGTGAGGGCGCCACGCTGAACGCGGAAGCCGCCGGACGTGAGGATCCCCGCCAGCGCGAGCATGGAGAGGAACTCCACGACGGGATAGAACCACCCGTACGCGGTGATGGCGTCCTTGAACGCCGCCATGTGTTCGCGGTTGACGCGGTCGAACTCGCGTGCGCTGCGCGTCTCGCGGTTGAACAACTGCAGCACGACGATGCCGGTGACGTGTTCCTGAAGATAGGCGTTGATCTTGGCGATGGCCACGCGAATCCGGCGGTAGCTTTCCTGCACTTTGCGGCGAAACACGGCCGTGGCCAGAACCACGAACGGCATGGCCGAGAGCATGATCGCGGTGAGCCCGGGACTCAGGTCGAGCATGGCGGCGACGATGAAGGAGAGCGCGAGGATGTCGCCGAGGATGGTTACCAGCCCGGAGGCGAACAGGTCGTTCAGCACATCCACGTCGGTGGTGACGCGGGTGACGAGCCGGCCCACGGGGTTGTGGTCGTAAAAAGCCAGGTCCAGGCGCTGGAGGCGCTCCATCAATTCCCGCCGGAGGTCGAACATGGCGCGCTGCCCGGTGTACTGCATCAGGTAGGTTTGCGCGAACTCGCACAAAAACGTACCGGCCAGCACGCCCAGATAGAGCAACGAGATCCGGGTGAGCCCGTTCCAGGGGTCGGCGGGCAGGAAAGCGTCCAAAAAAGAACGGGAGTTCCCGGCGGGGGCCAGGTACTTGTCCACCGCAATCTTGGTGAGGAGCGGCCCGAACACCTGAAGCGCCGACTGGCCCAGCAGAAAGACGAGGGAAACGGCCACGACTCCGCGGTATGGGCGCATGTATCCCAGCAGTCGGCGCATCAACCGCGCATCGTAGGCTTTACCCAGGACCTCTTCTTCCACTGAATTCAGTCTAGCGTGATGTGGCGCGGAACCCGCGGCTGCCAACCCCCCGGGGACGCCGGGCAAGGATGCCGCCGTGGCCGGCCGGAGCCTGTTGCACTGGGTCGGCGCGCGCACTTCGGTACTGCCGCGTTGTCCATTTGCAGACTCGCACTGTTATCATATCGAGTGGTTTAGCTATGACGCCCGCAGTGGAGACGCCAACGAAGTCCCGGTTGCCTTGGGTCCAGATCGGCTGGTTCGGCGCGCTGATGATCCTGTGCTACGCCCCAGTGCTGCAGAAACTCGTCAAGCAGTGGAACGACGACGCCGACATGAGCCACGGGTTCTTCGTGCCGCTCGTCGCCGGGTTCATCATCTGGCAGCGGCGGGAGGAATTGGCGGCCATCAAGCCGCAGCCCAACTGGTGGGGACTGGCCGTGGTGCTGTGGGGCGCCGTGCAGCTCTGGCTGGGTACGCTCGCGGTGGAGTTGTTTCTGATGCGGACGGCGTTCATCATCACCCTGATCGGGGCGGTGTGGCTGCTGGGAGGCGATCTCGTCCTGCGGAAGGTGGCGTTTCCGCTATTCCTGTGCTTCTTCATGGTTCCGATCCCGGCCGTGATCTACAACAGCATTACTTTTCCGCTGCAGTTGCTGGCGAGCCACCTGGCGGAGCAGGCGCTCTCCATTCTGTCGGTGCCGGTGATGCGCGAAGGCAACGTCCTCATGCTGCCGAACCAGGATTTGCAGGTAGTGGAAGCGTGCAGCGGGATTCGCTCGCTGTTGTCGCTCACCTTCCTCGCGCTGGTTTACGGGCACTTCTTCGAGAGGAGGCTGTGGATTCGAGCGGTTCTGTTTGCGGCGACGATCCCCATCGCCATCGTGGCCAACGCCAGCCGTGTGACGCTCACCGGCGTGCTCACGCAGGTCAAGCCGGAACTGGCCGAGGGCTTCTTTCACACGGCATCGGGCTGGGTCATTTTCATGGTGGCGCTGGTGATCCTGATTTTCCTGCACCAACTGCTGACGCGTTTTTCGGGTTACCTGGAGAGGAGAAGGGTTCGTGCGGCTTCTGAATAGCAAGGCGGCGATCGGCTTGACGGCCGTTTTGCTGGCCGAGGGCGGGCTTTTTTTCGCCACGGCTTCGCGGCCGGAGAACACGCCGCTGGTGGCGCCGCTCGCAGTCTTCCCCACCCAGATCGGCGGGTGGCAAGTGGCGCGGGAAATGGAAATCGATAAGGACGGTCTGGCGATGTACGCCTGCGCGGACCTGTTCGTCGCGTACTTCCAGACGCAACGCACCGGCGCCGCCCCGCATTCGCCCAAGAATTGCCTGCCGGGGTCGGGTTGGGAGCCGGTGGAAACACCGGGCAAGCTTTCCATCGAGTCGCCCGGGCGCGCGTCCCCCCTGGTGGTGAACCGCTACGTGGTGGCGCGGGGAGATCAAAGATCCGTAGTACTATACTGGTACCAGAGCCACAGCCGTGTGATCGCGAGCGAGTTTTCAGCGAAATTCTGGCTGATCGCGGATTCGGTCCGCTTCCACCGGAGCGACACCGCCCTGATCAAAGTCGTTGTCCCGGTGAGGGATGGCGACTCGGAGCGGGCCGTCGATACGGCTGTTCGATTCGTGCAGGCGATGTTTCCGGCGCTCGCGAAACAACTGCCGGCCTAGAAAATGTTCGCAATCGTACAGAGGCGATGGTACGGGAAACCCCGCGGGCCGGCGCAATCCATTACCGTTAAAGATTCCGCCGCAGTTCGAAATTCATGTCTCATCCTTTGAGGATCCTTTTCGTCGGCCAGGATGGGGCCGACGCCGTGGCAGCCGAGTTGAAGAAGGCCGGATACGATCCGTCTTTTCATTACGCGGCTACCAGCCAAGAGCTGCAGGCAGCTCTCGGCAGCGAGCGGGACATTGCCGTCAGCGATTTCGCCGTGGGCGATTTTACCGCCCTGGAGGCGCTGCGGATCATCCAAGAGCGCAACCTCGATCTGCCGCTCATCGTGGTATCCGGCAGGATCAGAGACACCGACATTCAGGCCGTGCTCAAGGCCGGCGCCGCCGACCACCTGACGCGCGGCAATCTGATGCGGCTGAACGCCGCGGTGGAACGCGAGATCCGCGGCGTGAGGATGCGGCGCGAGCGGACCCGTTTGGAGGAGCAGTTCCGGCAGGCGCAAAAGATGGAAGCCGTGGGCCGCCTGGCCGGCGGCGTAGCGCACGACTTCAACAACCTGCTGACGGTAATTACGGGATACAGCGACCTTCTCCTGGCCGGCCCCGATTTGAAGCCTTCCCACCGCACCGCGCTGGAGGAGATCCGGCGCTCGGCCGAGCGCGGCGGGCAGCTCACCCACCAGCTTTTGGCCTTCAGCCGCCGGCAGCCGCTGGAGCCGCGGACGGTCCATGCCAACGACCTGATTCTGCAGATCGAAAAGATGCTCCGGCGCCTGATTGGGGAAGATATCGAGCTGGTCACGATTCCGGCGGCCTCGCGGGACATCGTGGAGGTGGACGCGGGCCGGCTGGAACAGGTGATCATGAACCTCGTGGTGAACGCCCGCGACGCCATGCCGAATGGCGGGAAGCTCACGCTGGAAACGGGGACCGTGCAATTGAACGAGAGCTTTTCCGCGCGCCAGCTTGGGGTCCGGCCCGGCCAGCACGTCACCATTTCCATCACCGATACCGGTGCGGGCATGGACGAGGAGACGCAGAGCCATCTTTTCGAGCCTTTTTTTACGACGAAGGAGCGGGGCCGCGGGACCGGGCTCGGACTGGCGACGGCGTATGGGATTATCCGCCAGAGCGGCGGCGCCATCGGGATCGTGAGCGAGTTAGGCAAGGGCACCACGGCCCGCATCT
>JAIQFU010000565.1 GCA_020073115.1 Terriglobia bacterium
ACCGGCAGAGCGCGGTCCACACGGGCGACATGGCGGTGGCTGGAGTCCTGGACGAGCTGGAGCGCGTGATGGTGGATATCACGCACGAGCCTTCCCGCATTTCCCCGTCGCGGCTGGAAACGTTGCGGGAGCGGCTGAAGGCGGACGGAATTCTATTCAAAATCCGGGTGTTGGGTTCCAACGTCCGGCGCGACGAAGCGCCGGCGGAGAATCCCTCCCGGCAGAAACTGTGAGGCCAAAATGAAGATCTTTCTGCAAACGCTCGTATTGATTGGCTGTCTGTTGGCGGCGGCGTCCGCCGCGCAAAAACCCGCGCCCGCTCCGGCGCCGGCCCCTTCGCCGGCGCCCAAGGGTATGGCGCTGCCGGATGACGCGATTTACTCCTCCGACGCGATGGAGCGCGCCCAGGAGTTGGCGAGCCGCCTCCAGGACGAAAAGATGGCGGCGCAGGACAAAATGATGGGGGACGCCCAGCGCCGCTACGAAGAACTGGCGCAGATCACCTCATCGGGCGGCTATGGAAGCGGCGCCGGCTACGGCCGGCTCCCGTTCACGTTGGGGAACAGCGCCGACGCGGCGTATGAGCGCGGCCAGAGCGCCCTCGACCGGCGGCGCTGGGATGAAGCCCTCACCTACTTCAACCAGGCCGCGTCGAAGGGAGGCAACCGCGCCGACGGCGCGCTCTACTGGAAGGCCTATACGCTCAACAAACTCGGCCGCCGCGAGGACGCCGTAGCCGCCCTCGCCGAATTGCGCAAATCGTATCCCTCCAGCCGGTGGCTGGACGACGCCAAGGCCCTGGAGCTGGAAGTAAAGCAGGCCAGCGGCCAGCCGGTCTCGCCGGAAAGCCAATCCGACGAGGAGTTGAAGCTGATGGCGCTGAACGGCCTGATGCAGTCGGACCCGGACCGCGCCATCCCCGCGCTGGAGGCTCTGCTGAAAAGCGCGCAGTCGCCGCGGCTGAAGGAGCGCGCGCTGTTCGTGCTGGCGCAGAGCGATTCGCCGAAGGCGCAACAACTGCTCGAGCAGGTGGCGCGCGGCAATTTCGGGAACCCCGATCTGCAGGTGAAGTCCATCAACTACATGGGGGCGGCCTGGCGCGGAAAGGCCCGGAGGACGGGGGCCCCCTCGAACCAGGAACTCAGCCGTTCCATGCTGAACTCGATTTACGGCAGCAGCAACGACGTGAACGTGAAGCGCGCGATTCTCTCGTATATGTCCCAGCAGGGCGACAACGAGGGTCTGCTGCAAATCGCCAAAACGGAAAAATCGTCCGAACTCCGGGCGGACGCGGTGCGGCGGCTGCGCTCCGGGAGCACAGGGGACGCGCTCGCCGGGCTCTACGCCGGCGAACAGGATAAGGAAGTGAAGAGGACGATCCTCGGCGCGCTGCAACTGTCCTGCCTCTGGCCGCCCAGCCCAAACTGCTGGTGAACGCCAGGCTCGATACGCGTTCCGCGGCTTCCGGCCTGGAGCGCGAATTCAAGGCGTTGCTCGCGGCCCAACCGCAGCCGGCCTGGATCGCCTACAGCGTGCCCGCGCAGGGCCGCTGCTTGGGCTGTGTGCTGGTCAGTCCGGACGGGTGGTGGGCCCCGGGCGTGGTCCACCTGGAGCCTCCGGACCACATGGTGGTGATGTTCCGGGTGGAGGCGAACGCGGTGGAACGGGTCCGGGCGCTTTCGCCCGATTGCGAGATCGACGCCCGCGGGCTGCCGGTGCACTGGCTGACGGACGTTGCGCCCGCCGAAAGCGCGGCCTTGCTCGGGGGTATTGCGGACGGGAACGCCCGTTTGAGGCCGCAGGCGTTTTCCGCGCTGGCGCGGACATCGGAAGGGATTGCGCTGCTCATCGGGGCCGTGAGAACCAACCGCGAGCCCGAGGCGCGCAAACAGGCCATGACGGCGCTTGGCCGGACCGGCGATCCGCGCGCCGTGGCGCTCTTCGAGGAGATGCTGAAGTAACGTGGCGTGGGCTTCCGCCTGCCGTACCGGCATTCATGCCGACATCCGGCTCCTGCGTACGCTGGGGCCGGGGTCCACACGAATGGGGACTCGGGAGCCTGAAGCCACCCTACGGCGTCTTTTTTCCGTGGGCCGCGGCGGTCCGCAGGTGCGCGTAGAGACCCAGGTCGCTCCCGGTCAGCATCTTGGTGGCGAAAATAATCTGTCCCGTGTGCAGCGAGAAGTGCTCCACCACGTGGTAGATGGCCTCCAGCACGGGGAGATCGTATTTCTGGATCACGACGCGCTCGGCAAGCCGCTCCGGCGTCACGGCGGCGAGCGCCGCCGCCGCTTCCGCGACCACGCCGCGCAGACGCTCCCCAAGGGCCGCGATGGAGGCGCCGCCGCGCGCCGCGAATTCGGCGTCGCGGTCGCGAATGTCGGGCGCGCCGCCTACGCCGGATACGATCCACTGGCGCACGTTCCCGCAAAGGTGCAGCACCAGATTGCCGATGGCATTCTCCTCCTCGCCGCCGCGGGACCATACCTGCTCCTCATTCAGCTTTCCGAGGCAGGTTTGGATCTGCAATGCCGACTCCTGTAGCTTCCGCGCGGAGAAATCAAGGAAGATGTGGTCGAGTGTGGAAACCACGGCGTCAGCTCCGTTTGCGCGCCGAGGACTTTTTGGCGGCGCTCTTCTTCTTGGCCGCGGGGCGCCTGGCGGCGCTCTTCTTCTTCGCGGCGCTCTTGCCCTTGGCCGGGACGTTCGCGCCCGCGCGGCGCGCTTCGCTCAGCCCGATGGCGATGGCCTGCTTGGGATTCTTTACCTTGGCCTTTCCGCCGGATCTGAGCTGCCCGCGTTTGAACTCGCCCATCACTTTCCCAACCTTCGCGCGAGCCTTGCTCTTCGACGCGCTTTTCCTGGTTGCGCTTTTCTTCGTGGCGCCTTTCTTGGTAGCCATCGATTCCCCTCCTTTGAAAGTATAACGTCGGCGGCAAAAGAACCCGGCAACCCGTTCGGGAGGAATCGCACGGTCGGATATCCTGAAAGGAGGCGTTTATGCGGGAACCGGTTCACATTCTCGGCGGCGGACTGGCGGGGTCGGAAGCGGCGTGGCAGGCGGCGCGCCGCGGCGTGCGCGCCGTCCTTTACGAGATGCGGCCCGGGCGGCGCACGCCCGCGCACCAGAGCGGCTGGCTGGCCGAACTGGTGTGCAGCAATTCCCTCAAGACGGAGCAGGAATCCACCGCGCCCTGGCTGCTCAAGGAGGAATTGCGGCGCCTGGACTCGCTGCTGCTGCGCGCCGCGGAGAAGGCGCGCGTGCCCGGAGGACACGCGCTCACCGTGGACCGGGAGATCTTCTCCTCCGAGGTGACCGGCGCCGTCGAATCGGAGCCGCTGATCGAATTGCGCCGCGAAGAGGCCTCCGCCATTCCGCAGGAAGGCATTACCGTTGTGGCCACCGGTCCGCTCACCAGCGAAGCGCTGGCGCGGGACGTGGCGCGGATCACCGGTTCGGACCGCCTCTATTTCTACGACAGCATCAGCCCCATCGTGGACGCCGACTCCGTGGACACGAATGTAGCCTTCTGGGCCTCGCGTTACGGCAAGTCCACCGGAGGCACGGACGATTATCTCAACTGCCCGTTCGATCGCGAGCAGTACGAGCGTTTCGTCGACGAATTGCTGAAGGCGCAGGACGCGGCGGCGCACATTCCGGAGGACCAGACGCCGTACTTCGAGGCCTGCCTGCCCATCGAGGAACTGGCCCGGCGGGGACGGGAGACCCTGCGCTTCGGCCCCATGAAGCCGATGGGACTGACCGACCCGCGCACCGGGAGGCGGCCCTACGCCGTGGTGCAGTTACGCCAGGAGAGCCTGCGGGCGCGAAGCTTCAACCTGGTGGGTTTTCAGAACCACCTGCGATTCGCCGAGCAGGCGCGGATCCTGCGCCTGATCCCGGGCCTGAAAAACGCGGAGTTCCTGCGCTTCGGGCAAATGCACCGCAACACGTACATCAACGCCCCGGCGCTGCTTACGCCCACGCTGCAGCTTCGCGCCCGGCCGGAGATCCTGTTCGCGGGGCAGATCTCGGGGGTGGAAGGCTACGGGGAAGCGATCGCCACGGGTCTGATGGCCGGGATGCACGCGGCCGCGCTCGCCGCGGGGGAGACGCCGCGGCCGTTGCCCAGGGAGACGGCGCTGGGCTCGCTGTGCCGCTACATCTCCGGCGCCGATGCGCGCGACTATCAGCCGGCGAACATCACGTTCGATTTGCTGCCGCCTGTGGAGGAAGCCCTGGGCCGGAAGCTGAGGCACGATAAAAAAGCGCGGCATGCCGAAGTGTGCCGGCGGGCTCTGTCCGGTTTGGAGGCGTATCTTTCGGAGGCCGCGTCCCATGTCTGAGCTGAGCGAGCAGATCGGCCGTTATGCCCACGAACTGGAGAGCCGGGGGGTTTCGCCCCACACGCTGCGCGCATACGCTTCCGACCTGGCGCAATTCCTCGAATACCTTTCGCCACCCGGGGCCGAGCCGCCCGCGCCGCAAGCCATCGACGTCCTGATCTTCCGGGAATGGCTGGTCGAGCTATATGACAACCGGCTCACGGCGGTATCGATCCGCAGAAAGCTGGCGGCCGTGCGCGGCCTCTTCTCGTATCTGCATCGCGAGGGGGTGGTAAAGACCAATCTTGCGCGCGTGGTGCTGACCGAGGCAAAGGCCGCAAGGAACGGCAGGTCCCCATCCCGGGCAAGGCAGTGGAGGCGCTGGAAAAATATCTTTCCGATCCCCGGCCCCCGACCCGTGCCCAGGGGGCGCCCACCCGGCCCCTTTTCTTGAACCACCGCGGCGGCCGGCTGACCGTCCGCGGCATCCATGGCATCGTCAAGTTCTACGCCACTTACCTCCTGGCGGATCCTTCCATTCACCCCCACAGCCTGCGGCACGCCTACGCCACGCACCTGCTCTCCGACGGGGCCGACTTGCGCGCCATTCAGGAACTGCTGGGGCACGCGCGGCTCTCCACCACCCAGAAGTACACGCAGGTGTCTCTCACCGATCTCATGGCGGTCTACGACAAGGCGCACCCCAAGGCATGACGGCGCTGAAAAACGAGTTCCGCCCCATGCTCCGGCTGGCCGCCCCGCTGGCGCTGGCGGAATTGGGCTGGATGGCCATGGGCGCCGTGGACACCATCATGGCCGGGCCGCTCGGGGCGGCGGCCATCGGCGCCGGCAGCCTGGGCGGAATGCTGTTCTACCCGATCGTGGTCGCCGCCACGGGGGTGCTGCTGGGGATGGACACCCTGGTGGCGCAGTCGTTCGGCGCGGACGACCCGGTGGATTGCCGGCGCACCCTGGTGGATGGCATTTGGCTCGCCACCGTCCTGGCGCCCGTCTTGGGCGCGGTAGTCTGGGCGCTCATTCCGGCCATGCGCGCGGCGGCTATCAACCCGCGCGTGCTGCACCTGTTCACCCCCTATCTGAAGGCGTTGTTGTGGGGCATTCCGCCGCTGCTGTACTTCACGGCCCTGCGCCGCTACTTGCAGGCGGTGGACATCGTCAAGCCGGTGACGTTCACGCTGGTCAGCGCCAACATCATCAACTTCGTGGGCAACTACGCGCTGATGTACGGCCACTGGGGCTTTCCAAAACTCGGGCTGGAGGGGTCGGGATATTCCACATCCGTCTCGCGCGCGTATATGGCCGCGGTGCTGCTCGGCGCGGTGGTGTGGAGCGAGCGGCGTTCCGGCAGTCCGATTCTGCGGATTTCCTGGCGGCCGCATTTGGCCCGGTTGCGGCGGCTGGTGGCCCTGGGCTTTCCGGCCGCGGGGCAACTGCTGGTGGAAGGCGCGGTCTTCGGGCTGGTGTCCGTCTTCGCGGCGCGCCTGGAGGAGCACGCGCTCGCGGCCCACGGGATTGCGGTCAACGTGATCGCCACAACCTACATGGTTCCGCTGGGCATCAGCTCGGCGGCGGCGGTGCGGGTCGGACAGGCGGTGGGCCGGAAGGACCCGCGGGCGGCGGCGGCCTCGGGGTGGTCCGCCGTGGCCATGGGCGCGCTTTTCATGGCCGCGGCCGGGGTGGCGCTGTGGGCCGTCCCGCGCTGGATTATCCGGATCTATACGCGCGATGCCGCTGTAGTGGCCCTCGGCGCCGTGTTGCTGCGGATTGCGGCGTTCTTCGAGCTTTTCGACGGCTTGCAGACCGTAATCACGGGCGCCCTGCGCGGGCTGGGCGAGACGCGCACGCCCATGCTGGCGCACTTCCTCGGGTACTGGGTCGTCGGGCTGCCGCTGGCGTACGCGCTCTGTTTTTCGCTGGGGTGGGGGGCCCCGGGGATCTGGATCGGGCTCTGCGCGGCGCTGATCCTGGTGGGGTCGATCCTGCTGGCGGCGTGGCTCAGGAAGAGTACCGCCGGGGGCCGCCTTTCGCCACCGGTTGTTTTCGGCTCGCAAAGAACCGATGGCGAAAACCGGCCCCCGGCGGTACAGCCTCAAAAAGACCACGAGACGCTCGAATAACCCGTGTGCGCCCGGTAGTTCTGCATGTAGCTCAGCAGATGGAAATCCTCGGCGTAGTCGTAGAACTGCCACCCGGCGTTCCACCGGAGCTTGGGGGTAAGCCGGATGGACACGCGGGCCAGCGGCGACTGATAGCTCAACGGGAACGTCTGGACGGAGCTGAGTAAAATCTGGATGGGATCCGTTCCGGCGGGCGTGCGGGCTCCACCTGTGTCCCGGGTAATGGTATAGCCGGCGTAGAAATCCGCGCGCCGGCCCAAGGCGAAACGCGCCATGAGGTTGGCCGCGTGGATATTGCTCCGGTAGAGCGACAGGTAGCCCTGCTGGAGCTGCGACATGCCCGTCCCGGCGAAGAAGGCCAGGCCCGAGGCCGTATCCAGATGCAGTTTCGTATAGCCGGCGTCCAGCGAGAACCAGCCCCGCGGCGACCAGGAAGCCGAAGCTCCGGCGCTGCGCGCATGGGAACTGAATGCCGTGAACGAAAGGGGGGCGTTCAGGTTATACGTCTGGCGGTACTGCGCCGAAAGCTGCACGTTGCGGGCTCGGTAATCCGCGCGGCCGCCGAGCGTGTGGTAGTGGCTCTCGCTTACCGGCGTAAGCGGCCGGCTGGCGCGGCCGATCTCGCCTTCCAGGTTAACGGTGAACGGCTTTGCCGGCCGGAAGCGCACGCCCGCGGACCCCGCGCGCAGAATGTTGGTCTGGTCGTACGTGGCCGGCGCGGTGGGCAAATCGTAAGCTTCCAGGAAGCGGATCAGCCGGTCGGAGTAGTGGTACCCGCCGTAAAACCCGAACCAGTTCGTGGCGCGGTAGTTCAGGTCGGTCGAATTGGCGATGGTGCGGACGCCCAGGTAGCGGAAGTTGAGGCTGGCGCCCAGGCCCGTGCCGTTATCGAACTGGTTGTAGGAGGAATCGCCGTCGATGCGCGTGCTGTGTACGGCGGTGTTGTTGACGATGGTAAGGCGGCTGGTGGGGAACAGGCTGAAACTGAAGTCCCCGGCGGTCAGCGGGCGCTGGGCGCTGCCGTTTACGAAGATCTGGCGGTTCACGGCGCCAAGGCCGGGCTGGACGCCGGAAGCCGATTCCACCAGCGCGAAATCGCGCCTGCCGATGGCGTAGGTCATCCGGGCGTTGATCGCCCCCCACTTTCGCTGGGTGACGAGGTTTCCCAGCCAGCCCGGGTCCGAGCCGTGGTAGGGTTCGGAGCGCTGGACGGTCGATGTCTGGGCGCTGTAAGAGGGGTCTTCCTTGTAGAAGTCCCACCGCCGCTGGATGGTGAACCGGAAACCGGCCCAGTTCACTTCCGCCCCCAGCCGGTACTCGTTCCAGGCGCGCCGGACAT
>JAIQFU010000043.1 GCA_020073115.1 Terriglobia bacterium
TCTCCTCTTCCCAGTCCTGCTCGTCCCGGGAGATGGGCTTGTCGTCGCGCGCCACCAGGCGCTTGTAAGGCGATCCTTCGAGGAGCGTTACATCCCAGGTTTGAATCTTCCGCTGCTTCAGCTTGCCGGAACCATCCAACTGGCGGACATCGGTGCGCTGCAAAAAGGTGTAATTCAGAGCCAGTTGGGCGTTGCGTGCGTCCACCTGCATGGCATGCCGGACGATTTCCTTCGGATCCTGCGCCGCCAGAACGGCAGGCAGACAAAAGACCAGGAAGAAACGCACGATTCGAGGATATCAGGTGGGGGCGGCGCTCGCGCTTCGGCCCCCTACCGGCCGGCCCCCGGGGACTTCTCCCGCGCGGCCATTGCGCCGTTTTTGTGATAGTCGCTGTAGGTAATGTTTTCTTCAAAATTGTGGGTGAAGACCAAAAACGTCCGGGCCGAGGCTTGGGCTTCGATCTGTTTTGCCACCCAGGACCCGTCGGGCAGTTTTATCTGCCGGATCACAATGTGCGATCCTTTCGCCAGCCGCGCGATAAAAAATCCGAATGAAACGGTACTGGTCGCGACGGCGTCGGCCTTCACCCACTGAAGATCTTTCTCGTCGATCCACAGCGTGCCGCGCATGTAAGGGAACATGTGCGCGTAGCGCGATTTAGGATGGAAGCCGGGGCGCGGAGTGGCTTCCAGAACCCAGGCGCGGCCGGTCGGCAGGTTGTCCTCGCCCTTGATCCTGAAGTCGAATGCATCGGGAACTTCCTTCATGTACGAGCGCTCGCTCTCCAGTTTTTCGAAGCGCCGCTGTTTCTGCCCTGGAGTTTCCGCCTGGAGCCGCTGCAGTTCCTTTTCGTCTTTCAGTTTCCGGTCGCGCGGGACGGGTTCGTTATCGTGCTGGATCAGCTCTTCGAACGAGGCGTGATCGCCGAGCGGGATGATCTGGTACACATCGTTGTCCGTGGTCTTGAGTTTCCCGCCGGAGTCGAACTGCCGATCGACGTCGCGCTTGACGCAGTAATAATCGAAAGAGTTGCGCCAGGCGCGCTCACCGTTCCGGATGGACTGCCGCACCAGTTCGCGCGCCTCGGGCGGGCGCTGAGCCGGCGCGCCCAGCGCGACCGCCGCAATCAGAGAAAGCAGGCCGTAGCGCATGCTTTCGCATGTGCAATTTCGGCGCCGCTCACGCCAGGAGTTTTTCGAGGCGCGATCCGGGGCGGACAACCGTCTGATTCCGCTCGGGACCCGTAGAAACGCAGCCCACCTCGACGCCCGTGCGGGTTTCGAGGAACGCCAGGTAGTCCCTGGCGCGCGGGGGGAGCTGATCGTACGAAGAGATACCGAAGGTGGAAGCGCGCCAGCCGGGGATGCATTCGTAAACAGGCTCGACCTTCTCGATTTCCGCCACGGTCGGCGGCATTTCCGTGAGATCGCGGCCGGCGAGGCGGTAGCCCACGCAGACCGGAATGTTGTCGAACTCATCGAGCACGTCCAGCTTGGTGATGACGATGCTGTCGAAGCCGTTGATGGCGGCGGTGTAGCGCAGGAGGGGGGCGTCAAACCAGCCGCAGCGCCGCGGCCGTCCGGTGACGGCGCCGAACTCGTTTCCGCGCTTGCGAATGCGGTCGCCCGCGCCGTCCAGCGCTTCGGTGGGAAAAGGGCCGCCGCCTACGCGCGTGATGTAAGCCTTGGAAACGCCGATGATGCCGCTGATGCGGGTGGGCGCCACGCCCGTGCCGGTACAGGCTCCGCCGGCGCTCGCGCTGGAGGAGGTGACGAAAGGATAGGTGCCGTGGTCGATGTCGAGCATCGTCCCCTGGGCGCCCTCGAAGAGCACGGTCTTGCCGGCGCGGATCGCCTCGTTCAGCAGGATCGCGGTGTCACACACCATGGGGCGGATGCGCTCGGCGAAGGCCTCGTACTCGACCCGGATGGCGTCGAGGTCGAGCGCCTCGTAAATCCCGAAGGCCTTGGCGATGGTGACCTTCTCCTCCATGACGGAGTCGTACCGGGCGCGGAAGGAACCGCGGTCCATGAGATCGGCGATGCGCAGGCCGCGGCGGCCGATCTTGTCTTCGTAGCACGGCCCGATGCCGCGGGAAGTGGTGCCGATGGAAACGCGCCCCGGGCGGCCCTCGGACATCTTCTCCATCATGCGGTGGGCGGGGAAGAGCACGTGGGCGCGGTTGCTGATGAAGAGGCGCCCGGGAACGGCGACGCCCAGGGATTCCAGGGTTTCGATCTCGGACATGAGCGCCGCGGGATCGATCACCAGCCCATTGCCGATCACCGCCTGCTTGCCCGGACGCAGAATCCCGCTGGGGACGAGTTTCAGGACGAACTTCTTGTCGCCTATGAAGACCGTGTGGCCGGCGTTATGCCCGCCCTGATAGCGCGCGACGATATCGAACCTCTCCGAGAAGAGGTCCACAATTTTCCCTTTGCCCTCGTCTCCCCACTGGGAGCCCAGGATAATGACGTTTCGCATGTTGTGTTGAGACCAATCTATTTTAGCGTAGTGGGGCGTGCTTCAGCTCTTGTGGATGACACTTGTGGATGGCGCCGATCTGCCCGGCTTCAGCGCCGCGCCGGGCAGAAGCCCGGCTGCGGGGCAGAAGCCCCGCCCCACTTAAGCGGCGAGCAGAGGCGCTAAACTCAATTTCGGAGCTTTTGCTCCGGAGTTGAAAATGAAATCCGAGGCTTCTTATAATCCCTGCCGGTGTTGCCAGGCGCCGGCGCGCAATCCGGGCGCTCTGAGCCGGCGCGGGCTGTTGAGCGGCGGGGCCGCCGCCGGTTTGTTCCCGGCGCTGCCGCTCGGCGGCCTCGCCGCGGAATCGGGAGGGCCGGCGGCGACTCGGCTGCCCCTCAAGGTCCAACCCGTTCTGGTCTACGAGACTCCGCAGCGCGCGGAGGCGACGAGCTGGCGCAACTGGGGAGCGATTCACACGGAACAGGACGCGGCGCAGGAAAAGAACCGCATCCAGGCGGAGATCGCCGCGCTGGCGTCCGCGGAGGTGGAGTTTCTTCCCCTGGCTGGCATCCGCACTCCCGAGGAGGCCTCCAAACTCGCGCAGGGGCAGGACCTCACCGTGATCTACGCGGCAGGCGGCAGCGTCAAGACCCATGAAGTCCTCGCCTCTGCCTCCAAGTGGTGCATCATGTTCGTGCGGCATCGCTCGGGGCCGGTTTACCTCTGGTACGAGATTGCGCATCCCCGTTTCCTCCGCAAGACAGTAGACCCATACGGGCAGCCGGGAATGGACGAGCAGGACGTGGTGGTCGACAGCCAGGCGGAACTGCGCTGGCGTTTCCGGGCGCTCGCGGGCCTCAAGAATACGCTCGGCAAACGGATTGTGGCGTTCGGCGGCGCTTCGGGTTGGGGCGCCGGGGGCCGCCAGGCCGCGGAGAACGCGCGCAGGATCTTCCAGTTGGACATCCGCACCATCGGCTACCCCCAACTCGGCGAGATGATCAAGCAGGCCCGCGCGAATGACGCTCTCGTAAAAAAGGCCCGCGTCGAGACCGAAGCCTACCTGAAGCAGAAGGGAACCACGCTCGAAACCAAGCGCGAGTTCGTGACCAACGCCTTCCTGCTGGCGGAGGTTTTTCAGCAAGCGCTCGAGCAGTCGCAGACGGACTGCATGACCATCAACCAGTGCATGAACACGATCATGCCGATGGCGGAGACTACCGCCTGCCTGCCTCTCAGCCTGCTGAACGACAGGGGCTACATGGCGTTCTGCGAATCCGATTTCGTGGTGATTCCGTCCGGGATCCTGCTGCGGTACATCTCGGGGAACCCGGTGTTCATGAATGACCCGACGTACCCGCACGACAACCTGGTCACGCTGGCGCATTGCACGGCGCCGCGCAAAATGGATGGAAGGCGGGTGGAGCCCGCGCGCATCCTGACGCATTTCGAATCGGATTACGGCGCGGCGCCGAAAGTCGAAATGCGCCGGGGGCAGCGCGTCACCACCATCGACCCCGATTTCAATTTCAAGCGCTGGCTGGCCTTCGAGGGCGAAATTGCCGCCGCTCCCTTCCTGCCCATCTGCCGGTCTCAGATCGACGTGGCGTTCCAAGGCAGCAGCGAGCGGCTCATCCGGGAGATGAAAGGCTTCCACTGGATGACCTGCTATGGAAGCCACGCCCGCGAGAGCCGGTACGCGCTGAAGAAGGTAGGGATCGAGATGGAGATTGTGTAACCGCCTCACCGGCCGGAGATGGGATCTACAGCCGAGACGCAGAGACACCGAGTTGGAAGACATCCGACTCCGCGTTCTCGGCCGGCTCCTCACTAGTGCTACGCTGGCCTTCTATGCAGCTTTCGGACATCTACCGGGACTTGGGGCAGGAGGGTTTCGGCCAACTCGTGCGCAGCATTTCGATCGGCAAACTGAAGACATACCAGATTTACGAAGGCTTCAAGGTACGGGCGCACCTGGCCAAGGTGAACACGGAGGCGCTGCGCAAATCCGCGCCGCGGTTCTGGGCGCGCATTTCCGAAGGAGACGAGGAGTTCGCCAAGGAACTGGCGCAGGCTGTGCTGGTCTCGCACCTGGATTTCATGATCGCCGTTCTGGATTTTCTGGGCGTGCCCCACGAGAACGGATTTTTCGCCAAGGACATGGATCCGCAGCCGTACTTCACGGACGGGTGGGAAGAGCGAGTTTTCGAGAGATTCAGGGGTGCTTATCCGGAAGCGCTGGTGATCTTTTACATCAACCACCTGCGCTGGGAGTTGCTGCACGCGGCCGAACCGTTTCGGCCAGGCGCCCCAAAAGAGGCGTGAGTACCCGCAAATGAGAGGCTTGCAGTTCGGGCCGTGAAGTGCTGATAATTGTGAGAACCATGACAGTCCCCGGGACGGAACCAGTTCCACAAGAGTTGGCACGCAGGCGTCGATCGTTTTGGAAACCTTTATTCAAGAACGAGATGCAAGCGGAAACCGGACAGCTGCCAGGCGGGAAGTGCGTGACCTGGCGGCGTGGGATTTCTGAGCAGTGCAACACACCGATGCGCCATAAAACCCAACCGGCGATGTGTGCCCCCGGAGAGGCATGGTTCCACGATCACGCGAGGTGCCCGAAATGAACCATTGCGACTTCCATTATTCCCATCTGTTGCCCAAGAAACCGGGAATTCTCCCGTTGGAGGAGACGATGACGAAAAAGTGCCGCCGCTGCGGCGCCGAGTTCGTCACGCGGTCCCGAATCCGGAAGCGTTGCGATGCTTGCCAAGCCATCGTTTCCGCGGAGAAGCAGAAGAAGGCCAATGAGCGTTTGAAGGCGCGCCGCGCGGCACGGCGGCTCTGCCTGCTGAAAGCGAGCTAGGCTTCGGGGCCCACGGCCTCGTGCCATGGGCCCGTACCGAGTTTCTGGAGGGTCACGACGGCTAGCGCTTCCGCCGACCGGCCTTCACCCACCGGCCCCAATCTCTCCGCTGTTTTGAACTTGACGGAGACCCTTTCCCGTTCCAGCCCGAGCGCCCCCGCCAGACTGTCCCGAATCGCTTCTCGAAAATCTTTCAGCTTCGGCCGTTCCAGGACTACGGTCGAGTCCACGCTGACGATGCGGTAGCCTTGATCGCCAATCAGCGCCGCGGCGTGTTTCAGGAAAACCAGGCTGTCGCAATCCCGCCAGCGCGGGTCCGAATCGGGGAAATGCATCCCGATGTCGCCCAGCGCGGCCGCGCCCAGGATGGCGTCGGTGATGGCGTGGGAGAGGACGTCGGAATCAGAATGGCCCTCCAGCCCCAACTCGAAGGGCACCGTCACGCCGCCGAGAATCAGGGGCCGGCCGGCGGCGAGGCGATGGGAATCCCAACCGAGGCCCGTGCGGATTTCGCTCAAGGCAGGGCTTCCTTGACAGCGCGTTGCATCTCCTCCTGGAGGAAGAGGCGGGCGAGGCTCATGTCGCCGGGCTTAGTGATCTTGATGTTGCGGTCGCTGCCCAGCACGACGGTGACTTCCACGTCCAGGCGCTCCACGAGACTGGCTTCGTCGGTTCCGAAGAACCCGTCTTGCCGGGCGGCATCGAAGGCCCGCTTGAGCAGGTCGTACCGGAACACCTGCGGGGTCTGCGCCAAGACCAGCTTGTCGCGGGGGAGGGTACCGCGGATGCAGGCGTGGCCGGTGGCGCGGCTGACCTGCTTGACGGTGTCCACAGGGACTACGCCGACGATGGCGGCGCCGGTTTCAGCCGCCTCGTCCAGCACCTTGGCGATGGTCTCCAGGTCGATGAAGGGGCGAACGGCATCGTGGACCGCCACCAGATCGGTGTCCGGGGCCAGGGTGGCCAAAGCGTTCTCGACGGACTGCTGGCGGCTGGCGCCGCCCTCTACCACGCGCGCCCGGCGGAGCGGAAATTCGTGCGCCAGCATCCCGGCCGCCCACTCCAGGTCGACGGCGGGAGCCGCCACCACGATCTCGCGGACACGATCGCAGGCCGCGAACTTCCTGACCGTATGCGCCAGGATCGGCGAGCCCTCCAGCAGCATGAACTGCTTGCGGCTGGTACCGGTCTTCTCGGCGGCGCCACGACCCATACGGATCCCCAGGCCCGCCGCGGGCAATATCACGGCGACATTCATGCGACTACGATTCTACCGTGGTTTTTTCGGGTCCGACGTTAGTCACGGGCTGGGGGTCGCTCTTGCGAGGCGCACGCTCGTGCCTCTCGGCGCCGGCCACGGCGTGCATGCGCTCGTCGAACTTCCCGAAGATCATCTTCCCGGCGGTGGTCTGCAGCACGCTGGTGACGGTGATGTCGATGGTCTTCGAGATCATCTTCTTGGCGTTGTCTACCACCACCATGGTGCCGTCGTCCAGGTAGGCGACGCCCTGGTTGTATTCCTTGCCTTCCTTAAGGATGAAGACGCGCATGGTTTCGCCGGGCAGCACGATGGGCTTCAGCGAGTTGGCCAGCTCATTGATGTTCAGCACCTCGACCCCGTGCAACTGCGCCACCTTGTTGAGATTGAAATCGTTGGTGATGATTTTGCAGTCGTAGATCTTGGCCAGTTCGATCAGCTTCATATCCACGTCGCGGACCTGGGGAAAGTCGTCCTCCACGATCTGGACATTCAGGTGAGCCATTTTCTGGATGCGCTGGAGGATGTCCAGTCCGCGGCGGCCGCGATTGCGCTTCATGGAGTCGGCCGAATCCGCCACCAACTGGAGTTCCCGGAGAACGAATTGGGGGATGACCAGCACGCCGTCGAGGAAGCCGGTCTCGGCGATATCCGCGATCCGGCCATCGATGATCACGCTGGTATCCAGGATCTTAAAAGCCTTTTTGGAGGACTTCTCGCCGCCGAAGATCCCGCCCAGGGCGGAGAGGTTCAACATGTCCCCTTTCTTGGCGCCGACGATCAGACCCACGTAGGTCATCCACAGGAGCAGGGTGACGTGCAGAAAGCGCATGTTCTCCGGGACGGCCTTGTCCAGCACCAGGGACATGAGGAAGGCGCCGAGAATGCCGAGAACGGAGCCGCATGCGGCCCCGATCAGGCGCTTCAGGCTGACCTGTTCGAGGCGGATTTCAAAGAAGATGATGCAGGCGCCGAGGAGCAAACCCCCAGCCGCCGAGTACCATGGGCCCAGGCCATCGGCGCCAAACGGGTGGAGAGCCCAGGCGGAAGACGTCAGAACGAGTATAAATATAGCGCGGACAACCACTAGATCGAACATGAGAACCCCCCTTCGGGTGAGTACAACATCCGGAGACGTACCCATAACCGGCGCTTGACCGCAAAGACTTCGCGATGTCGTCGCGCCAAGAGTATAACACCGGTTCGGGCGGGATTCCTTGGAATCTTGCGAACAAAGACACCGGGGAGGGAAGAGGCGGAAGATGGGGCCGGCATGCCCGGCCCCTGCACGGCTGCCCGCGCAGGGGCGAGGCGCGCCTCGCCCCGGGGGGCTTCACTTTAAATTCGACGGGCCTTCTTTTTTCACGGGACTCGTGAGGTTCATGATGGCCGCGGAGCCGACCACCAGGTTTTCGATCGGTTTCCACTCCGCGCCTGACTGCTTCAGTACGCCGAGTTGGCCCACCGCCCAGAGAGAATCGCCTACGGGCAGGAACCTGCGCATATAAAGCTCGCCCTCGTAGTCGATGGATTTCCACTTCTCGCCGCCGTCCTCGCTCAGCAGGAACTGATCGTCGGCGGTGATCCAGGCGCGGTTGGAGCGGTCGAACGCGATGGAGGTAAGCCAGGCCTTCATGGGACCGCACTCGCCGGGCTTGGCGCCCGCCGGCGGCGGCCCGCAGGCCGTCAGCGCTTCCCATTTGGATCCGCCGTCCTTGCTGCGCAACAATTGTCCGGAGAATCCCATCGCCCAGCCGTTGTTGAGGTCGCGGAAGTAGACCGAGCTGAGCGACCAGGAGGCGGCCTCGCTCTTGATCTCCTCCCACGTCTTGCCGCCATCGGCGGTGCGCAGGATGGTTCCCGCCCAGCCCACAGCCCAGCCGTGATTGGGATCGAGGAAGTAGACTCCCTCCAGGGTTTGGGAGGTGCCGCTCTTCTGCCGTTCCCAGGTGCGGCCGCCGTCGGCGGAATGCAGGATGGCGCCGCCGAACCCGGTGATCCAGCTGGAATTGCCGAGACTGAAGATAGCCCGCAGGTGCTCCTTGGCCCCGCTCGCGACGGGCTTCCAGGTCTTGGCGCCGTCTTCGGAGGCCAGCACCATGCCGCCATCGCCAATGATCAGCCCGTGATTCACGTCCGAGAAGGCCATGGCGAGTTGCCGGTTGGGGGCGCCGGTATCCACGGGAATGAACTTTCCCCCGCCGTCGGTAGTGATGAATAGCGTTCCCTGCTCGCACAGCAGGTACACGGTGGAGGGGGCGGGCGCGGCGGCATCGTTTAACCAGCAGGACTTATCAGCCCCGGAAGCGAGCAGCGGGCAAAGCAGAACGCCGATCGCGCCAATCCATTTTCGCAGAGTGGTACCTTCCGACATGAAATCTCCTTGGAGCGCGGGCCCGGCGCACACGCCTGGCCCTTTCCACACCCAAATATCTTCTTCATTATATTCACGTTCACCGGCTCGAAAAGGTTACGCCCGAGCAGCCCTTTTGGGCTATTGACTTCAAAAATCCGAAAAGCGGCGCCCCGGGCGTTTGCCGCGTTTGTCTGTATGGGAGCGCACCTTTGTGGGTCAATAGCATCTTAAAACCTTTAGGTTCCACATTTGGCGGTGCTAATCTATTCGTGGTCGCCCGACCAGGAGGCCTCATGTTCGCCAGATACGCCATACAACGCCGGCCGTTCGGCCGGTTTCTTACACTTCTCCCGGCCACGCTTTTGTTGGCTTCAACGGCGCTCTGCCAGCAAACCATCATTAATCGCTTCGACGCGTTCAGCGGGTTCACGTACCTGAACAGCCCTCATATCGGCCTGTCCGAACAGGGGGCCCATCTGCAGACCGGCTACCGGCCGATGACGTGGCTTTCATTGGGCATCGATTACAGCTTCGCGACCGGAACCGTGACCTTGACGCCGGACATGCTGCTTTCCTCGCTGCAGCAGAGCTTGGGCCAGCAACTGGCGGTGTTGGTGAAACTGGGGGTACTCCCCTCCGCGTACAAGGTGGCGGTGCCGACGCATTCGCAGACCCAGACCTTCGCCGCGGGACCACAGGTCTCGTACCATCATTTCCAGCACTTGACGCTGTTTGCCCGGCCTTCCGCCGGATTCATGCGGGAAATGGCGACGCCCCACCCGACCGACGCGATTACGAAGAGCATCATCGCGCAACTGGAGCCCTCCGGCAGGAAGCTGGACTGGGTGAAGTTCTATGGTTTCGGCGCGGGCGTCGACCTTTTTCCCCAAAAGCCGGTCGCCCTGCGGGTCCAGTTCGACCTGGTGCGGGACCACCTGTTCAACGATTTGCTGAAGGACGCGCGCAACACGGTCCGCATCTCCATCGGTCCGGCGTTCAATTTCGGCAAGAACATCGTGGATTAGGGGGCGGCCGCCAGCCGTCCGCGCAAGCGGATGTCCCGGGAAGACGAGCCCACGTGGAGTGTGCGCCCACCCGCCGCCACCACCCAGGCGTGCTTCTCCGCGGACCAATAGGATAGCGCGCGGATATCGAGATGCGCGGTGACCCGCCTGCTCTGCCCGGGCGCGAGTTCCAGGCGCGCGACCGCGGCCAGGGATTGGGGCGCCATTGCGACGGGCGCCCCTTCCGGCGGACCGAGGTAAACCTGCGCGACTTCGGCGCCCTTTCGCGGCCCCGCGTTGCGTACCGTGAACGCCACGTCCACCCCGCCAGGCGCGCGCTTCACCGCAACCCCGGAATAAACGAAGCGCGTATATGACAGCCCGTGCCCGAACGGAAAGAGGGGTTCGATGCCGCGCGCGTCATACCAGCGGTATCCCACCGAGATCCCCTCCGAGTACACGGGGGTGCGGGGAGGCGCGTCTTCGAGTCGCGCGGGAAAGGAGACCGGCAACTTCCCCGAGGGATTCGCGCGCCCGAGGAGCAGGCGGGCTGTAGCCCAACCGCCCTCCTGCCCGGGATACCAGGTTTCCAGAATGGCGCGGACCCTGTCCTTCCACGGCATGGCGGCGGGCCCGCCGGTGTTCAGGACCACGACAGTGCGGGTGTTGACGGCGGCCACCCGGCCGATGAGGTCGTCCTGATCTTCCGGCAGGGAAAGGGCGCTTCCTCCGCCGTTCCATGCGAAGACGACGGCTGTCCTGGCCGCCTTGGCTGCCGCAACCGCGGCATCGCCCGCGGCGCGGCGCATTTCGGGCGTAGTCCAGGCGAAGCGGACGTCCCCTTCCGCGGAGAGTTCGATGCGATGCGGGCCGGCGGTGAGCCGCACGGTTCCGCGGGCATTATCGCGGCCGCCGGTGGTGGGCAGGAGGCTGGACCACTTCCGGGGAGCGACCCCCGCCGCGAAAGTAAAGCCTCCCGAGCGGACGACGCGGACGCCGTCGATGGAAATGGCGCCGCTGCCATCGCCCTGGGACTGGACCATGAAGGAGTAGTTCCCGCCGGTGGGCGCGTCCAATTCCCCCCGGCGCACGGATTCCGGAAGGGGAGACCCCGTGAGATCGCACCCCACGGAGTAGGCGATCCTGGCCCCTGGGGCCAGGTTTCGCAGGGCCGCCAGGGGAGAGACGAGGCGCGATTCGAAGCCGTAGGCGCGCTCGCCCATGAAGCCGGAGGCGAGTTGGCCCGCGGTGGGCCCGATCACCGCCAGGGAGTGCAGGTCCTGGGGGGTGAGGGGCAGGGCGTTTTCTTCGTTCTCGAGCAGGACGGCGCCCTGCTCGGCGATTCGCCGGGCGATGCGGGCGTCGGCCTCGATCCGCAGGGAAGCAGGCCGGCCACCCTGCTTGCGGGCGAGCAGATGAAAACGGTCCATCTGGTTCAGGATCCGGCTCACAGCCTGGTCGATGGCCGCGATGGGGACGGCGCCGCTCTCCACGGCCGCCCGCAATGGACCGGTGAAATAGGGCCCGGCGGGGCGGCCCGCGATCTCGCGGCCGGGCATTTCCAGGTCGAGCCCCAGGGCGACGGCCAGGGGCGAATGGGTGGCGCCCCAATCGGAGGTGACGAAACCGCGGAATCCCCACGACCCCCGCAGGATGCTGTTCAGGAGGTCCGGGTTCTCGCACGACCACGCGCCGTTGAGCCGGCTGTAGGCGCACATCACCGAAGCCGCGCCCGCCTGTACCGCGGCCTCGAATGCGGGCAGGTAGATCTCGGGCAGCGCGCGCTCGTCGATGGCGACCTCGGGAAGGCCGTTATAGCCCGCCAGGTGCTTGATCTGCGCCATCACGCCCTGGCTTTGGATGCCGGCCACCTCCGCGGCGGCGAGGCGCGCGTTGAGCAGCGGATCCTCTCCCAGGCTGGTGTGGTTGCGGCGGAAAAGCGGGTCGCGAACGATATTGATGTGGGGCGCCAGCAGGACGTCCTGTTCGAGGGCACGGGCCTCGCGGCCCAGCACGGTCCCATAAAGGCGGGCGGCTTCGGCGCTGAACGTGGCGGCCAAGGCAACCGGGGCGGGCATGCAGGTGGCATCGCGATTGACGTAGACCCCGGGGGGACCATCGGCGAAGCGCAGAGGCGGGATGCCCAGCCGCGGCAGCCCCGGCCAGTAGCCGGCCTGCCCAAGCTGGCGAGGATCGGTGGCGCCGTGAACGAGGGAAAGCTTCTCCTCCAGGCTCATCTGGCGGAGGAGAGCGGGGATATCGGCGGCGTGGGCCGGGATGGCGACAATGAGGACGAGGATCGCCGTGGTGCGGGTATTCAGGCCAACGGAGCGCCCTAGACGCCACATCAACGCGCTACCATTCCGAGTGGTCGGCGGCGCGGTCGAGGTGGAAGGGCGCGGAGGCGACGTTGTTCTCCCAACTCACCTCGATTTTCGCCGCCAGCGCCGCGGTCTTAGTGAGGGTGATGGTACAGGCGGACGCGGGGGAAGCGGCCTTGCTCACCGCCATGGGGGTTCGGCCGAGATCCTGTTTGGCGTCGCGGGTCTTGGCGGCTGTCGCTTTGTTGACCGCCAGTTCCCAGCCGCCCGCGGCCGGGACCAGGTAGATGGTGTAATCGCCCTTGGGGACCGTGAAGCCTTTGAAGACCAGGTCGGCGTCGGTGTGGAAAGCGGCCGGCACGGGCGTTTTGGCCGCCCCGTACTTCACGGTCATGGTTTTGCTTTCGATGGTGACCGAGGTCTGCCCGGCGCTCTGCGCCAGCAGCCCGGCGCCGGCTAAGGCCCCAACAAAAAACAGCTTGCTCATACGGTCTTCTCCTTCTTCCTGGGAACTCCCCTGGTGTGGCAGTCGCCGCACTTCACCCAGTGGATATTGTGTTTGCTTCCGGCCGATTGGAAGGTGGTATCCATCTTCTCCACGTCCAGCCCGCAGTTGGACATCTTGGGATGGCAGTTGGCGCACGACGCGCGGGTCTGCTGGCCGTGCTGCGCGTGGCAGGCCAGGCAACTGATACCTTCGTGGACGCCCATGCCGGTACGGTCGTCGCCGCTCCCCACCTGCATGGCCGCCGCGGGCGCGTGACACTGGTAGCACAACGCCTGGCGCCGGTCGGCGCTCATTTTGAGCGGGCGCGGGCCATCCAGCAGCGCCGGCATGGGCAGGTCCTGAATGGGGACGTACTGTTGCGTGCGGCGGTCGAAGAACGCCAGCGATGGCCGCGCGATCTCCTGCGACGGCCCGGCCACGCGGCCCTCCACGCCGGCTTTGTGCAATTGCGGTCCTTCGCGGTGCATCTGGTGGCACGTGAGGCAGGGCATGGACGGCATGTTGGCCACCCCCTGGGGCACGATCCTCCACGGGCCGGCGCGGTCTACGGGCGCGACGAGGCCGGCAATGCCGCGTTCGAAATACGCGCCGTGGCACCGCAGGCAATCGTCCATCAGCATGTTGCCGGTATTGTGTTTCTTATCGAGAAAGATACGCGCGTAGGTGGCGCTATGCGGCCCCGCCTGCCAGGAGGCGAATTCCTGCCGGTGGCAGTTCTGGCAAGGTCCGGTCATGGCCTGGACGTACTGGTGGGAGAAGCGGATCTGTTCCGGCAGTTCGTGGCGGAGATGCGAATACGCGCGGGCGGCGTTATTCCGGTGGAACGAAGCGTCGAGCGTGAAGGCGTCGCCGTGGCACTTCCCGCAGGAGACGCCCCGGTGGCTGGACGAGCTCCACAAATCGTACACAGGCTGCATTTCGTGGCACGACGCGCAACGGCGTCCCCCACCGGTTTCATAATACAGCGTGGCGCCCGGCGCCATGAGCAGCACGGCGGCAGCGAGGAGGCCGAGGACAAGGACGAGTTTCTTCACGAGTGCGCCCGCGATCCTTTCCACGCGTTCACCAGGCGCTCGGAGGCGCGGTAGGCGTTGGCCAGGATGGTCAGGGCCGGGTTAAAGCCGCCATTGGTGACGTGCACGCCGGCATCGATGACGTAGACGTTGTCCACGTCGTGAAGCCGGCAATCGCGGTCCACGACGGAGGTTTTGGGGTCGTTCCCCATGCGGCAGGTCCCCGCCTGGTGCTGGCCGCCGCTCAGCGAGGGCCCGGGCATCCGCCGCCAGGTCTGCGCCGCACCGGCTTCTTTCAGCCACGCCTCCGCCTTCTCCGCCATGAAGCGCGCGATATCGAGGGTGTGGGGGTGCTTGCTCCCGGAAAGGCGCGCGACGGGGATGCCCCAATAGTCTTTCACCTTGGGGTCCAGTTCGACACGCGCCGCGAACATCGGCATCTCCTGCACCGGCCCCATTACCGAGATTGTCCGGCGGTAGGCGTTGCGGACGAACTCCTTGTGTTCGGCGCCCCAGCGCGCGATCCACGGCGGAACCTGTCCCATGAACTGGTACGGGAGGCGGATGAACTCGTTGGCTAGCATGCCTCCGCCGGCGAGCCCCGGGTTGCCATGGTTGTAATCGCAGATGGCGATGGAAGCGCCGGGGCCGAGGTCGTCGTAGGTTTCGGTTTCGAACAGGCCGGTGACGGCGGGATAGGTATGGGATTGCAGGTTCCTGCCGACCCAGCCGTAGCGGTTCCCGAGCCCGCCGGGGAAGAGCCTGTGCCGGCTGTTGAGCAGCAGGCGGGCGGATTCGACGGCGCCGCAGGAGACGATCACGAGGTCCGCCGTCTGCTCCTGGAGATGGCCGGCGGCGTCGATGTACGCCACGCCGCGGGAGCGCCCGCGGCCGTCCAGCAGCACCTCGCGGGTCATGCACTCCGTCCGGATTGCGCAATTGCCGGTGGCCAGGGCGGCGGGGATCACGGTGTTGTGCGTTCCGGTGCGGGCATTCGTTTCGCAGGCGAAGCCCACGCACCAGCGGCACCGCATGCAGGCGCGCCGGCCGTTGTACGGCACGGTATTGCGCAGCATGGGGATATCGAACGGGTGTAGCCCCAGGCGTTTGGCGGCGGGCAGCAGGACCTGGTGTTCGCGGCTGGGGGGCAGCGGCGGCATGGGCAGGGGCTTCTTGCGCGGGGCCTTGAAGATGTTGTTGGCCACGTCGCCGGAGACGCCCATTTCCCATTCGGCCTTTTCGTAGTACGGCTCGAGGTCGGCGTAGGTTATGGGCCAATCCTCCAGCGTGCTGCCGGGGACGGCGCCGTAGGTGGAGCGCATGCGGAAGTCCTGCTCCATGTAGCGCCAGGACTGGGCGCCGTAGCTGAACGTGCCGCCGCCTACGCAGGCCGCATTGTTGCTGTAGCCGCCTTCGCTGGGCCAGACGATAGTCTCCCGTTTGCCCTCCACCAGGACGCGCGGGTTGCGCTCGTCATCGGGACCGAAGCCGTTGCCCAGGACGGTGGTGCGCTGGTTGCGCAAATCGTCCTTACGGCAGTCGGCGGCCGAGTACCACTTCCCGCGTTCCAGCAGAACCACGCTCAGGCCGGCGGAGGCGAGTTCCTTGGCCGCGACCCCGCCCCCCGCGCCGGCGCCGACGATCACGGCATTGACGTGTTTCAGCGGCATGGGCAGGAAACCGCCCCCTTGCCCTGACATTCGGGCCGGATGTCGACACGAATGTCGACACGGCAAACAGGAATGTTCACGCCGGACAGAAAAACCCCGGCCACACCGATCGCTCCCGGCCGCGAATTGGCGGGGAAGGCAAGCCGAGCATTTTCCAGCTCACCATGTTGTGGTTGCCGCCGTGGCGCGGGTCGCCGTAAAAGCCCTGGCGGGTGTGGGCCAGGATCAGCTCGAAAAACGCCTTCGACTTCTCCTCCGCATCGCTGAGGATTTCGACCTGCTGTTCCGGAGACAATTCCACGAAGCGCCTGCCGAACTTCTTGCGGCCGGCGGCCTCCACGCCGGCGATTCCGCGCCGGTAGGTTTCCTGGTGCTTCCTGAAATGGCGGGTGAGCTGGATATCGATGTAGTTGACCACGCGGGCATCGTGCGCTCCGGGGTGGGGGCCGGCGGGGATGATCTGCTCGCAAATGGCGTCCACGGCGCGCGCTTCTTCGGCCGTGAAGAAACGCCAACCCGCCTGGTTCCCTCCGCAGGAAATCGAAGTCCCGGCCGCCACGGCCGAAATCCCCGCGGCTACAAAAGTTCGGCGCCGCATAGATCAGGAACGGGCGAGGATGCGCTGCACGATCTGCGCATTTTCCCGGACCTCGTCCTTGATCCGCGGGAACATCCCCACGTACACCCCGTCGATGGGTTTGATGCTCTCGAAAGCCGTGCGGAAGGCCCGTTCGATGCCGCGGCCCGAAATCCGCCCCGCGGCCAGGATTTTGAACGCGAAGCAAGGCTTCTTCGTCTGCCGGATGGCCTTATACATGCGCGCCGGATCGCTCTGCATGTAGATGTCGCTCGGCATCTCCATCATTTCGCCGCCCAGCGCTTTCTTCCATTCGTCGGAGGTGCGGGTGCGGTTGTAGACGCATCCGGCGTAGAAATCGACGTCCCAACCGGCGGACTCCACAAAGTCGATCACCTCCGGCTTGTGGGTCCCGACGCCTACCAGGACGCCCAGATCGCGCACCTGCTTGCACCATTCCTTGACGCTGTCCATTTCGCCGGTCTGCCACGCCTTGTCCACGACCTCGCCCTGCCTTTGCAGGCCCAGCGGCTTGAAGGTCTTGACCAGCATGGCCGGATCGACGCCGGCGGTCACCTGGGGGATGAGGTGCATTTTGCCGCCCTCGTCGACAAATTTCGCCCAGTCCTTCGGGCCGCGGTCGAGGTGGACATAGTTGAAGGCGTTGACGCCGTACCGGGTGCAGCGGCGCATGACGTCGCAGACCCGCTCCGGCGTGTACCACTCCTTCATGACGGTGGCGAGGGTGTCGTTGTAGTGGGCGAACCCGTAGAACGGGTTCACGCCGAGGACCATGCGGCTGATCTCGGCGTTGCCGAACTTCATCTTCGGAACCTGAATCTCCGAAGCGGGCGCCGGCGCATTCTGCGCGCGCGCCAGGCTGGCGGCCAGAGCCGTCCCGGCCTTCAGAAAGCCTCGACGGGAATTGGAAATAGGCATATCGGGCCTGCGATACCCAATACTATATATCCGGGCGGGTGTGTTGTGGGACCGCTGATGCGCCCCGCCGAGACGCCGAGCCGCAGAGAAGACCCAGAAAGTCAAAACCCGAGGGCGCGGAGGGAGCGGAGATTCTTGCCTGAGCGGCGCCTGTCGCGAAAATTAGAGGCGCTTCAGAGGTGTGCCAACATAGGTTCAAATGCAGCGACGCGAGTTTCTTTCCCTGGCAGGGCTGGCGGCGGCGCGGGCGGCGGGAGCCCCCACTTTCGATGTCCGCAGCCACGGGGCCGCGGGGGACGGCAAGGCCAAGGACACGGCCGCCGTTCAGCGCGCCATCGACGCGTGCGCCGCGGCGGGCGGAGGCACGGTCTATCTGCCGCCCGGGACGTATCTCTCGGGCACGGTGGTGTTGAAGCCGAACGTCACGTTTTACCTGGAGGCCGGCGCGACGCTGTTGGGCAGCACGGACCTGGCGGACTATCTTCCGCAGAGCGGCCCGCCGCTCCAGGGCGATGCCAATGCCAAGCACCTGCTGTTCGCCCGCGACGCGGCCAACGTGACCGTCCGCGGCCCGGGCCGCATCGATGGCCAGGGCAAGGCCTTCTGGGAGCCGGCCAACCGCCAGGCGCCCAAGCCCGAAGACGCCTGGCGCGACGTGGCCACGTACGACTGGAAGCCCCTGGACCGCCCGTCCCCCATGGTGGAGTTCTTCAACTGCCAGAACCTGCGCATCGAGGATGTCACGCTCGCGAACTCCTCCGGCTGGACGCTGCGCCCGGTGGAGTGCGACACCGTGCTGATCCGCGGAATCAAGATCCGCAACCCGGTGATCGGGCCCAACACGGACGGCATCGACCCCACCTGCTGCCGCAACGTGTTCATCGCCGACTGCGACATCGCCACCGGGGACGACGCCATCTGCCTGAAAAGCGAAGCGCCCTACGGCCGCCTGGGCCTCACGAAGAACATCACCATCACCAACTGCGTGCTGACCTGCTGCTGCAGCGGCCTGACATTCGGCACCGCGACGAACGGCGGCTTCGAGAACGTGACCTTCTCCAATTCCGTGATCTACAACGAGAACGTCCCGCTGAACGCGCGCGTGATCTCGGGGATCGCGGTGGAGATGGTGGACGGCGGCTGGGTGGAGGGCGTGGTGGTTTCGAACATCCGGATGCAGCGTGTCCGGACCCCGATTTTCATCCGGCTCGGAAACCGGAGAAGCGCGGGGAGACTGCGGGGAGTGAGCATCGACAACGTGCAGGCCACCGGCGCCATCCTGACCTCCTCCATCACCGGGCTGCCGGGGCATTACGCGGAGGACGTGACCCTGGCGAACATCCACATCGAGACGGAGGAAGCCGGCAGAGCGGAGTGGGTCAACCGCGAGATTCCGGAAGTCCCGGGCAGCTATCCCGAAGCGCGCATGTTCGGCCGCCTGCCGGCGTGGGGGTTGTACTGCCGGCACGTCAGCGGCCTGAGATTGGAGAACCTGCGACTGGCCGCGGCGCCGGCGGACGAACGACCGGCGCTCCACTGCGAAGACGTGAAGAACCTGCGCGTGGGCGGGCTGGAAGCGTCCGCGCCGGCTTCGGCGCAACCCTGGATCCGGATGGTGGACGTGCGGGACGCGGTAGTCACCGCGTGTTCGGTTCCGGATGGGACGTCCGCGGCGGTGGAAGTTTCCGGCCCGGGATCGGGGGACATCCGGGCAGTCGGGAACGATTTCGCCCGGGCCGGCAAGACATTCGACGTGCGTGGCGGCGCGCCGGCGGGGGCCGTGGTGGAGGTTCAGCGCTGACTGTTTCGCGCGTCAGCGGGTCCCGCTTTTCCGAATCAGCGCGGCGAGGGTGGCTTCGTCGGAACTGTACAGAGTGCGCACCGCCTCGCGGATCTCCTCGCCGCTGGAACCGCGGGCGACCATCTCGCGCCGGATCGCGCCGAAGACCTCGACTGCCCGCGCCCACTCCGGCCCGAACCTCTCCTCGAGTTCCTCGCGAAGCACGCTGGCCAGCGCGGGGCACTGCCCTTCCGTGGAAACGGCGATGGTGAGATGGCCCCGCCGGACTACCGCCGGAAGAGTGAACGTGCACAGGGCGGGACGGTCCACCACGTTCACCAGGATGCCTTTGGCTTGCGCCTGGTGCGAGATGCGGGCGTTCAATTCCTCGTCGTCCGTGGCCGCGATGGCCAGGAATTTGCCGCGAAGATCCTCGGAGGAATAGGGCCGCCGCAGCAGCTTCAAACCCATTCCCTCGATTTCGGGGCAGATTTCCGGCGCCACCACCGTGACCTCCGCGCCCGCCCGCCGCAGATCGTGGGCCTTGCGACTGGCCACCCTTCCTCCGCCGGCCACCAGAACCGGCCGCCCCTTCAGACTGAGATTGACCACGTAGCTCATTCGGCTAACCGGCCCCATCATACCCGATGGCGCCCCGGATGCATCACCCGCAATGGAGTCATTATGAGCAATCAGACGCAAGAGATTCCGCGGGATCAGTGGGCCCGGTTCCTGGACGAATTTACCCGCGAACATCGCGGCTCGCACGCGCGACTGGAAATTATTGGCGGGGAGGCCGGCGCGCAGGTGGAGACGGAGAACCGCCAACTCGACGGAGCCGCCGCCGATTATAAGGACGGAGAATGTACGGTCTGGATCACGTTTACCTCCGGGGCCCAGCCCGGCGAGCATCTGGCGCGCGGCATCCACGGGGTGAAGGCCGTCCGTTGCCTGCCTCCCGCGGGACAACAGGGAGCGGTGCTGGAAGTGGAGTCCGGCGACGGGACGAAAACAGTGCTCGAACTCAGCCACTCGGCAGCGTACGCTTTACCGCAGGGGGCGCGGAAGTAGAGAAGGTTACTTGTCCAGCCGCCTGAACTCGGCCTGTTCGCGCGCGGCGTCGTCCTTGCGGCCGATCCGGGAGTAGGCGGAGGCCAGGCTGTAATGCGCCTCGCGGCTGCCGGGCGAGAGCTTGACTGCCGTTTCGAGCTCCGCCGCCGCTTCCGCGTTCCGGTCCGCCGCCAGCAAAGCCCGGCCGAGCGCCACCAGCTCCGCGACCAGCTCCACCGCGGCCG
>JAIQFU010000566.1:0-1747 GCA_020073115.1 Terriglobia bacterium
CCGCAGCAGCGCCGGCAGGTCCACGTCCGGAATGATGGAGCCGTCCACGACAACGAACTGCTCCGCGGCAAAGGCCGTGGCCGCTTCGATCCGCCGCCTGTTCCAGACGGGCGTAACCCGTTTCCTGCCCACCATCATTACGGGCTCGCCACAGCGCATGGCGGGTGCGCTCCACGGCCTGGCCGAGGCCCAACAGGAGTTCCTCCGCTGCGGCCTGCCGGAAGGCGGCGCCATCGCCGGCTTTCACGTCGAGGGCCCGCACATTTCGCCCGAAGACGGCCCGCGCGGCGCGCACCCGCTGGAGCACGTCCGCCCGCCCGACTGGGACGAGTTTCAGCGCTGGCAGGAGGCCGCCGGCGGCGCAGTCCGGATGGTGACCGTCTCACCCGAATACGACG
The DNA here is from genome assembly GCA_020073115.1 of Terriglobia bacterium. Classification (GTDB taxonomy): domain Bacteria; phylum Acidobacteriota; class Terriglobia; order Bryobacterales; family Bryobacteraceae; genus BOG-224. Next base: position 399 of record JAIQFU010000566.1, read on the forward strand.
GGGCGCCGCGCTACATTGCGGCGCTGGCGCGGGCCGGCGTGGTGGCCGCCATCGGGCACACGCGGGCCAACCCGGACCAGATCCGGGCCGCGGTCGATGCGGGCGCCACCATCTCCACCCACCTGGGAAACGGCGCGCACGCCGTCCTCCACAAGACCTCCAACTACATCTGGGACCAATTGGCGGAGGACCGCCTCACCGCCAGCTTCATCGTCGATGGAATCCATCTTCCGCCGGCGTTCGTGGCCTGCGCGATCCGCATGAAGGGCGCGGGCCGCTCGGTCCTGGTGACCGATGCCGTGACCCCCGCTATGTGCCAACCGGGACTCTACAAGCTGGGCGAAATGCCGGTGGAACTTCTGGCGGGGAACCGCGTCGTTCTCCGGGGCACGGACCGCCTCGCCGGATCCGCCCTGACCATGGACCGCGCTGTAGGCAACTGCGTGCGGTTCGCCGGGGTCTCTCTGGAAACCGCCCTGGAGATGGCCTCCGCCACCCCCGCGCGCGCCGCCGGCCTCGGAGACTGCGCCGATCTCGTGCGCTGCCGGTGGGACGAGTCTTCCCGTTCCCTCACGGTTCTGGAAACAACGGTGGGCGGGCAGTCCGGGAGGGACCCCCGGCCCCGCGTTTCCGAGTTATAATAGCTTAAAATTCAATAGGGTGCGGGCTTTCCCGCGATCTGTCATGCTGCCTGAGCAAGAGCGATTCTTAGTCCTGGAGATTGGCGGGCAGGGTTGCGCCATCCCCATCGCCGATGTTCGGGAGATCGTTCCCATGGCCGCGCTGGCGCGGTCTCCGGGACAGCCATCCCTTCTGGAAGGGTTTCTGAACCTGCGAGGCGTGGCGGTCCCCGTGGTGTGCGCGGCCCGACTGTTCGACCTTCCGGCTCCGGAGCCGGGAATGCATACGCCGCTCGCGGTACTGCGCGGCAATCCATGGCCGCTGGCGCTGCTGGTAGACAGGGTCGTGGAAATCGCCAGCCCTCAAGAGGTGTTGCCGCTCCGGGAGAACAACTCGTTCAACGATTGCGCTCGGGCGGAAGCGGTTTTTTCCAGGCGCACGGCCTTCGTTCTGGACTGCGGGAAGATCCTCCTGGAGAACGAACGCCAGTGCATCGCCGTACTGCGGGCGCGCGCCCAGGAACGGCTGGAGGAGGTGGAGAGCCTGCGGGCATGAGGTCCTCCGAGGTTATCGCCGACCCGGATTACGCTCTGCTCAAGGAGCGCATCATCGGGCACACCGGCTTCGCCTACTACGCCGATAGAGACGACGAACTCGCGGTCCGGATCGCCCGCCGGCTCGGCGCGCGCAACGTTCGCCTGTGCCAGGGCTACCTGCGGATCCTCGAC
>JAIQFU010000566.1:1815-5171 GCA_020073115.1 Terriglobia bacterium
ATCGGCGAGACCTATTTCTTCCGCCAGGCCGAGCATTTTCAGGCGCTCCGCGAGATCGTCCTCCCCGACCTGATTGCGCGCAACGCCGGAGTGCGCCGGCTGCGCATCTGGAGCGCGGGGTGCGCCAACGGTGCGGAGCCCTACTCGCTGGCGATGCTGCTCCGCGAGCCCGGTTTCGAACGGATCTCCGGCTGGAACGTCTCCATCCTGGGAACCGATATCAGCGAGAAACACCTGGCGCAGGCCCGCGAGGCGCGGTACGATGACTGGGCCTTCCGCGAAGCTTCCGCCGAAGAGGCCACAGCGCGTTGCTTCGTGCGCGAGGGAAAGCGCTGGGCCCTCCGGCCGGAATACACGGCCGGAGTTTCGTTCCGCATCCATAACCTGGTAGGAGATTCCCTTCCGGGGAACATCGCGGAGTTCGACCTGATTCTCTGCCGCAACGTCATGATCTACTTCAGCCCGGCCGTGATTCGCGGCGCCGCGGAGCGCTTCTACAACCGGCTGGCCGAGGGCGGATGGCTTCTGGTTGGACATGCCGAGCCCAACGCGGAAGTGTTCCAGCGTTTTCAGACCGTCATGGCCGCGGGAGCCACGCTGTACCGGAAGGCCGGCGAGGAATTGACGCCGCAGCCGGCGAACCCGGAGGGAATGGTGGGGCAGGTTGCCAACATTGCCAACCTGCCGTGGGTTGCCGACTCGCCCGAAGCTGTTTCTAAACCCACGGCGGAGCGCCGGCTGATTACCGATGTCATCCCGCCCCGCGACTCGCCCGCACCCACCGTATCGGAAGCCAGAGCCCTGGCCGACCGCGGCGAATGGGAAGCGGCCGCCGCCTGTTGCCGCCGCGTGCTGGCGGCCGACGGCCTGGATGCAACCGCGCACTTCACCCTGGCGCTGATTCTGGAACACACCGGCGCCCGCGCGCCGGCGGAGCAGGCCTTGAGACGGGCCATCTATCTCGACCGGGCGTTCGCTCCGGCGCACTACCACCTCGGCCTGCTGCTGCAAACGCACGACGCCTCCCAGGCCATCAGGGCCTTCCGGAACGTCCTGGCCCTCACCGGCGGCAGACCCGCCGGCGCGGTATTGGAACACAGCGACGGCATGACGGCCGGCGAGCTCCGCAATCTGGCCGGTCTGCACCTGGAGATGCTGGGCGTATGAATCGGGCGGCGGCCGACTGGAAAGAGTTGAAAGAGAGGCTGCGGCGCAGCGCCGCGGCGGCGGAGCGGTCCTTCGCGCCCGGCGCGGAGCAGATCGAGGCCGTCCTCCGCCGGCGCGCCGGGAGCCTCGCCAACCGGCCCGAGGCGCTGCCGGACCGCGGCGGCGATATCTCTGTCCTGGTCTTCCGCCTGGGACCCGAGAGGTATGGGATCGAGGTGGACCGCGCGGCGGAGTTGATACTACAGCCTCGCATCGCTCCCATTCCCGGCAGCCCCCGCGAGGTGGCGGGCGCTATCCAGGTTCGCGGCGAGATCCGCGTGGTCTGGGAGCTTACGCGGCTGCTGGGGTTGCCGGACCTGGAAGAAGCCGGGCCGGAGTATGTGCTAATCCTGCGGCTGAACGGCTCGCGCGAGTACGGCCTGCGAGTGGGCGCCGTGGAAGCCATACGAACGCTCGCCGCCGGCGAACGCGGGACGCCAACCAACGCCGCCCCGATCCGCTGGATCACGCCTGACCTGGTGGCCATACTCGATTGCGACAGGCTTTGGAAAGAGGAGTTCCGATGAAGAACATGCGAATCGGCGCGCGCCTCCTGCTGGGGTTCGGCGTCGTCCTGGCATTGACCGTGGGCGTGGGAATCTATGCCCTGGTACAGCAGGAATCGGTCCGCCGCTTTATGTCCGAGATGAACGATCGCGACCTGCAGGTCCTGCAGACCATCAACCAGCTTTCCGACAGCGAGGACCAGATGCGCGCGTCGCGGGAAATGGCCCTGACCAACGCCCTGCTGCTCAAAGATAAGCTGGGCACGGAGGGTCCCGAGGGCCAGGAGGCGCTGTGGCGGCAGAATAGGGAGCGGAATATCAAACTCCTGAGCGACCTGGAGCAGGCCACGGGTGGGTATGAGAACAGCGCCCTTACCGCCGGGCGGGCTGAGAAATGGCGGTCCATCCGGCTGGCCTCGCGGGATTCCCGGGACGCGCTGAATGCGCTCTCGCCCGAGGTCGAGCGGATCTTCGCTCTCATCAATCGCGGCGAGATCGCTGCGGCGTATTCCTCCCTGCCCGCGGTGGAGCGCATCCGGGAGTCCTTCGACAGCAAGCTCGATCAGGCGCAGCGGCTGACAGAAGAACAGATCTCGATCGGACGTTCCGAGGTGGAAGCCTATTTCGCCCGCGCCCGCACTTCCCTGCTGGCCGGCCTCGTAGCGGCGATTCTCCTGGGCATCTTCTGCAGCGCCTTGATCCAGCGCTCGATTACCCGCCCCCTGGCGGTCTTCCGGGACTTCGCCGAGCGGGTGGGTAAGGGCGACCTCACCACGCCGGCTTCGGCCGATGGCCGGGATGAGCTGGCCGAACTGGCCCGCAGCTTCAACCAGATGCTATCCGGGTTGCGGGACGTCGCCGGCCAGACGCGCGGCGTGGTGGAGAACCTGAGCGCGGCCACGGCCGAAATCCTGGCGTCCACCCAGCAACAGGCGGCCAATACGGCCGAACAGTCCGCGGCGGTGCAGCAGGCGAACGCCACCATGTCGGAGCTCAGCCAGTCGGGCTCGCAGATCTCCGAGAAGGCCCGGCAGGTTGCGGCGGCGGCGGAAGCCACCTCCAGCGCCACCATGTCGGGGCTGCAGTCGGTGCAGGACACCGGCGCTACCATGGAGAGCATCCGCGAACAGGCGGAGGCCGTCGCCGAGCGCGTCATTGCGTTGAGCGAGAAGACCCAGGCCATCGGCGAGATCATCGCCACCGTGAACGATATCGCCGAGCAGTCGCATTTGCTGGCTTTGAACGCGGCCATCGAATCGGCCGCCGCGGGCGACCACGGCCGCAGATTTTCCGTGGTGGCGAGCGAGATGAAGAACCTGGCGGACCAATCCAAGCAGGCCACCGTGCAGGTCCGCTCGATTTTGGGAGAAATCCAGAAATCCATCACCAACTCCGTCATGCTCACCGAGGAGGCGGTGAAACGGGTGGAGTCCGGACGGCAGCAGGCGGGCGTGGCAGACCGGACCATTCGCTCCCTGGCCGGCAACATTCAGGAGAGCGTGCAGGCGTTCCAGCAGATCGTGGCCGGCAGCGGCCAGCAGCAGATCGGTTTCGAGCAGGTGACCCAGGCCTTCCGCAGCATCGGGGTCGCCAGCGAGCAGACCGCCACCAGCACCAGGCAGTCGGAGAAGGCCGCGTTGAACC
>JAIQFU010000682.1 GCA_020073115.1 Terriglobia bacterium
ATTCCCCTGCATTGCCCCTGAAGCCCCGCAGATTGGGTACAAATTTGGGTACATTCCAAGAAAAAGGCCACCCTTTCGGGTGGCCTCTTGAGGCCATCAGCTTTAGAATGTATGGTGCGGAGAGGGGGACTTGAACCCCAAAGGTGTACTGAAAACACCCAAGTTGCTCATTTCGCAAAGACCCACATAGCCTGAAATACCCAAAACAACAGCCGTTTTGTACAAACCCTGTACACGGTTGGAATGGGAACCGCCATGTTCCAGATTTCAAACCGTCGCGATTGACATAAGGTATGCGTGTACCTTATGATTGCAATTGAGATGGTCTGGAAGGGCGACATTGACGAAGCGCGGTACCCGCAACGGGTGGTGCTCGCGGTGATCGGCGTCGATGCGAACCGATACCAACAGTGGATGAAGCGGGGCGTCTTGAGCAATCCGCGGGGCGATGATGCGCTGGTGGGAGCAATGACATCACATCCGGGGCGCGGCCGGGAGCGGATGTACTCAGCACTCGCAATTATCAAGCTGGCGGCGGTTGCACGGGTAACGGATTTGGGCGTCCCGGTGAGTCTCGCTGTGCAGTTGTCGGGTGCTCTGGAAATGGCGCTTGTTGCTGAGGATCTTCAGCACATTCAGGATGGCACGGTACCGGATACGCCCATGATACTCACCGTCAGACAACCCGAGGTGCTGTGGACTGACGGCGAGACAACCATCAAGACTTCCGCGCCTTCCCTTGAGATCCACTATTGGCGCCCGTACCCGAGCTTGACCGGGGTCTATGCCCAAGCTGAGGCCGAACGCCCGCTGCTGGATGGCGTGCCGGCCGGAATCATTCTCGATTGGCGCTCAATTGTGCAATCCACGCTGAAGCGGCTTGCCGAGGTGACCGCGGGAGATGAGCCATGAATAAGCCCATCGGGGCGAACGCGGCCGAAGCCGCGCGACCCACGGTCGAAGTGCGCGACGGCGAAGGCGCGTTGCTGCCGCGCATCAGCGCAGGGCACGCCGATCTGTTGTACGCCCGCGGTTGGGCACGGTGGAGCGGCAAAGGTGCACGCCGGCATCTTACACTCACCGATGACGCGCCGTTGCGCCGTTTGCCGCCTGGCTCTCACGCAGGCACCAAGCGCGACCGCGCCGACCAGACGTGCCGTGTGTACAAAGATCGGCAACCGTTTGGTGGTCCGCACCAAGTAGAGTTCATTCCCACTACATAACTGATGGCACACGTCGGACTCGCCCGCGAATTGAACGCGGGAGGGCGGAGTGTGCCTGATCCTTTTGGCCGCATGTTCACACCGCGCGAGTTGGCGGATTTATGGCAACTGAGCGAGCAGAGCATTCGGCGACTCTTTCAGGATCGGCCGGGCGTACTCAAAATTGGCGACAGCAACCCCCGTGGAACGCGTGCGTACGTGACGCTGCGCATACCTGCTGGCGTGGTTGAGCAGGTCTTTCAGGAGCGGACCAAATGACTGCCGAATCCATCGCACGGGAACTGCACGGCCGGCGAAGCGGGGCCGGCTATGTGGCGCGCTGTCCCGCACACGATGACCATTCGCCAAGCCTGAGCCTCCGTGAACGTGACGGCAAGGTGCTTGTCCACTGTCATACCGGCTGCTCACAAGCTGACGTAATAGCCGCGCTGCGTTCGCGTGGCCTGTGGCCTGAGCGCGAGTGGCGGGAATGGACACCGACAGAGCGGAAACAGTGGGCACGCGAGCGGCGTGAGCTAGAGCGCGACCTACCCGCGGCGCGGTACTGGCGGCGGGGCGTGCTCATCATGCTCGAAGCCGTCATGGACGCCGAAAAAGAAAAGCTATTCGACCCAACCGAAGGGCCGGCAGACACGTACCTGATACGCGACTACACGCGCATCATTTCGCGTCTGGAGCACGCCGAAGACACCATGCTGGTGAACGAGTACAGGGAGTGGTGCGGCGAACTGCCGGAACAATGCGCGGGGCTGGTGCAATGGGCGAAAGATCGGGAAGTGGCAGAGATTCGGGCGATTCTCGCCTACATGGAGATGAGCGCGTGACGGACCCTGTACCCATTGAGAGCTTGATTCGGCGCGAAGTCGCGCGGGCGGCGCGGCGGAAGGGCACGCCGGCAGAGACGCCGAAGTGCAAGCCGGCGACCGTGACCGACTGGCGCGACAGCCTGATCGTGAACCAAGAGGGCGCGCCGAAGCCGATCCTGGCGAATGCCATCACGGCGTTGCGTCTCGCGCCTGAGTGGGCTGGCGTGCTCGCCTTCAACGAGTTCTCCCTTGGCACAGTGGCGTTGCGATCCGCGCCGTGGGACGGAAGCGGCGCCGGGCGTGAATGGTCCGATCATGAGGACCGGCTGACGGCGAACTGGCTTCAGCACAACGGCATCTTCGTTTCGGTGGAAGTGGCCGGGCAAGCGGTTCAATCCGTGGCGAAGGATCGCTGTTTCCATCCGGTTCGGGAATACCTGGATTCATTGAAGTGGGACCGGACGCAGCGCATCGACACTTGGTTGAGCCTGTACCTGGGGGCTGAGGCGTCCGACTACACCGCGGCCGTGGGCGCCCGCTGGCTGGTGTCCGCCGTAGCGCGTATCTTTCAGCCGGGCGCGAAAGCCGATTGCTGCCTGATAGTGGAAGGTGTTCAGGGACTCAAGAAATCGACTGCGCTGAAGACGCTGGCGCACCCGTGGCTCACGGATGAAATTGCGGAGTTGGGATCGAAGGACGCGGCGCTCCAGACCCGCGGCGTATGGGTGATCGAGATTGCCGAGTTGGACAGCATGACCCGCGGCGAAGTCTCCAAGATCAAGGCGTTCATGAGCAGAGCAAGCGATAGATTCCGTCCGCCTTACGGCAAGCGGCTGGTGGAATCCCCGCGGCAATGCGTGTTTGCGGGTTCCGTGAATCACTCGACATACCTTCGGGATGAAACCGGCGGCCGGCGCTTCTGGCCTGTGGCCTGTACGCGCATCCTGGTTGACGATCTTGCGCGCGACCGTGACCAACTTTGGGCCGAAGCGGTGGAGCGGTACCGCGGCGGCGCCGTGTGGTGGCTGGATTCGGTGCAGTTGAACAAAGAGGCAGCAGAGCAACAGGCGGCGCGATTCGAGGGCGGACCATGGGACGAACTGATCGGGCGATGGGTGAACGGGCGGGATACCGTCTCCATCGAAGACGTGCTGACGTTTTGTATCGAGAAAAGCAAAGTGCTCTGGACGCAGGCGGACAAGAACGCGGTGGCGCGATGCCTTCGGGCCTTGGGCTGGGAGCGGTATCGGGAGCGGACTGGGAACAACCTGGAATGGCGATATCGGCTGAAAGAGGCGTGATTGTTCCCAGTGTTCCCAG
>JAIQFU010000567.1 GCA_020073115.1 Terriglobia bacterium
CATAGGGAGCCTGCAGAATTGCATTGCCGTCAGCGTCCGCCACACATGCGTGCCCCACGTTTCGACGCGGCTATCGTGACCGTTCCTTTGGGCGTCCTGCAGGCCGGCGACATCCGCTTCGAACCCGATCCGCCGAACCTGGCGGCCGCGCGTCAGCTTGTGATGGGGCCGGTGGCGCGAGTGACCTTGCGCTGCAAGGAAGCGTTTTGGGAGGAGGGTCTGCCGGCAGCGGGCGGCGCGAAGGTCGCGGAACTGAGTTTCATCCACGCGCGTGACGAGTTGTTCCCGACCTGGTGGACCCAGTATCCCTTGCAGTCGCGGCTGATCACCGCCTGGGCCGGCGGGCCGCGCGCGGCGCGCCTCCTGGCCCTATCGGATAGCGGCCGGACCGGCGCGGCCGTGGACTCGCTGGCCCGCGCCACGGGGCTGAAGCGGAACGAGGTCGAGACCAGCGTAGAAGGCGTTCACCACCACGATTGGGCGAGCGACCCGTTCGCTCGCGGCGCTTACTGCTACGTTCCCGCCGGCGCAACCGGCGCCGTCCGGGAATTGGCCGCGCCGTGCGAGGAGACCCTGTTTTTCGCGGGTGAGGCTGCCGACACCACCGGCCATACCGGGACGGTGCACGGCGCCATCGCCTCCGGCCTGCGCGCTGCCGCGGAGGCGATGGGCTCACGGTCTCCTACGGGTGAACTCCGCGCCGAGTCCGAAAAAACAGGAACAAATCCCGGATAATTGCGACATACATTCTCTCATTACCTGCTTATACCGTTTTAACTAGAACGTTTAGACTATGGTGTTTCGATTGCTGCACGCCTTTTTGCAGCAGAGTTCGTGGTGTGTTGTGACGCGGCTCCGGTGTTTTGAATGGCGCGCGTTCGGAGTGTGCGTCGTGAATGTATTTCGGCGGCCATCCACGCTTGCCGCCGGAGTGAGGAGGTTTGTCCCACGATGTCTCGATCCCTCCTGTGTTCTGCGATCCTGCTCACCTTGAGCGCGGTCGCGCCGGCAGACTCGCTGCTGGTCGAAAACTTCAACGACGTCCCAAGCTTAGCCGGTGCGGGCTGGGCGCTCATCAATAACAGCGCACCGCTGGGCACTGCCGGCTGGTTCCAGGGAAATCCCGCGGCTTTCGGCGCTCAGTCCGGCGCTCCCAATAGCTATATTGCCGCGAATTTTCTGAACGCCGATGCTGGAGGTGACGTCAGCAATTGGCTGCTGACTCCGGTTCTACAGCTGGTCGACGGCGAAATCATCAGTTTCTACACGCGTACGGTGCCGGACGCGTCGTTCCCCGACAGGCTGGAGCTGCGGCTCAGCACGAACGGGGCGAGCACTAACGTCGGCGGCTCCGCCAAGTCCGTCGGCGATTTCGGCAGGCTGTTGCTGACGATTAATCCGGCTCTCGCGGTCGGCGGATATCCCGAAGCCTGGAGTTCGTTCAGCGGCACGGTGAGCGGCTTGGGCGCCCCCGCCACGGGACGGTTTGCATTCCACTACGTCGTCCCGAACACCGAGGTCAATGGCGATTACATCGGGATCGATACGGTTTCGGTCAGCGCGGTCCCCGAGCCTGCGACGATTGTCGCCCTGTGCTTCATGTTGGCCGCCACCCTGCTGCGCCGCCGAGCCAGGTGGATCGCCATCGCGGCCATCGTGGCGTTTGGGGTCTCGGGATTCGGGGCGGACAGCGGCAAGCCCGCGCCGAAACCCCCCAGGACGCAGGCGGCGAAAGCTGCCAAACCGGCGGCTCATCCCGCCGCGGCCGGTGGCGTCCGGGTGTTCATCGACCCGGCCACGGGCAAGATCCGCGAACCGGAACCGGGCGAGGTCCAGCCGTTAGCCCCCCTGGGGGCCCAGGCGATGCGAGCCGGGCCGGCGGATGCCCAAACCCTCCAGGTGAATGGCCTGAGCGGTATGCGGCTGGACGACTCCCAGTTGATCTATTCCGTCGCCACCAGGAACCCGGACGGTACCATCTCGGTGGAATGCGTGAAAGGCGCGGCAAACGCCGGCAAGGCTGTATCGCGCAATTCCGCGCCGCGGGAGAAATCCAATGAGAAGTAGATCCCTGTTGGTCTTGCTCGCCGCGCTTCTGATGAAGGCGCCGGTCGCCGCCTTCGCCGGGACCACTATATTCGTCATCAATTACGACCTCCCCGGCACGGGCTTCAACGACCCGACTCCGGCGGAGCCCATCGGAGGGAACTCGGGGACCACCATCGGGGAACAGCGGCTGATCGCGTTCCAGGCCGCCGCCGATATCTGGGGCGCTCACCTGGACAGCGTCCCGGTGATCCGGGTGGCGGCGAGATTCCTCCCCCTGGATTGCAGCGCCACCTCCGCCGTGCTGGCCTCCTCGGGAACCACGGAGATCTGGCGGGGCAGTCTGTTCCCGTTCAACGATACCTGGTATCACTTCGCGCTGGCGAACAAACTGTACGGCGCCACCATCGACCCGACCACGCCGGAGATCGTATCTTATTTCAATTCCAGCCTGGGGCAGGCGAATTGCCTGACCGGCCTCTACTTCTACTACGGCCTGGATGGCGCGCACGGGACCAATCTCGATCTCGTCACGGTGGTGCTCCATGAGTTGGCGCACGGTCTGGGCTTCTCGAACGTGACGAACGCCGCAACAGGGGTCTCTATGGGCGGCTATCCGTCGCTGTGGGACCACTTCACACTCGATCTGAGCTCCAACAGGATGTGGGACTCGATGACCAATGCGGAGCGCGCCGCGTCGGCCCTCAACACCCGCCGGCTCGCCTGGACCGGCGCGCACGTTACGGCCTCCACGGGTTCCGTGCTGTCGGCGGGCACGCCGAGGCTGGCTGTAACGGCTCCCGCCGCGATCGCGGGCGATTACCTCGTCGGCGCCGCGGACTTCGGACCGCCGCTCGGCAGTCCGGGCGTGACGGGTGAGCTGATGCCGGTGGTCGATTCGGGAACCACAGGCATGGCGTGCGCGCCGCTGAATGCCGCGAATGCGCTCGCGGTGAACGGAAAGGTGGCCTTGATCGACCGCGGGACTTGCGCCTTCACCACAAAAGTGAAGAACGCCCAGGACGCCGGCGCCGTCGCGGCCATCATCGTGGAAGGCGCGCCCGGCTCGCCGCCCGCCACCATGTCCGGAATCGACCCGGCAATCGCCATCCCCTCCGTACGCATCACGCAGGCAAACGGCGACATGCTGAAGGCCGCCCTGCGCCACCGCTCCCGGGTGCACTCCGGAGTCTTTGTCAACCTCGCGGTGAACCCGGCGCAATATCTCGGTGCGGATGCATTCGGCCGCATGCTGCTGTTTACTCCCGATCCGTTCCAGTCCGGCTCGTCGGTGTCCCAC
>JAIQFU010000044.1:0-19310 GCA_020073115.1 Terriglobia bacterium
GGAAGTTGAAGGGGCGGTGCTTCCGCATCGGACACCTGGGCGACTTCAACGACCTGATGCTTGCCGGGACCCTCTGCGGGGTCGAGATGGGGCTCGCATTTGCCGGGGTGCCCTGCGCCCGTGGCGGCGTAGCGGCGGCGCTCGAGTATCTGACCAGCAAGTGATCGACGGGCCGCGGCAGGTTCCGGGTTGATCACGACTCCTACCTGATCTATCCAGGCCCAACCAACCGAAATCCGCTGCCTTGATATCATGTGGGGCGACTTAGTCCATCCTGTATAGTTGTATACAAAACCCCTTGACAAGGCTAGAAGGTATTTTGTTTAATACCCGTCATGGTTAAGGTTGTTCAATTATCTTGTAGTGGAATACGTTGCCATTGGATACAAATAAACAATGACATCGCAATCTGACGCGATCCCAGTCAGGGAACGAGCTTACGAGTACCTGAAGACATCCATCCTCTCAGGTCGACTCAATCCCGGGGAACGCCTGACGGAGGAGCATCTTGCTAAAGAGTTGGGGATCAGCCGAACCCCCATACGTGAGGCGCTTCACAAACTGGAGTCCGAAGGACTGATCAAGCCTCTGGCCACGCGCGGGTTCATCGCCTCCCAGGACTCGCGGGAGGATGTGGACGAGCTTTTCGAGATACGGGCCGTCCTGGAGGGTTATGCCCTCCGAGTGATCTGCGGCCGCGTCACGGAGGAGCAGCTCTCCCGACTTGACGAGACGGTCAAGCAGGCGGAAACGGCACTGCAACGCCAGAGCCTGGATGAAGTCTTCCAGTGGAACACGCGATTTCACGACATCCTCCACGAGGTGATCACCGACAAGCGAAGGCTGTTTCATCAGATGGTCACCATGCGGCAATACGTGCTCCGATACCGCAAGAACACGTTGCAGTCTCTCGAGGGTGGGGGTCGGACGGTGGACGGTCACCGGAAAATCCTGATGGCCCTGCGCCTCCGAGACGCCGATCTGTGCGAGAGAGTCATGCGGGAACATATACAGCAGTCGAAGAAGGACGCCCTTCAATTTCTGTTCGAGGACCACAAGGAGGTGATTTGACAGTGGAAAAGCACATCGAGGTTCTGGTGGACAAGTGCACGGGCTGCAAGCTCTGCGAACTCGCCTGCTCTGCGGTGAAAACCGGGGAGTTCAACCCGAAAGACTCGAGGATCCAGGTGGTGCTCGTCAACATCCCGGAAATCCCCGTCCCCGTGCTGCTGGACAGCTGCGACTATTGCTTCGGGAACCCGGCCTGCGTGCGTCTCTGTCTCCCCGAGGCCATCGTCTGGAAAGAGATGGAGGCCAAGCCGCATCGGCCGAAGGTTTCGGAAGCCAAGGCCATCGCGCACGCGTGGCTCGAATCCGTGAGCCGCTAAGGGATAGGCATGGCAAAGGTCAGCGTGAAAGGGTTCTCGGTTATTCGGGATGTGTTCGGGGCGAGCGTCGTCGAGATCGAGGTGGAGCATCCCGAAACGGTGGGAGGAACCTTCGACTCGTTGTTGAAGAAGTACGGTGCGCCCCTCAGGGAAGTCATCGTGGACCCGGCCACCGGGGCGCTGCTCTCCAGCGTTCCCATCACGGCCGCGGAAGATCCGATCTCGATCGCGGATCTGGCGATCCAACCGGGAACCAACATGCTGTTCGGAGTGGCGGCCCCAGCGGGCGGCACGGCGCCCCCCAGCCAACTCTACACGATTAACGAAAGCACGGGGGCCGCTACGCCCATCGGAGCGCCGCAGGCATTTTTCGCCAGCATCGCATTCGCTCCGAACGGGGTGTTATACGAGTCGCTCGCCGACTTGGATCATGCGACGGGGAATACGATCAACATGCGGCTCCAGACCCTCAATCCCTCGACGGGCGCGCCGACCGGAGCAGCCATTCCCACCGACCTCTTCTTCGGCGCATTGGGCGTGCGTCCCGAAGACAGCGTCCTGTTCGGCGGCACGGGCGACCAGAGCGGAATCTACACCATTAATCCCGCCACCGGCCAGGCGATTCAGATCGGGAACACCGGGCTCAACTTCGTCGGGGACCTCGCCTTCACGCCCATACCGGAACCGGCGACGGCCGCCGGCATGGCAGCGGCGCTGCTGTTGTTGTCGCTGGGGCGCAGGCGGTTCGCCGGCAGGGCGCGGCGGTTCTGAACCAGTCGATTCGGGTTAATTCGGCAACGGCTTTTCCGCACGATCGATCACGAAAGTTTCAACCGGACCTTTGGTCCGCTGTAACTTGAGATGCAGCTCCTGAATGAAATTCAGGGCAGAGGAGGCAAGATCAACTTTGGGATCCGGCGAATCCGGGTCGGCGCTTTCCGGCGTGTAGTCGAACCGCCCGCTCAGGCCCGTTCGATCCAGAACGGGAGCGCCCAGAACGTGGTCGGACAGGAACTTCGCCAACTCCGGCATTGTGACAGCTTCGAGCGCCCATTGCCGTTTGCTCCAGAGAATTCGGACTCGCCCCGTGGACGAAGGGTTGGCGTCCCCTGTGGGATGAAACCCCGGTCGTTTTCCACCCCGCTTCAGAAGATACACATCGGCCATCTTCGTGGCTCTGTGAAACTCCAACCGAAATCGATGTATCAGGAGGGACTGCAGCATCTGACGCAGGCGCTCATCCGCAATTTCGTACACGCCATATCGAAAATCCCTAATGGGCGCTGTGTTTGGCGGCAGAGCTTCCAGGTCATATTTGATTTCTTCAGTCCAAGCGGCCCCGCCGGAAATCCGCTGACCGGCCAGATGGAAAGCAATTCGAATGAGGCCTTGTAGTTCACAGCCGGAGATGTGCACTCTTCCGCCTGGATAAACCCGAGTTCCCACCTTGATGTCCCCAGTTAGATCAGTGGGCTTCACGCTGGCGACCTCGAATTCGGGCAGCGCCGCGGCAGCATCGTCGACGTGGTCATTGCGGGATTCTTGCGCGCACGGGGCGGCAGCAAATATGGCCAGGAGAACGGGCGCCGCCCACAGCGAGTTTTGGACTACGCGATCCGCTTCCATACTAGCGAGCCTGGCTGTTGCCGGCACTGGCTGTAAAGCGTCGGCGCGGGATCAGAAGAAGTGGCCGACCTCGGGTCCGATCCTCTCGTCGGAGCAGATGCAGGTGACTTCGAGCTGATAGCCATTGTAAGCGCGAGCCACCGTGGCGGGCACGTCCAACGGATCGCCGGGCTCATGATAGAGGCACAGAGCCATGCGCGGATGGTATTGGGCGATCGTGTGAGAAGCGCCGGCGACAGCTTTTCGTTCGGCGCCCTCGATATCCATCTTGATGAAGTCCACGCGCGGCAGGTTGAGTTCGGCGACGAGTTTGTCGATGGTGGTGAGCGGAATGTCGATGCTGTGCACGCCGGGGCCGCTGAGATCGGCAACGAAGCTGTCGCGCGCCGAGTTCCGGGGATCGACCTGCAGCTTGAGCACGTCGTCCTTGTCCCACACGCCTTTCGGATAGACAATCACGCGGCCGGCGGCCATCTCCGGGGCGAAGTTGCGGCGCAGGACTTCGACGTTTTCCGGCGCGGGCTCAATCGCCACCACCAGTTTCGCGCCGCGGTCGAGGGCCTCGCGCGTGTAGACGCCGACATTTGCGCCGCAATCCAGGACGACGTCGCCGCTGCGCGCGCCGCGTTCGCCGGCGCCGTAAATTTTCCGGTGCTGCTCGGAAAGGTCGTAAAACAAGGCGGTGGAGCTGCCCTGGGGGATCCAATACGTGCCCATGGAGGTGCGCCACTGCTCCAGGCCCTGTTCCCGCGCCAGCAGTTTGCCGCTCAGCGCCAGGCCGCGGGCGGTTTCCAGTTGCTGGTTGAGGAAGCGGTCGCCGGCCGCAGACTGCGAAAGGCTGCATCCCTTGGTGCGACCGAACAGGAGATTGCGGGCCAACCGTGGATGTGCTCGGTACCAGAGTCCGCCGGCGATGGTTAGGACGAGGAGAAGGACGAGCGTGAAGCGGCGCGAAGAGAACATAGAAAACGCATGGTAACAGGCGGCGCGTCGATTGCCGGATGAGTGGGGTTGGCGCAAGCTGACCTCCCGCGGAGCATTGGGGACCCGTTCAGGCCGGTGACCCCGTCTTCCAGCCGGGACTCCAACCGTTTGAGATTATTGGGCGTTCCTGGATGCGACCGAAGTCGCGACGGAAACGGCCTCCACGCCGCCGGACGCGTTTTTCACTGAAGCGGGGGCGCCTCGCTAAAAAGCGCGCCTGGCATCCGTCTAGCGGATGTATGCGAAAACTGATCCTGCTCCTCGCTCTCTTTTCCATCGCGGCCCTCGCGCAATCCGCCGCGACGGGCCAGTTCCTGCTCCGGATCGAGCCCACCCGCACGGGATTCACGCTTCAGAACATGAGTCCGGAAGAGGCTCGTCTCGCCACCCAGCACGTCCAGTACCTCAAGTCCCTGCTCGATGCCGGGAAGCTGAGCCTGGCGGCGCAGGTGTTCGATCCCAAAGGGCTCTGGGGCATCCTCATCGTCAATGCTCCGGATCCCGAAACGGCTCGCGCGCTGCTCGAAGGCGACCCCATGGTGAAAGCGAAGATGTTCCGTGGGGAAGCGATCCCGCTCCGGGTGGTGTTCGAGAAGCCGGCCGAATCGTCGCCCGCCGCGGCGGTGGATGTCAAAACCCTCGACTCGTACGCGGGAACGTACAAGTCGGACCAGATTCCCCTCGACATCAAAACATTCGTGAAAGACGGCAAGCTGTACATGCAGGCCAGCGGGCAACCGGAGTTCCCGCTCAAAGCAACCAGCGCCACGCAATTCGAATTCGCGCAGGCCGGCATCGTCGTGGAGTTCGATTCGTCGTCGAGTTTCACGCTCAAGCAGGGCGGCGCCAATTCCCGATTCAAGAAAGCGGTGACGCAATAAGATCGGACCTTTTGAGCCCGGATTGACGGGGTCAGCGGCCGTCCAACACGCATTCAATATCGCGGTCAAAACGCCGCGTCAGGCAGGTTCGCTCTGTGATCCGGCCTATACCTGAACCCAAAGGACGGCTGTTGTTCGCCTGATGCTCTAAACGCGTGGGCAAGCGCACCCTCGAGAACGTTGTCTCCGTTATTTTGCCCCCCCATCCCAATCGGCGGTCGAGGAGTGTCGCACCACGTCACTTCCGATTGAGTGCAATCGTCTTTCAGCCCCAACCCCCAGATCGGTGGCCCAGGTTGGGGAATACTATGCCACCGCAGACGGCCGCCGAATCGTCGGGAGGCCTTCTGATGGCAGTGAGGAAATCACGGTCGTCCAGAAAGGCGCCCGTACCACCTGGAGCCTGGCTCCGAATGGCATCTACCTGCTTGACCGGGATGCTAAACCCAAACCGGTAATCGAGTTTTTCAGGTTCGCGGACGGGAAAAGGGCGCTCATTCTCAGCTTCCCCAAAGGCGCGGGCGACTACTGCTACTATGGCGATTCCCCGGTCGCCGTAAGCCCCGACGGTCGTTGGCTCTACTATGAGCGCGACAAATTCGAGGGCGACATCATGCTGGTGGAAAACTTCCGCTGAGCGGCCGGCGGCTTCCGCCGTTCCTGCACGAGTTCATTTGGCCTTGCCTGCATTGGGCTGCCAACGGTTGGGAAGACTGCGATAACCCGGGAGCCGGCCCGTGAGACGGGCCGTACATCCCGCTACGCCGTCCACACTCCGCTGCCGCGCAGCGCCAGGTTGGCTACGTGGCCGGCGCGGGCGGCGGAAACGCCGATCTCGATTGCGGCGTTCGGCTTGTTGCGCGAGCGGACGCAATCCAGGAAGTTGCGCATGTGGTCCAGCGTGCCGTCGCCTTTGGATTTCACTTCCTCGATGGGATTCGACGGTTCGGGCCGCTCCGAGTAGCCCCGCAGCTCGGGGTAGATGGAGTATCCGCCGCGCCAGATCCGCATGGCGGCTTTCGGGCCGCGGATCATCAGGCCGCCGCCTTCGATGTACCCGAGCAAGGCGCTGTCGAACTCCACCAGAGCGTTGCCGGGGTAGGAGAGCGCGGCGCTCATCGTATCCGGCGTCTGTCGCTGGGTGAGGATCGCCCGGAGTCCGTTGGCGGTGGCGCGCGAGGGGGCGTCCGCGCCCATGTACCAATGCGCCACGTCCACCCAGTGGACGAATAGGTCGGTCATCGCTCCGCCCCCGAAATCCCAGTACCAGCGCCAGTTGCCGAACTGGTCCGGATCGAACGGGCGGTCGGAAGCCGACCCGAGGAACCGCTTCCAGTCCAGCTTGGCCAGGTCGAACGACGGCCGGTTCTGGTTGGGGATATGGTTCTGATACCAGTAGGTGCGGATGAGCGTGACCTGGCCCAGCTTGCCGTCGGCGATGGCCTGCTTCGCCTGCGCGAAGTGGGGCCAACTGCGCTGCTGAAGGCCGATTTGCGCCACCCGCTGCGATTCGCGGACGGCGGCGATGATGCCCTCGCCTTCCTCGATGGCGTGGGTGACGGGTTTTTCGCAGTAAGCGTCCTTGCCGGCCCGCACAGCCCCGGTCAGGATGGGGACGTGCCAATGGTCCGGGGTGGCGATGACCACCGCATCCACGTCCTTGCGTTCGAGGATGTCGCGGTGATCGACGCAGTCGGTGGCGTTCGCCGCGCCGAATTTGCCTTTGGCCTCCAGGCGGCGGGGCTCGTAAACGTCGCAGAAAGCGACAATCTCATTGCCCTCGAGCTGTTTCAGGAGACTCAGCAGGAATTGGCCGCGGCTGCCGGTTCCGATGGCGCCGACGCGGATGCGGTCATTGGCGCCCAGAATCCGGCCGTAAGAGGCGGCAGTCACCAGAGCAGTCCGAACAAATTGCCGCCGTCCCGGTGAAAGAAAACCCGATTTATCCATGACGGCACAAGTATACGACGGAAACCCCGGCTCGCTCCTGGCGCCTACTCGGACTCGGAACCGGTGGGCGCTCCGTCTTCCGGCGGAGCCTCAGGTTCTTCGGATTCGTCAGGGAGCGCGATCCCCAGGCGCTCGGCTTCCGCCGCAGCTTGCTTGCGCTGCGCCTTGCGGGCCTCTTTATCGCGCCGCTTCTCGATGCGCGCGAGTTCTTTTTGACGTTTCTGAAACGTAGTGCGCGAACGCGTGGCCATAAGCGGCCTCCTTGTTTCTGAGAGGGCATGGCGGCCTCCGGACTTCCGGCAGGCCGCCGCCTGATTCTAGATTACCAGCGCGGTTCGCGGCGCTGGCGGGGGGCTCCGCCGGAGCCGCCGCGGGAGGGGCCGCCAAATCCGCGGCCGCCGCCTCCGCCCTGCGGTTTCGGGCGGGCTTCGTTGATGTTCAGCGCGCGGCCGTCCAGGTCGGCGCCATTCAGGGCTGTGATGGCGCGATCCGCTTCGGCCGAATCCGTCATTTCGACGAATGCGAACCCGCGGGAGCGGCCGGTGTCCCGGTCGGTAATCAAATTCACTTTTTCGACGTTTCCATACGGCTCGAAGAGCGAGCGAATGGAACTCTCGGTGGCGGCAAAATCCAAATTGCCTACAAAAATATTCTTCATGTTGTTTCGATGTCTTTGAATTGTGCGGCTCGACGAGGCGGACTTGAATCTCGGCCAGGTTGTTGCAGGACTATCAAAGGGCTCTTTAATTCTACCATGGGCGGGCGGAGGGCAAGATCGGAAACCGGCGGCGCCGCCGCCTCCCGGGAAGCCCGGCGCCGAATTGCGGGGGGCGAGGAATGCCTCGCCCGCCCGGCTAATCTCCCGGTACGCGGTCGGGCTTCGGGACGAAGGTCCAGCCCATCTCGGAGAGCGCGGCGGCGATGCGGTGGCGGTAGGTCTTGGCCGTCGAGATGGCCAACATCAGCAGGATCATCCCCACGGCGGCGAAAGCCGTCTGAACTTCGTTCAAATTGCCCTTCAGAAACCACAGCCCGCGGCCGTAGACCAGCTCGATGTGCACCCAGTAGACCAGCAGCGAGGTGGTCCCGAACTGCCGCACCCAGCTCCAGCCGTCCCTTGCCCCGTAACGGACCCAGAGAAACGCCAGGGCCATGATCAGCAGCACGACGCCGGCCTTGCTCAGCACCTGCGCGGGGCTGTTCAGCCAGAAATCGGACTTGGAGTAGATGGAGTACGGCTGGTTGGCGAAATACTGGCAGGCCACGACGAGGCCGGCCCCGAGCAAAGCAGCCCACTGCATGGCGCGCTCGGTGGCTTCCGGCGGTATGGCGCGGATGGCGCTGCCCGCCGCCATGCCGAACGCCAGGTAGGCGGCCCAGGGGAAGAAACCGAACGCCCGCAGGTCGGGAATGATATAACCGCGGATCAACCAGGGCACGCCCGACCAGTCCATCTGGCTGACCAGCGGCGAGGCGAAAGCGATCACCAGACCCAGCACCGCGCAAAACCGCACGCGCTCCACCGTCCGGAACAAAGCCATCACGGAGAGTACGGCGATGGAGAAGCCCATACAGTTGAGGATGTCCACTCGCAACAGGTCCGTCCACGGCGCGGGAAACCCGAAAATGAACAACTGAATCCGAAAGGCAAAAGCCAGGAAGAACAGGTACCCCGAACGGCGAAAGGCCGTGCTGACGCGTTGCAGCGGCCGCAAGCCCTTGCGCTCCGTGCTGTCCATCAGGAAGGCCAGGGTGACGCCCGTCAGAAACAGGAAAATCGCCGGGGGCATCCCGCCGAAAAACTGCGAGAAGACATAGGGACCGCGGCCGCGCAGATCGTTCTTGAGAAACGAGTCGAAGACGTGGCCCTGGAGCATGATGATGGCCCCGATACCCCGAACCCAGTCCAGGTACTGCAGGCGCTGCCCGCTGGTTTTGGTCTTCATATACAGATGGAAGCCCTTACTTCTGGGGGTACTCTTTCTTGGCGTCCTTGGGCGCGTTCAACTGGACCGCCGAATCGGGAATCGCCGGGTTGATCTTGATGTTGGTATAGGTGGCAAGCTGGTAGTCGCCGCCGCTGAAGTAGAGCTTCTGCTGGACCGCGATCCCGGTTTCGCCGGAGACCCAAAGCTCGGCCTTGATCATCCCCGTGGCGGTATCCGGCTGCTTGGGGGTAAGGGCCAACCGCGTGGTCTTCTGGCCGTTCACCGTCTCCTCCCCGACAAACGCTATGTTGTAGACCTGTTGCAGATCCTTGGGACTGGCGCCGAAGCCCAGGAGCAGATACTTGTCCACTTGCGATCCCAATTTCTTGTTGATGTCGTAAATCTGAATCAGCTTGGATTCCGGGTAGTAGATCTCGACGTTGTGGCCCGAATAGGCCACTTGCTTGGCGTTCGCCCCTTTGAGATCCAACAGCGCACGAAATTCCTTCAGCTTGGGGCGCTTCACCACCAGCGTGCCGACCTGCACCTCGTCTTCGTTGAGCACGGCGGTATGGATGACCCTCTTCATTTCTGCCGTCAGCGCCTTGAACGTGATCGATGCCTGCTCCATCCTGGCGAGGATCTGCGGGAGCGGGTCGGCCGCTACGCCGGAGGCCAGGAACAGGAGGGGAACGGCCAGAGTTCGGAACGGCAGCATCCGGTGTGACTCCTTTAACGAAGACTGGAATTCACCATGCATTGGTTACGCCGGGCAGACTCAAGGCCGGGTCAATGCCATGTAACCGAGCAGTTCGCCCTCCGAACTGCGGATGGGCTCCACGCTGGTGACGGAGAGGCGGCGATTGCCCGTATAAGCCCGCAAAGCCTCGGTCGCCTTGGCGATGCGCGCGCTATCGGGTTTTCCCCTGAGGACGACTTTGTCGATCCAGAACGGTGAACTCCCGTGCTCGGCAGGCAACATGGCAATGCTGCGGGCGGTGGGGATTCGAGGCTGATCGCGGAACCACTCGCGCGGGGTCAGGAAGATGAAAGCGACGATCACCCCCACCATCACGTCGTAATGCCAACTGCCGCGGGGGTAATCCCAGAGAATGAACCGCTTGAACATGAGCAAAAGTTCATTTTAGCAGATTTGGCGGGGCCGTTTTCGGCGCAAATGCCACGCAGGAGGATTCGTGGAAGGGCAAACCGGGTACAGGCACGGAGTTTCGCAAAAACGGCGAAATCCGAGCCAGTCCCCGCTTGGCAGCGGCGCAAATGCCACGCAGGAGGATTCGTGGAAGGGCGGGTACAGGCACGAAGTTTCGCAAAAACCCCCCGCTTGGCAGCGGCGCGCGGCTCACCACATCCGGGGGAATACGATCTTCAAACCCGTGCGACGGTCGGTCAGCTCGAAACCGTCGAGGGCATCCAGCAAGTCCGTCGGGGAGAACGGGCGAGGGGGCGGAGCGGGTTGGACCGCGGGCGGACTCTGCGGCAAAGGCGAGACGGCCGCCTGATCGCTGGTATCCTCGGGAAGCGCGCCGATCCACTCCTGGCCCAGGCTGTGGGCGGCAGGACTGCCCCACGGGGTCGCGATCTCCAGCCGAAGTTCCACGTGATTGGCGGCGCGCGCATCGAGGTCCAGCGGCAAGCCGAGGGAGGGGTAGCCGGGCTCCGGGAGTCCGGGGCGGCGCAGGGCGCGGATACGCGTCGATCCGGGCAGGAGGCGAAAGGCCCTCCGCGTACGGTTAACCACGGTGTACCGGAAAACCAGCCCTCCGGCCTCGTACCGCACCGACTCAAACCTGACTCGCAGGTTCTGCGCGTTCCAGGGTTCGGGCTGTAAAGCGTCCCACAGCAGCCACACCGGCCCGGCCAGCGCAACGGCAAAGCCGGCGGCCAACGCCACACCGATCAGCACGGATCGCCAGCCGCCCATCTCTCGATTCTAGTGACGGCCGGCGCGCGGCATCAATAGGGCGGCGGCGGTCACAGTACCACCACGGGGTGGTATAGGTTGGGCAGTACGGCCTCCCCGATGGCGACGAGCTCCTGCCGGCGGGTGACGGCCTTCACGTAGCGCGAAGCCGGCTGCGAGCGAAACGGGGATGCGGGGAAATTGCGGCCGTTGCGGATCTGCGATGCGGTCAGGTCGTCCACGAACACGGCGGGAAAGCCGGGCAACATCCGGGAGGCGGGAACGATGGCGTCGAGCAGCCTGTCGTCCGCCGCCAAAGCCTCGAGTTGGGCGAGGGTGCGCGCCTGGTCGATCTCGAACTCGCCGCTGGCGGTGCGGCGGAGGTCCTGGAGATGAGCGCCGCAGCCCAGCGCCTGGCCCAGTTCGTGGGCGATGGAGCGCATGTACGTTCCGCCGGAGCAGTGCGCCCGGAGGCGGGCTTCCGCGCCGCGGATCTCCAGAAGAGCCAGTTCATAAACATGGATCGGCACGGGTTCCAGATCGACGGGCAGCGAGCGGCGCGCCAGTTCGTAGGCGCGCCTGCCCTCCACCTTCTTGGCCGACACGGGGGGCGGCGTTTGCAGGAACTCTCCGCGAAACCGCTCGAGCGCGGTTTCCAGCGCGCCGGCGTCGAGTTGGACCTCGCGCGCTTCGCTGGTGGGCTCGCCGGCGCGATCGTAGGTGTCGGTAGACCAGCCGAAGCGCACGACGCCCTCGTAGATTTTATCGCTGCGGGTATAGAACTGCGCGAGGCGCGTCGCCCGGCCGATCACCAGGGGCAGGACCCCGGTGGCGATGGGATCGAGGGTTCCCAGGTGCCCCACCTTCTTCGTGTTGGCGATGCGCCGCGTCTTGTTCACGACGTCGTGCGACGTCCAGCCTTCGGGCTTATCGACTACAATTACGCCGTCCATCATGCGAAGGAGCCAGGAGCCGGGAGTACAGGAGTCAGGAGCCGCAACGTTGTGCGCTTGCTCCCGACTCCCGATTCCCGGGCTCTGTCTCCTTTTGCCTCCTTGCCACGCAAATGTATCCTAACGTGAAGTTCCGCTCGGCATCCAGGAAGTCCAACCAGGGGAGAATCAGCGCCGGGGGGACCAGGAAGAGCGCGGCGGGCGCGAAGAGCAGCCAACGGGCGCCCCCCGAGAAGAATTGCAGGCCATTGAGCAGGCGGCGCGCGAGCAGCCGGAAATATCCGCCGCAGGGGCGAACCTCGATTTCCCCGAAGCCGGATTTTTCCAGGAGGTACGCCAGCCCGAAGCGCGTATAGCGGAAATAGTCGTGGGGCGCCTGGTGCACCTCCCACTCCTGGGGCGCCGCCAGCAGCAGCGGGGCGCCGGGCGCCAGAATCCGCGCGATTTCGGCCAGGGCGCGAGCCGGCTCCCGCAGATGTTCGATGGTGACGATGTGGACCGCGGCGTGGAAAGCCGCGTCGGGGAAAGGCAGGGCCGCGAGGTCGGCCACGGCGTCGAGCTTGCCGTAATCCCAGGCCGCGTCGCCCACCGCAAGGTCGACCCCGCAATAGCGCTGGCGCGAGAAATAGCGGGCGTACTGTCCCTGGCCGGCGCCGGCGTCCAGCAAGCGCGCGCCGGACGGCACGGCGCTGGAGAAAGCCGTCACGGCCCGCTCGATTTCCGCTTCGAAATGGAGGACGTGGCGCCGCAGCGGGCCCGGGAGACGGTAGGCCAGACCGGAATACCTCATGGGCGGCGCGCCTCGATCATAACGGTGGACCCGGCGGCGAAGGCCGCCTCCACCCACGCAAACGGCAGCGCCGCGACAACCAGCGCAAAGTATGCCAGGTCCTTCACCAGCCGCGCGATTCCGCCCTCGGCGACGTGGCGCACGCGCCGCGCCATGGGGTCGAGTCCCGGGGCGAGGCTGCTGGCCAGCCCGGCGGGATTGTCGCGCAACGAGAAGTACTTGCGCCGCACGACCTGGAAACCGCAGGTTTCCAGCAGCTTGTGGATGTCGCCGGCGCGAAAGTCGACGAGGTGGCGGGGCACGTCCGCTCCGTTCCAGCGGCGGCCGAGCAGGCGCGCCTGCCAGGATGCCGCGTTGGGAACCTGGACCACCAGTCTGCCGCCGGGCGCCAGCAGGCCGCGGGCGGAGCGCAGGTAAGCGGCCGGGTCGGCGAGATGCTCCAGCACGTGGAACATGGTGATGACGGCGAACGCGCCGGGGCGCAGGGGAGGGTTGTCCAGGAGGCCGCACACGGCCGGGACCTGTTGACGGCTCCAGGCCAGCGCGGCGGCCTTGGCTGACAGATCGAGCGCCGCCACGCGGAACCCGCGCTCGCGCATCATGCCCAGGAACAATCCCCCGCCGGCGCCGACATCGAGAAGCGCAGGACCGCCCTCCGGGCGGCCGGAACTGGCAGGAGCCTGTCCTCGCCGCGCGGAGGGCGGCCCTACTACGAACCGGACGTGATCGCGCAAGACCAGGCGGCGGTAGGCCTCTTCCAGGCGGCCGGCGGGGCCGGCATCGGGCGCGAACCAGTAACTCTCGGGGTAGTAGCGGCGGAGTTCGTCGGGGGCAGGCTGCGGGTCCAGGCGCGCGAGGCCGCACGCCGCGCAACGCACCACCGCGAACTGCCGGTCCGTGGTCCGGTACAGCCGGTCGGTCTGCCGGAACCACAGCTTCGCGTTTGCGGAGCGGCACATGGGACAGACATTCATGCCACGCTCCGCAGGCTCAGCCGGTGGTTCCAGATCAGCCGGCGCACCTCGGCGGGGGAGAGGCGGCGGATGCGCCGGATGCGGGCGCGTTTGCGCAGCATGCGGGGCGCGAGACGGAGCGCCTGCCAATCGGCGCGGGCCAGCGCGCAGGCGATCGCCCACTTTCCGCGCATGCCCCGAAAATGGACGGTATCGCCGGCGCCGCGCCCGGCGAGCGCGGCGCCCGCCGCCACACGCGCTGCAAAAAAAAGGGGGTTGAGCCACAGGAGGCTCCACGGAAAGAGCTTCAGCGCAAGCAGGACGCGGTTGCGCTCGATCAGCTCCAGGCGGCGGACGGAGTCCTTCCCCAGGGTGGCCCCACGATGGTGCCGCACCACGGCGCCGGGCGTATAGACGCATTTCCAGCCGGCGATGCGCGCGCGCAGCCCGAGCTCGGCGTCGTCGCCGTAAGCGAAGAAATCCTCGTCGAACCCGCCGATTTCATCGAGCATGGCTTTGCGGTACATGGCGGCGCAGCCGTCGGGCCAAAGCACCTCCTCTTCGCGCTCGTACTGGCCCTTGTCCCACTCGCCGCTGCCGCGTCCGCGGTTCTGCCCGTCGGGGAATATGAGGTGCCCGGCCTTGTCGATCCGGCGCGGATCTTCCCAAACCAGCGCCTTGCTGGCGGCCATCCCGACGTCCGGACGCCGCGCGCAGGCGCTGTAGAGCGCGGCCAACCAGGCAGGCTCGGCTTCGGCGTCGTTATTCAGCAGGGCCACGAAATCGCCGCGCGCGGCGGCGATGCCCTGGTTGTTGGCCGCGCAGAAACCGCGGTTGCGCTCGTTGCGGATCACCCGCGCTCCGAACTCGCTCCCGGCCATCTCCGCCGAGCCGTCGGTGGAGCCGTTGTCCACCACGATAATCTCGAATTCCGCCGCCGTCTGGAGCCGTAGCGAGGCGAGGCAGGCGCGCAGCAACTCCCTGCGATTCCAATTCACCACGACGACGGAGATCAAGTGATTATGCTAGCAGGAAGGAGACAGGGGGCAGGAGATAGGAGATAGGAGATAGGAGATAGGAGACTGGGGTCAGGAGTCGGGAGGCGGGAGGCGCGAGATAGGAGCCAGGAGACACGCACTATTGCACACCAGGGGGGCGCGGGGTTCGTGACACCCTACACCGCGTCCTCCGCCCTACAAATGTGGGTGTTGTATGATCGGTTGCAGGGGCGTAAGGGATCCCTAGAGTATGACCGCCATAGGCGAGACGTTGCGCCGGGAACGGCTGCGGCACAACCTCGATCTGGAACAGATCTCCAAAGAGTTGAAGATATCGGCGCGTCTGCTGGACGCGATCGAAAGCGACCAATTCAACAAGCTGCCGGGAGCTGTTTTCGCGAAGAGCTTTGTGCGGCAATACGCGCGTTTCCTGGGGCTCGACGAAGAGGAGATGGCGGCGGAGGTACAGCGCCAGGTGGAGCCGCCTCCGTTGGATCTGCCGCAGGAATCGAAGCCGGCGCCGGTTCCCGCGGAAATCCACGCTCCCCCCATGAAGGCGTGGGAAAGCGTGGGCGACCGGACTGGTTTCGGGTGGTCTTCGACGCTGCCGGCGCTGGCGTTAGTGGTAATCGTGACGCTGGTCTGCTCGGGCGTGTACGCCTGGTGGCAGCAATCGCGCCGGCCGAAAGCGCCGGCCGCTCCCGTTCAGACGGCGCAGGCTCAGCCCACGGCCGCTCCGGCGGCCCCGGCCCCGGCGCCTGCGACGCCGCCGGCCGCCGCCCGGCAAGCCGCTCCCGGGCAGGCTGTTCCCGCGGCTGCGGCCGACTCCGCCGACCGGCGCGCCGCGTCTTCCGAAACCGCCGTGCCCGCGCAGAACGCTTCGACCGCGCCGGCCACTCCGCCGGCTACGGGTTCCATGGCAGCCGGCCTCCCGCCCGCGGCGAACACGGGTTCGCCGGTGCATGTGGAAATGGCCGCCGAGGAGCCGGTCTGGGTGCGGGTCAAGGTGAACGGAAAGTACCTTTTTTCAGGTACGCTCGAGGCCAACCAGAGCCGCGCCGTGGACGCCTCCGGGGTGGTGGAGGTGCTGACGGGCAACGCGGGCGGGATAAACATGTCGGTGAACGGGAAACCGGTGGGCACGATCGGACCCAAGGGGCAGGTGCGAACGGTTCAGCTCACCTCGGGTGGTTTCAAAATCCTGTCGCCCAAACCCGAAGTTCCGCTCGATCCCCTCTGACGCAGCAGCGCCTTCTGGCGCTTACGCTCCAGCATCAGCAACTCGCGCCGGCGGCGCAGTTTGACGCGATGGTCCACTTTCCGCCAGAATTTCCGGAAGTAGCTGACCGCGGAGAGGATAGCGAAAAACACGACGGCCCACATCAGGGCCATGGCGGTGAGGCGCAACTCGGGATGGCGCGTGCTGACCATCATGAAAGAAACCGCCACCACCTGGCACACCATCTTGGTTTTCCCCAGATCGCTGGCCTTGATGGTGTAGCCCTCGGCGGCGGCGATGCTGCGCAGCCCGGAAACGGCGAACTCGCGGCCGATAATCAGGACGGCCATCCAGCCCGGCAGCGTGCGCCTCTGCACCAGGGAGATGAGCGCGGCGGAAATCAGCAACTTGTCGGCGATGGGGTCGAGCAGCGTCCCGATGGTCGTGACCTGCTTCCACCGGCGCGCCAGGTAGCCGTCCAGCAGGTCGGTTCCGGCCGCCGCCAGAAAGATGGCCAGCGCGATCCATTCCTGAGTGAGTGGGAGCCCGGCCAGATGGAGGCTGAAATCGTCGTCCTGGACGAGCGCCGCCACCAGCAAGGGCACGAAGAAGATGCGAAGAATGGTCAGCGCGTTCGGAAGATTCATCGCCCACCCCAACTATAATGCGCGACAAGGCCCGGCAACAAGGGGGGTTGGCGCCGGGGGCCGGCGCAGCCGTATTCCCCGATCCCCGGCCCCCGATTATACTTATATTTCAGCCATGCTTTTATCCCGCCGCCATTTCTTCTTCGGCAGTCTCGCCGCGCCGGCCTTCGCCGCGAAAAAGCAGACCGGTGAAAAGCCGAACATCGTGCTCATTACGGTAGATAACCTGCCTTCTTGGATGCTCGGGTGTTGCGGCAACAAGGAAGTCCGGACGCCCCACATCGACCAGGTGGCGGAGACCGGCCTGCGGTTTTCGAACCACTTCGTCGCAGCCCCCGTGCCGGCTTTGAGCCGCGCGGTCCTGCTGACCGGCCGCAGCCCGATGCAACTCGGCGACGTGGGGGCCGCCATCCCGGCGTCCGAAATCACCCTGGCGAAGACGCTCGAGGCGGCGGGCTACACACCGCAAGCGGTAGCTGCCACGGCCTACGACCCCAACCCGGGACAGGGCGGGATGGCGGCCGGTATCCTGGAAAGACTGGCGGGCAAGCCGCCGTTCTATATCGAGCTGCAATTGCAGCAACTCTATCCGCCTTACGACCGCGTTCCGCCGCCATACCGGGACATGTACGCGCAGACGAAATTCGAGACCATGCTACCGCCCGACCGCCCCTCTCCCAATGCCAGGGAGGGCAAGGAAATGCTTGGGGACCTGGTCGGCAGCCTGCGGAAAGTGGCGGGCGCGATCACGGCGGTGGATGCCGAGGTGGGACTGCTGGTCAATTGGCTCCGCCAGCGCCAATTGTTGGAGAAGACGCTGATCGTCTTTACCTCCACCTGCGGTTCGCTCTACGGCCGGCACGGGATTTGGGGCAACGGCGACGGCTCCTCGCCCCCGAATGTCTATGAAGAAGTGGTTTCGACCCCGATGATCTGGAGGTGGCCGCTGCGCGTGCCGCCGCAGATCACCTACCCGAACTTCATCAGCGCCTACGATTTCCTGCCGAGCATCTGCAATCTCACGGGCGCCGCCTTGCCCGACCGAAACCTCTGCGGCCGGAGTTACCTGCCGATGGTGACCGGAAAGCCTTTTCCCAAGAAGCAGCCCTGGCGCAACGTGCTCTTCGCGCACTACGGGGGCGTGGACATGGTTCGGGATTCGCGCTACAAGCTGGCGGTGAGAAACGGGGGAAAGGGGCCTAACGAGCTGTACGATCTGCAACTCGACCCGAGGGAAGGAACCAACCGCTACGACGACCCCGGATACGTCACCATCCGCCCGGCGCTGGAAGGCGAGATCGCCAAGTGGAAGCAGAAGTACTCGGCGTGAGTGGGGCAGCGTTTCGCCTGCCCCACGGCCAGAACTGGACCCAGATTACTTCTTCTCGGGCGCCGGGCACTTCGCCAGCGAGTGCTCGTTTTCCTTATAGCATTTGCCGGTGGCGTTGAGGTTCTTGGGCATGTTCTCTTTGGACTCCACTTTGCCGTGGCAGTAGGTGCACTGCTTGCCTTCCTTCTTGGCATAGGCCTGGGTACCGTAAGACGCGGAAGTGCACAGCAGGAAGCCCGTCATCAGGATCCCCGCGGGGAGCGCCAGTTTCCAAGTTTTCATTTCGATCTCTCCTAAGAATTCAGGCCCCAGAACGATGTGTACCTGCGGCCTTCAAGTGTACTTGACGCATTATAAACCATGTGATTCCAACAATTTGATGAAAGTTCGTTAACGCTGCGGAGATTCTCGACGAATTGTGCAATTCGAGAGACTGGCGTCGGAAAAGCACCGGGCGGGGCAGGGTTGGCCCTACAGGTTTGCATCCGGCTCGAGGCTGCGCCAGAGGTACCAACTAGCAACCGTGCAGTAGGGTTTCCAGCGTTCGGCCATGGATTCGATTTCGGAGGGTTTCGGCAGTTCGTCCAAGCCGTACGCCTTGCGGATGGCGGCGCGGATTCCCAGGTCGCCGGTAGGCAGCACGTCGGGGCGGCGGAGGGCGAAGATCAGGAACATGTGCACCGTCCATACGCCAATGCCCTTCACCTGCGTCAGCCGCTCGATGACCTCCTGATCGGAAAGCGAAGGCAGTTCCTCGAACACGACCACGCCGTCGCGGGCGAGGCGGGCAAGGTCGCGGATGTAGGCTATCTTCTGGCCCGAATAGCCCAGCGACCGCATGCGCGAGGGGCGGAGCTTGAGAACGCTCGCGGGGGTGATCTTTCCCGCGGTGGCTTCAGCCAACCGGGCGAAAATCACGGCGGCGACGCGCCCGCTGAGCTGCTGCCCGGTGATCGAGCGTACCAGAGTGGCGAAATCCGGTTCGCGAAAGGCGATCCGGTATTCCCCAACGCGCTCAATCAGTTCCGAGAGGACCGGGTCGGAACCTTTGAGGTGCAGGATAGCCTGCTCTATATTGAAACCGCCATTGCCGAGGGGCACGTCATCACTATTGTACCGATGCGACCCCCTGTTCTTCTGACTGCCCTGGCGATCGGAGCCGCCGCTCTGGCCCAGGGGCCTCCCAAAGGAAAACCGGCGGACGACGATGCTCCCGCGGCCATCAAAGTGGACGTGGACGTCGTCAATATCCTGGCTTCCGTCCGCGACAAGCGCGGGGCGCTGATCCCGAACCTCGAAAAAAACGACTTCGCCATCCTCGAAGACGGTAAGGCGCAGACAATCAAATACTTCACGCGGGAGACGGACCTCCCGCTGACCATCGGACTGCTGATCGACGTCAGCCGCAGCCAGGAGAACCTGATCGAGATCGAGCGCCACGCTGCTTCCGAATTTTTCGGCCAGGTCCTCCGGAAGAAGGACGAAGCGTTCCTGATCAGCTTCGGGGAAGAGGCGGAACTGCTGCAGGACTTCACCAACTCGCCGCGCATGCTGACCTCGGCGATGAACGACCTGAAGGTCAGCTCCGGGGTGAGCGGAATCGGCCCCGGACCGGTGCCCACCATGAGCGACCCGCGCGGCACGGTCCTGTACGACGCTGTTTACCTGGCGGCCACGGAGAAGCTGAAGACGGAGGTCGGCCGCAAGGTCATCGTGGTGATCACGGATGGCGGGGACCAGGG
>JAIQFU010000044.1:19316-23951 GCA_020073115.1 Terriglobia bacterium
GATGGCGTGGACCTGGGCAGCCGCGTGAAGATCGACAAGGCGGTGGAAGCGGCGCAGAAGGCCGATGCGGTGATCTATAGCATCGACTACTCCGACCCGGGGTTCTACGGCGGGTTCGGAGGCTTCGGCGGGTTCGGCGGAGGCGACAGCGCGCTGAACAGGATCTCCAACGAAACCGGGGGGCACGTGTTCAAGGTGGACCGCAGACACCCGCTGGACCAGGTTTTCCGCGATCTGCAAGAGGAAATGCGGAGCCAGTATTCGATCGGCTACACGCCCATCAACGACGTCAAAGACGGTTCCTACCGCAAACTGGAGCTCAAGACCACCAGGAAAGACCTGAAGGTGCAGGCGCGGAAGGGGTACTACGCAGTGAAGCCATCGTAGGGGCGGCTTGGGGGGCAGGTTGTTACAACCGGTGCGCAGGATGGCATCCCGCCTCAGAAACCACGCTACTTTTTCCGCAGTTTGAAGTACATCTCCAGGGCTTGGTTCAGGGAGGGCATGGGGGCAACCCCGGCGCGCTCCATTTTGGCGTTGGAGAGCGCGGAATACTTCGGCCGGCGGGCAGCGGTGCGGTACTCCCGTTCGTTGGTGGCCTGAAGCTCGGGATGCAGGCCCGCGGCTTCGAAAATCAGGCGCGCGTACTCAAACCAGGTAATCGGCGTCCCGCCGCCGACGTGGAAAACGCCCGCCAGCCTGCGCTCCTCCAGGTCTACGCTGCGCGATGCCAGCCACGGAGCGAAGGCCGGCGAGGCCGAATGGTCCTCCACGACCCGGATGGGCTGTCCGGCTTGCGCGACCCGCAGCATCAGCTCGACGAAATTCCCGCGGGCCGTGGCCAGCCCGCCGGGACCGAATACTCCGGAAGTGCGAACGATCAGCGGCCGGTCGAGGTAGGCCTGGGCGTACAATTCTCCCGCCAGCTTGGAAACGCCGTAGGCGCCCAGGGGATGCGTGGGATCGTCTTCCGTGTACGGACGATCCGCCTGGCCGTCGAAAACGTAATCGGTGGAGTAGTGGACCAGGCGGGCGTCGATTTGGCGGCAGCCCAGCGCGAGGTTCCGGACGGCCAGCGCATTCACCAGGAATGCGGCCTGGGGCTCCTGTTCGGCCACGTCGACCTGGTTGTACGCCGCCGCGTTGTAGACCACCTGCGGGTCGTGCTCCGCCAGCGTCCGCTCCACCGCGTCGCCGTCCGTGATATCGACTTCGTCGCGGTCCCAGCCGGCGACCTCATAACCGCGGGTTTTCAGCTCGCGCATTAATTCCACGCCGAGCTGACCGGCGGATCCGAAGACCAACGCTTTTCGACTCATCAGAACCCACAGGATACCGTAAACGTGCGGATGCGAGCTATTCTGAAACCCGGAGGAAAGCTATTACGTTAGTGTTACAGGAGGGCGGAGGGTTATGAAAAGGGTCCTTCATCCCGGCCTGATGCGCGGGCATATCGCCGAACGCGCGGCCGTCCTGCTCCTCGTGGCCCTGCTGACAATTTTGGCGGCCGCGGTGCTACACGGAATGCGCGCCCTCCCGTGTTAGCGCCACCCCGCGAAATCGTCCAGGGCAGGCACGAGTTCGGCCAAAGCGCCTAACGCCTGCTCCAGGCGGACCCCGATGTAGTAGGCCCCCGGGGCAGGGCGGCAACTGATGGCCTCCCCCACCGCTACGGTTCCGGGAAACTCGATTCTCAAGCGCGTCCCCAGCGGAGCGGGACCGTTCATCTCCAAAGTCACGCCCATGGGGGACGTGTTGGTTACCCGCGCGGGACGCGGCGTTTCGGAGCCGTCCGGAAAGGCGACCACCACGTCTTCGTAACAGGCGAACCGAGGCTCGCGGCACGATTGCATGATAAGGAGATCGGCGGAAAAGGAAAAAGCCTGTAGCGCCGCCGGACGGTCGCTGCCCGGAGCGTGTCAGACGGTGTGTGCGATCCGCCGGCGCAGGGCGCGGGCGACCACGAAGTAGAGCATCAGTCCCACGGGGACGGCGATACAGAACCAACCGGCGACGGCGTGCGCCGCGAAGCCGCCGAAAACCTGGACCAAGCGCCAGACGCCAGCGTGAAGCAAGGCGGAGAGGTGCGGCGCAAAGGGTTTTCCGGCGGGGCCGAAGATGAAGCCTCCGAGCCGCGCGAAGGGCGCCAGCAGCGCCAGTTGCAGAGGGTAGACGAGGTAGTTCACGGCCTGGATCGCCGGGGCGTTCAGGCGCAGAACGGCCGCGGCCACGGCACAGAGCAGCGTGGGGAGACCGAGCAGCGGGAACAGGCCCAGTACGAATCCCAACGCTATGCTCAGCGCAATTGCATCGGGCGTTGTACCTTGGCGCAACAGTGTGCGCAGCAGTGTCGCAGTTTTACCGGTACGAATCCCCGCCGGCAGCGCGGGGGTATGAAAAAAATGCTTTCTAGAGGACGTGCGCGTGTCTCCTGAGGACTTCAACCGATGTAGTGCAATCCACGGCCCAAATCAGGATTGCAGTGGAACGTTTGAGAGCGCACCCAGGCTTTCGCCGCCCCCCTTTTACGGCGTGACAATGGCGTACGGCGCAGTACGATCCGTTAAAAGGTAAACCGGGTACAGGCACGAAGTTTCGCAAAGACGGCGAAATTCGAGCCAGTCCCCGCTTGGCAGCCTGGGCCGATGTTCAACCGGACGCTAGGCCCGCACGGCGGCTCGGCGCTCCACCGCATGCAAGATGCGGTCCAGGTCGGTGTCCTGAACGGGTTTGGGGAGGACGAAGCGGCCCTCGCCGGCGAAATCGGCCGCGAGTTCCGCGTCGTAACGGTCGGAGATCAGGACGAAACCGCCGACCCGCTGGTGCATCCGTTCCGACAGTTCCACCCAGTTCAGGCCGGGGGCGTGGACGGAGCAGAACGCGGCGTCGAAACGCATTCTCTGCGCCAGTTCGAGGGCGGTATCGGAGTTGCCGATGGGCACCACGCGGCAGCCCCGCGCGGCCAGAAGGCCCAGGATCAGGCGCTGGGCGGCTTCATCGGGCTCGATCACCAGCACGGTCAGGCTGCGCGCCAACTCGGCGGACGGCGCGCCGGAGGGTGAGGCGGCGCGCTCCCTCACGGCAGCCGGCAGGTCCACCTCAAAGCGAGGAGTCTCGTTGTTTTTTTCGATGAGCCGCACCTCGCCGCCGTGACCGGCGATGACGCTTCGGGTGACTCCCAGGACCGCGGCGGTCTCCTCGGGTTTGCGCGAGCCGGAGGGGGATGTAAACGCGATCTCGACGAGCAGGCGTTTGCCTAAAACGCCGGTCCGCACAGTGATCGTCTTCTGGGGCGCCTCGGCCAGCGACTGTTCCGCGTGCACCAGGAGATTCAGAAAGACCTGTTCCAACTGGCCCTGCGATCCCAGAACAAAGAGCGGCTCCCCGGAGGTCAGGTCCTGCAAGCGGATTCCGGAGGCCTTGCGGTCGCCTTCCCGGAACTCGATCAGGCTGCGCAGAAGGGTGGTGAGGCAGACGGAGTGCGCCTCCACCTGCTCGCCGGCGAACGAGACCAGGCGGGCCACCATGTTGCTGGCCTTGCGCGCTTCGATGGCGATGACCGCCAGCTCGCGCTCGGCCGGCCCGTGGCGTCCGCTCTGCGAGGCCCTGCCGGCCAAATCCGAGATCGAGGCCAGGGGCGTGGCCAGTTCATTCACGATGCCCGAGATCAGCCGTCCCACGGCGGCCACCTTCTCCGTGCGGGAAAGCTGTTCCTGGACCGACTTCTGGTCCAGCAGGCGCAACGCGACGCCGATCTGGTTTCCGAGATGCTGGGCCAGCGCCTGCTCGTCGGCGGTGAAGTCGCGCATGCGGTCGTGTTGATCCAATTCGAGGACGCCGACAATTTCGTTCTGCGCAAACATCGGAACGCAGAGCAAGGATTTGGGGGCGGGCTCGCCACCGCGGCCGGACATGGGAAAGGGGCTGCGCGCCACGTCGGGGATCACCAGCAGGGTCCGGTAGTGAAAGCACGCCACCGCTCCTGCTTTGGCGTCCCCTGGCGAGGAGGCGAGTGAAATGGAGACCGGCTCGCCGCCATCGGCCGAAGCCGCGTCGAGCGATTTGGACCCGCGATTATAGCTGTAAAGCTGAACGCGGGTGACGCCCAGAATACCGGGAAGAACTTCGGAGATGCGCTTCAGAATCGCCTCGGCCGAAGACGCCCCCAGGACTTCCTCCCCGCGTTGGTAGACATGCCGCAGGCGTTCGCGTTGGCTCCGCAGCCGCCGTTCGCGGCTCCAGAGCAGCAGCGCCACCACCAGCACCGCACCCAGGGCGGCCGCCGCTCCCCCGCGCGCCGCGGTCCACAGCGGCGCGCTGCGGGCAAGCTCGGCCGAGTCGCTGACCAGCAGTTCGAACCAGTGGTTGTAGGGCGGGCGAATCGTGTACTGGATGGCCAGCCCGATAGCGGTCGCGCGGTCCTTTTTCCTGAAGACTCCGAGATCCGGAAAGGGCTCGTTGGCGTGGCGGGGCACGAATAGCTTGTACCCGTCGTTCTCCGGTCCGATGAGGATGTAGGGTCCGGCGGACGTGACCCCGGTATCGGCCACCTCCCCTTCGGTTCGCACGAGGCGCCCGAGATACTGCAACGCCTGGGGGACGGTCCGCAGATCCCGCTCGGGGACAAACACCGCC
>JAIQFU010000045.1 GCA_020073115.1 Terriglobia bacterium
ACTCCACTTCGTCCCCCAGTTCCAGTTGGCTGAACCTAGTGGAACGTTGGTTCGGCGAACTGGAGCGGGCGGCGGGATGGTTCCGTCGTAGGTCGCTTTCGGGTTCGGGCCGGAAGGTCTGCCCGGCGATCCGGAGTGGTTGAGGATAGTCAGGCTTGCGTTGTTACGGATGGTCCCGGGTAACGGAACAGCGTCGACGGAGTACGGGAACGTCAGCGCCGTCGTCTGGGTGGTACCCGCCGGAATCTCGCCGCTGTGAACGACGGGGACCAGAAAAGCCGGCGTGAAAGTCTTGCCCACCTTGTATTCGATGAAATCGGTGAGGTTGAATCCGGCCGTGTCGATCGCCCCCTCGTTCCAGACCGCGATTACGCCCGAATAGCGCCAAGTCGTCTGGTTCAGGGTGCAAATATCGATCGTTTTGTACCCGGCGAGGGTCGTGCCGTTCTGCTGCGCGAACGCCGCCGCACACGCCAGGGCCGCAATGATAAGCGTCTTCGTCATGGAAAGTCCTCTCAGGTATGGAATCGAATCCGAAGATAGCCGAGGGCTTCTCTATGAACTGCCGGGCAGTCCGACGGCCTCGTCATACTTCTCTCTAGAAGATAAACGGCCCCTGTTAGCGGATGATGAGCGGAGGGTGATTTCTCTGTCAGTTTTGGAACGGCGCGGAGCGACGTCGCTTTTGCCGCAGGGGCATCACGCGCCGGGTTCCCTCGCGGCCGCGAAGGATTTCCGGGCTTCGAATGAATCCGAGGGGCCACGAAATGCGTGTCGCCCCACACGGCATCTAGCAGTTGCTGCCGTCTGAAAACCCGGCCGGGATGGGAAGCGAGGAAGTGTAACAGGCGAAACTCAAGGGCCGTGAGCGGTAGTTCCTCGCCGGCAATCGAAGCTCGCAACGCATCCGTATCAAGTACGAGCTCGCCTACGCGGAGGATCGGTCTGTGGAGCCGGGCTGGGCCGAACGACGAAGTAACGCTTTGACCCTGGCCGGCAGCTCGGCCCCGCTAAAGGGTTTCGTAAGATAATCGTCGGCGCCGGCATCAAGACCCAAGACCCGATCCACCTCGGCGCGTCTGGCTGTCACGATCATGATTGGAGTTCGTTTGAGGTTCTCGTTCGAGCGAATGCGGCGGCAGATCTCCAGACCTGGCAAGCCGGGGAGCGCAAGATCGAGAATCAGAACATCCGGGCGGGCGGTTCGTTTCAGCTTCGGCGAGACCCTCGACGCCTCCGGCAGCCCAACTTACCTGGAACCCTTCGGCAATGAGCAAAGTAGAGATGAGTTTGCCGCTCGCAGCGTCGGCGTCGATCAGCTGAACGCGTTGGTTCGCGAAATCCGCCGGTTCCAGGCTCGAATGCGCACCGACCGGCGCCGGGCGCGTCGACGACGGCGCGGCGCGCAACGCGCTAGTTAGAGTTTCCGTCAGCGATTCGAAAGTAAACGGCTTGGCGAGCCAACCACAGATGGTGGGCGGCAGATAAGCTGGAGGGGCATTGCCGCTGATCGCCAGGCAGCCGAAGACGGGCATATCGGGGCGGATTTCGGAGATTTGCCGAGAGAGTTCTTCGCCGCTGAGCCCCGGCATGGCCCAATCCGCAAGTACCGCCGCGAAAGAGTTCGGCGCGGAGCGGACAGCTTTCAGGGCTTCGGCTCCACTTCGGCACGCGGTTGTCGCGTAACCCATGCGCGTCAGCAACAGCGTCCCGAACCGCAAAAAAACCTCGTTGTCGTCAACCAGGAGCACGCTGGCGAACCGCGGCTGCTCGGGCGATACGGACGTATGCGCCTGGATCTGTTCCAGCCGGCTGCGGCGTGGAAGAGAAAACGACAAGCGCACGCCGTTTTCTGGATCGGACTCGACCCACACCTTTCCTCGCAAATAGCGCTCTCCGTAAAGCCGGGCACTGGGTCCGCTCGAGCATCTCACGGCGGCTTTGGACGCTGATGTCGTGGAAAACAAAAGCAGTCAGCGTCTGACCGTTGATTTCCAGGGGCGTAGCTCGAACGCGGAAATCCAGCGGCTTCAACTCCCCATCGCGGTAGACCGAAAGGTGGCACTCGTCTTCCGCCGGAGCGCCCTTGGCCCGGGCGGCGAGAACGGCTAGCACAGCGCCGCAAGAGGCGCAGTGTTCCGAAGTTCCACACCCATCCGTGCCGTCGGTGAAGTGCGCGCAATTGAGCGCCTCGCCGGGCCGTAAGCCGATTACGGAAGGTCCCCGCCAGCCCAGCGCGTCCAGCAATTCCTGGTTGGCGGCCAGGATCTGCCGATTCTCATTCAGGATCAGGATAAACCCCGTAATTGCTTCCAGCACGACCTCAACACAGGGGTCGTGGAGCGACCGGCGCATCTGATCTTTCAGTTGAGCGTCACTGGATCTTCCCGCGGGGGCGAAGTAAGTGGAGCGATCACCGGGGATAGAAGGGTCGACATGGCGCATGGCAAGACCCCCCTCACGTCATAGCCGGGTCGCAACGCCTCAGCGGACCTGCACCGGCGCAAGGTACATACATCAACGCACATCTATCGTAGCGCTAGAACGACGGCCTGGTCAGCCGATACAGCCAGGGGCCGGGGACCAGGGTGGCAAGACTCTCGGCCAGTCCGGCTCCCAGCAGGCTGCGCAGCGTGGAGGCGATGCTGTATTGGCGAGACAACATGCGGCGGCACATCGTGGCGTACTGCTCCAACGGGATGGACCTGGCGGCGGCCTGGCCCGCCATCT
This sequence comes from Terriglobia bacterium, assembly GCA_020073115.1. GTDB lineage: Bacteria > Acidobacteriota > Terriglobia > Bryobacterales > Bryobacteraceae > BOG-224. The sequence goes on from JAIQFU010000045.1 coordinate 2,731, forward strand.
TTCCGGTCATCAGAGCGGCCAGAATGCCTGAACCGGTGAACGGGTCGATGAAGCCGACGGCATCTCCGGCGAGATAAGCTCCGCGGTGCTCCCGGAAGCTATCGCGGAAGACGAGGGGACCGGTGATGAGCCAGTCGAAGACGGGCTCGAGCCGGGCAATCCGCGCGCTCAGTTCGCCGTGGAACAGCGACTCGGGGCGGAAGCCGCTTTGGCGGAGCAACTCCTCGGGGGCCACGCCGCAGACGTTGACCACGCCGCCTTCCACAGCGCTCAGCCCGACATAGCAGCCGCGGAAGAAGAACATCTCCACGGCATCGCCGGCTTCGCCCCGGAAATGAGCTTTGAAACCGAAGAGGCGTTTACCTCTGCGCGTGGGCGTCTGCCGTCCGTGGGCGACAATGGGGGGCTCGGCCGAAGGCCCGGCTCCGGATTTCGCCACCGCGATTTTCAGGTCCGCCCCGCGCGCGACTGCCTCCCGGAGCAGGAGGTCATCCAGGGCGTAGCGGCTGAGGCTATAGGCCGGCTGCGGTAACGAGAATCGTTTGCGCCGCTTTCCGATGTGCAAGACCACGCGCGAGAGACGCGCCGGCCGAGCCGCGGAAAAGGAGGGCCATAAGCCGAGAGCATCGAGAACACCGGCGATTTCCGGGGACAGAAACTCGCCACAGACCTTGTGCCGCGGGAACCGGGACTTCTCATACAGAGTCACGGACGCGCCTTCAGCCAGCGCGGCCAGGGCGGCGGCGCACCCGGCGGGCCCGGCGCCTATGATCGAAACAGCGCGATCAGCAGCCATTCCTCACCAGGAGATGTCTACGACCTGCCGGATATAGAGGGGCGCCACGGTGTGGCGGACGCGGCCGCCGGTCTCCTTTAACGCCATTCCGATCACGCGGCGCATTTCGGCGGGCGTATAGGAGCGGCGGACCGACGTCAGCCCATCGATCCCGTTCAAACGACATAGGAAGGGGGCGAGAAACGCGCGGAACAGGACTAGAGGCAGACGGTGGCGCACGAGATCGAGCACGATGAAGCGCCGGCAGGAGCGGGAAACATTGTGAACGAGCCGGATGAAGTCGGCTTCGGACAGGTGATGCGCCAGGCAGACGGCTACCGCGACGTCGGCGGAAGGCAAGGGATCGACGACGGCGTCGCCGGTCAGGATCGGGACAGGCGCGGAGGGCGGCGCGGGACGCAGATCGACGCCGACGACGTCCACTCCGAGCCGCCGGCGCGCGTGATCGAGCAGCGCGCCGTGGCCACAGCCGATATCGAGCACCCTGCGCACCGGGACTGGATCTTCGCGGAGGAGGCGCAGGATTGCGGCCGTATTTCCCAACCACCGGTGGATACGGTCGAGGTCCCGATAGGCCCTCGCGACGACGTGCTGCGGCAAATGAGAATCCTCCAGGAGCTCGCGGGCGATGGAGCGCTCCATGGAACCGACTTGCCGAAAGCGCCGCAAGCCGCACTTGAGGCGCAGTTCCCCACACCACGAAAGGGATGACGCAACAGGGTCACTCGCCGCGGATAGACGCCACACATAATCTAGATGCCGCGGTGACCCCGTTTGGCGCAACAGAGCGTCCGGGCTGACGCATTGTAGGCCGCATTTTCACATGCGTTACGGCGTCATGGGCTGGCGGCCTGCCACGATAAACAAGCGTTAAAAACCGGAATTCGGAACGGGATGGTACGCTGTCTTCCCCTGCGGGACGCGCTGCTGCCCGCACAATGGACATAGCCTCGGGCAGACCGGTGGTATTTCCCATGCGTAGGGCTACAAACGGGATTCTTGTATTGCTATGGGCCGCACTGACCCTCGGGCAGGGACAGAAGCCTTCGAGCGAACCTGCGGCCCGGATGGTCGGCATTCAGATGCGCAACGTGAACCTGCGGATCGAACGGGACATCGTCCTGCAGATTCGAAGGCTCCACGGCCGCATGGATCCGACGAGGAGCGACCGCCCCGTAACGCTCGACGACCGCAGGTCTTTCGACGTCGAGGTGGACTCGGCGGTGATCGCAATCGACACGGCGAGCCTTTCCCGGCTTCTGAACTCGTACATCTTCGCATACGCGGGCGCTCCCCTGAAGAACGTGTCGGTGACGATCAAAGGAGGCCGCCTGGTGCAGAAAGGCACAATGCACAAAGGTATCGATCTGCCGTTTCAAGTGGAGGGAAGCGTATCGGCCACCGATAACGGCGCCATCCGGCTGCACGCCGAGAAGATCGCATCGGCCCATATCCCATTCAAGGGTCTGCTGCATTTGTTTGGCGAGGATCTCTCGAAGCTGGTCAATGTCAACGAGGCCCGGGGGGTTCGAATCGAAGGGGATGATATTCTGCTGTTCCCGGACCGGATGACCCCGCCGCCGCACATCAAAGGGCGCGTCACGGACGCGAGAATCGAAGGCGGCAACGTCGTCGAGGTATTCGGCGGAAGCCGCCCGCCCGAAACGATGCGGCTTCCCGCGGGCGCATCGAACTATATCTACCATCGCGGCGGCCTTCTGCGATTCGGAAAGTTGACGATGACGGACGCGGACCTGGAAATCATCGACGCGAATCCCAGGACGCCGCTTGACTTTTCGCTTGACGACTACAACCGGCAACTTGTAGCAGGCTACTCGAAGAACACTCCTTCACACGGCCTGATTGTCCACATGCCCGATTACGGGCAGCTCGTGAGGGAGCGGCGGTGACGGGCCGCCCCCTCGCAGACGGCCGAGCCTCAGCGGAGGGTGTAGCTCAAGAGAGCTCGCACGTTGAACGATCCGTCGTTCGTCGTGGGAGCGCCGGGAAGCCGCTGCACCCATAGCGGACTATAGAAGGCATCCACGGTGAATGCCGCCCGCTTGCCGAGGAGATACGTGACGCCGCCGGTGGTGGAGAATGTTCCACCGCGGGTCCACATCCGTGTTTCATCCAACCCACCTTGTACCGGCGCGTGGACCTGGAAGACGCCATCCATGAAATTGCCGCCTACGGTGAAATGCGGCACCAGTTTCGGCGCCCTGGTGAGCCGATGCGAGAATTGAAGCTCCAGCCCCGCGTAGCGCAGGGTGGCCACGTCCGCCGACTGGCCGATGCACGCGGTGGGATTACTCGCCGATCCCGGCGCAAAAGCCAGCACGCTTTGGGGACAGGTGAATGCGCCCTTAACCGACCCGAGTTGCCCGTAGCCCCGCCAACGAAAGGCCCATTGCGGCCGTTCGATGATGGGCCGCTCCAGGCCGAATGCGAAAAGATGCGGCGTGACGCCAAAAAGCTCGAAGGGCGGAGGCGCCGCAAGCAACGCTGTAAAACTCCGAGGCAGACCCACGCGCAGCACGGGCCGCGCGAATAGCGGCGCTTTGTTGAGGTCCTCGGGCGACGTGCCGTTGAACCCGATGCGCTGTTGACCGGCGTCCAAGGTGGGCAGCCATCCCAGTTCCAGCCCGAGGGTAACCGATCCGGCGCGGCGCTTTTCCGGAGATGGTGGATCCGGGTCCAGGCCGCTCAACAGGGAAGTGGAGGCGAAATATTTGAGCCCCCAAGCCTCCGGACGGTCGAAGCCCAGATGGTAGTTTGGGCGGAAAACAGCTCCGCCGGCAGGGCCTCCACCTGCCATTGAGGGGCCGGCGGCGCTTCCGCCGGCGGCGGTTGCGCCACCCGCGCCTCCTCCGTAGGGTTGTGCAGCGGCAGTGAACGCAACGGCCGCCAGCGCGAATAAAGACACTCGAACTGCTGGTTTTAGGGTTAATGGAAACATAGAAATTCTCCCGATTGAGAGCCTTGCCTTGGCTCAGCGCATAAGTTGCACGTCGAACTCGATTTGCACTTCGTCTTTGACCTTGACCGCGCCTCCGGCGATTTTTATGGGCTTTATGCCGAATTCGGTTTGTCGCAAACGCGAGGCGCCCAGGTAATGCCCGTTCTGTTCGCGGACCTCGACCGTGACGGGATGGGTCTGGCCGTGCAGCGTCAATTCCCCTCGGACGGTCCATGCGTTCGCGCCCGCCGATTCCGCAGACGTCGAGCGAAACGAAATTTCCGGATATTGCGGCACGTCGAGGACTTCCGAACCCGTCATCGTCTTCTGGATCTCGGCTCGATCCTTCTCCGAGGCGTCTTTGTCGCGTACGCGCAGGGTCGAGGCATGTACGTGCAACTCCACGCGCCGGGCCGCGGCGTCTACATTGCCGGAGGCGACCGGCGCGGAAATCTCGTGGTCGTGGCCAAAGGTGGAAAAGACGCCGGCTTTGTAGACTCGGACCGTCAGAACGGATTTCGCCGTGTCAATCGCGCGCTGCTGGGCGTTGGCCGCCGGCGCCAGCGCGATAAAAATCAGAGCAGCGAAACGTCGAAAATATCGCACATTCATATCCGTACTCCTTCTGGCGTTCTTCTTGGGGCGCTCTGACTACAGGTTAGGGGCCTGGGCTTTAGGGCTGGCGCCGAAGTCGTAAAAGTTCTGGAAACGCGCGAAAGTGCGCCTGGAGACCACAGCGGTTGCGATGCTGGGCGCGGCGGGGCCGTTGACGACGCCGAACTGCAGGCCGGGAGGCCCGCCCCACGGAGTGCGTTAGGATTGGGAACAGGCGGCATGAAGCTACCCGTAACCCTGCGCGCGCTGCGGCACCGGAACTTCCAGCTCTTTTTCGGCGGCCAGCTTATTTCGCTGGTCGGGACCTGGATGCAGAGCATCGCCCAGGCGTGGCTGGTGTACCGGCTCACAGGCTCGGCGGTGCTGCTCGGGGCTATCGGTTTCGCGGGACAGATCCCGGTATTCCTGCTGGCTCCGGCGGGCGGGATCGTGGCGGACCGTTACAGCCGCCGGTCTATCGTGGTCGGCACGCAGACAGCATCCATGGCGCTGGCGCTGGCGCTCGCTCTTCTGACGCTTTCGGGAGCGGTACGGATCTGGCACATTTTCGCGCTCGCGGCCCTGCTGGGCGCGGTGAACGCTTTCGATATTCCCGCGCGCCAGGCATTCATCGTGGACATGGTGGGGCGGGCCGACCTGATGAATGCCATCGCCCTGAACTCGTCGATGTTCAACGCCTCGCGCATCGTGGGGCCGGCGGTGGCCGGCATTCTGGTGGCGAGCATCGGGGAGGGCTGGTGTTTCTTCGCCAACGCGGTGAGTTACATCGCCGTGATCGCGGGACTGCTGCTGATGCAGGTGGCGCGCCGCGAGCGCTTGCCGGAGGCGGGGTCGCCGTTTTCGCGCGTGATCGAGGGTTTCCGGTTCGTGATCGCCAACCCGCCGGTCCACTCGCTGCTGGTTCTGCTGGCCGTTGTGAGCATAACGGGAATGCCCTACGCCGTACTGATGCCTATCTTCGCCGTCCGCGTTCTGCATGGCGGCGCGCAGACGCTGGGCTGGTTGATGGGCGTCACCGGGGTGGGAGCGCTCGCTGGGGCGTTGGTCCTGGCAAGCAAGCGCGACCTGACCGGCTTGGGCCGCTGGGTGGCGCGGTCGGCCCTGGTGTTCGGGATCGCGCTCGCGGCTTTTGGCGCTTCGCGCCGTTTGCCGCTCTCGGCGGCCATCCTGGTGGTGGTGGGGTTCTCGATGATGATCGAGATGGGCTCGTCGAACACCCTGATCCAGAGCATGGTTCCGGACCGGCTGCGCGGCCGTGTGATGTCCGTCTATTCGATGATGTTTATGGGGATGGCTCCGATCGGGTCGCTGCTGGCCGGCGCGGCGGCGGATAAGATCGGGGCGTCATGGACCGTGGCCGCCGGCGGCATTGTCTGCGCTGTTTCGGCGATGGTATTTTGGGCGCGGCTTCCGCTGATCCGGGTGCACGCCCGGAGGCTGATCGTCGCGCAGCAGATGGCCGGCGGCGATCCGCCCCAGGAAATGACCGGCGGAAGCCTGGAGTTGGAGCCGGAATCGGAGTAGCCATTGGAGAGGAGGTCCCATGGACGATGCCCTGTTCATGCACCGTCTTCACTTCGCGTTTACCGTCACGTTCCACTACCTGTTCCCCCAGCTCACCATGGGGCTGGCGGCGCTGATCGTCGTTCTCAAAACGCTGTACCTCCGCACGGACAAGCCGCTGTATAACCGCGCAGCCCGCTTCTGGGCGAAGGTGTTCGGAATCAATTTCGTGATGGGCGTGGTCACGGGGATTCCCATGGAATTCCAGTTCGGGACGAATTGGGCGCAATTCTCACGGGTCACCGGCGGGGTAATCGGGCAGCCGCTGGTGATGGAGGGCGTGTTTTCGTTTTTCCTGGAATCGGCGTTTCTCGGGCTGTTCCTCTACGGCGAGCGGAAGCTGAGCCGCATAGGCCACTGGTGGGCGGCTTTCGCGGTATTCGCCGGCTCGTGGCTATCGGGCTTCTTCATCATCGTCACGAACGCATGGATGCAATATCCGGTAGCATTCCAGCGCATGCCGGACGGCGCGTTTCACGTGACCAGCTTCTGGGGGCTGCTCTTCAATCCGTGGGCCCTGATTCAGTACGCGCACAACATGTGCGGGGCGTTGATCACGGGAGCGTTCGTTATGGCCGCCGTCGGGGCGTATTACCTGCTGGACAACAAATTCGTGGAGGAGGGGCGGGTATTCCTGCGGGTGGCGGTGGTGGCGGGGGTGATCGCCTGCGCCGTGCAGATCTTTCCGACCGGCGATCTGCATGGCCGGATGATGGCGGCGCATCAGCCGGCTACCGTGGCGGCGATGGAAGGGCTGTTCAAGACGGAGGCCGGCGCGCCCATCGTGATTCTGGGACAGCCGGACGCGGAGAGCGAGCGCATCGACAACCCACTGGCCGCCAACAAGGTCCTCAGCTTCCTGATCTACGGCGCCACCACCGCGCGCGTAAAGGGCCTGAACGAGTTCCCGAAAACCGACTGGCCCACCAACATACCGCTGCTGTTTTACGGCTACCACATCATGGCGGGGCTCGGAACCATTTTCGTGGCGGTGATGGCCGGCGCGGCTTTCCTGCTCTGGCGGGGGAAGCTCTTCGGCGCCCGCTGGATGCTGTGGATTCTTCTTCTCTGCCTGCCTTTCCCTTATATTGCGAATACGGCGGGATGGATGACGGCCGAGGCCGGCCGCCAGCCCTGGCTGGTCTACGGACTGATGCGAACCGGCGAGGGATACTCGAAAAACGTGCACGCGGGCAACGGGCTGTTTACGCTGCTGGGGTTCATGGGGCTGTACACGCTGCTGGCCATTCTCTTCCTGTTCCTGGTGCGGCGCGTCATCGAGCGCGGCCCGGTGGATGAGGCGGGCGCCGAGGCCGGCTCGGGCATGCCGGTGACCCTGGCCTGAAAGGAGAACGCTATGCTCACGACCTGGTTTCTGCTCGTCGCGGTGATGATCGCGGCATACGTCGTCTTCGACGGGTTCGACCTGGGGATCGGCGTCCTTCATCTCTTCCTTGCGCGGACGGAGGAGGAACGGCGTCTGCTGATTCGCACCATCGGCCCGGTTTGGGACGGCAACGAAGTCTGGCTGCTGGCGGGCGGGGGAACGCTGTATTTCGCCTTCCCGCTGCTTTACGCGTCGGGGTTCAGCGGCTTCTATCTTCCGCTGATGATCGTGTTGTGGCTGCTGATCCTGCGCGGGATCGGGGTCGAACTGCGGATGCACCTGGATTCGCCGGTGTGGCGCGGGCTTTTCGGAGGCGCGTTCGGAATCAGCAGCCTGCTGCTGACCGTATTTTTCGGCGCGGCGCTGGGGAACGTGATTCGCGGCGTGCCCCTGCAACGCGACGGCTACTTCTTCCTGCCGCTTTGGACGGACTGGAACGTCGGCCCGCAGCCCGGGATCCTGGACTGGTACACGGTGATTGCAGGCGTGGTAGCGGTGGTGGCGCTGGCGCTGCATGGAGCGAACTACGCGGCGCTGAAGACGAGTGGCGAACTGAATGTTCGCGCGCGCCGCGCGGCCGCATTCCTGTGGCCCGTGCTGGCGCTGGTGACGCTGGTCAGCCTGGCGGCTACGCTGGCGATTCGCCCGGACCTGCTGGACAATTACCGTCGAATGCCGGCCCTGTTTGCGATTCCGGCGCTGGTGGCGGCATCGCTATTCACCATGCGGAGCATGGGAAGAAGCGGGAACGAGCGCGGCGCATTCCTGTCCTCGTGCGCGTACCTGGTCCTGATGCTGGTGGGCGCCGCGGCGGCGGTGTATCCCAACCTGCTGCTGTCTACCACGGACCCGGCGCTGAATATCACCATTTACAACGCCCACTCCGGGGAACACGCGTTGGCGGTGGGGTTGATCTGGTGGAGTTTCGGGATGGCGATTGCGGTGGGGTATTTCGTGTTCGTGTACCGGATGTTCAAGGGGAAGATCTCAACCGGGAACGGCGGGCACGGGTATTAATACTGTGGAGTGGGCCTCCGGCCGGAGGCCCACTCCACAAAAAGACTACTGGTCTTCGCCGCCGCGGGCGCCTCGGCCGGGGGCGGGCTGCTCGGTTCGGCCCACGCCCAGGCTGTTGTAGTTCAGCATGGCGTTGAACAGCAGAAAGTAGCTGCCCTGGGTCTGGTTGCGCCACATGGGGTTGTTGGCGAACATCAGGATGTGGCCCTTGCCGCGCGGGGCGTCCACGACGGCGGGCTGGTTGGCCAACTCGCGGCCGCCGGCCAGCATGCCGGAAACGAGTAACTCGTTTTCCGGGGCGAAGCGCACGATGACGCGCGGGCGGAGTTCGGGCGGGGGCTGCTGGCGCTGCATCGGAGCGGCTAACTCATCCTGGGGGGCGCCGCCGCGGCCTGCCGGCTGGGGCGGGGCTCCCATCTCCGCGGGACGGCCCTGGGCGATATCGGGCTCCGCCAGGGAGCCGCGGCCGGTGACGCGGCTCGGCGCCGGAGCGGCGCCTTCGGTTCCCGCCACATCTGTTCCGCGCCCACCACGGGCGCCGCCACCGCCACCGCCGCCGCGGCCGCCGAACCCGCCGCCCATGGCGCTCACCTGGAACACGGGCGCCTGGCTGAAGTACACCGCCAGCTTGTCGCCGTAGCCGTAGGCGATGGGGCTCTTCTTGTCGGCCACCACGGATTCGAGGACGCTCCCGCGGGCCCGCAGGTTTTGCGTCGGGGTAATGCTCACGCCTTCGATCAGACCGTAGTCGATGGGAATCGAGGCGTTGGCGGTGATGGTCACGAGCAGACCGCCGGCGTCCACGAAGTTGGCGATCTTGACCATGCCTTCCAGGCCCAAACCGCCGCGCGTGTCATCGGCCGTGTCGGGAGACGTCCCGATATTCGGCATGGCCTCCGTCCCCTTGTAGGGCACAGGGTCGCCGCGCAGGGGCGTGCCGTTCACGATGCGCTGTGAACTCCCGCTCATAGGGCCGAAAACGATGACGTCGTAGCGGTCGCGCAGGTTGGGAATGGCGGCCAGTTTGACATCGGAAAGGTAGTCGTAAGGTATTTTGAGGCGGTCGAAGGCGATGCGGAACCAGCCCTCGTTCTGCGTGCTGCCCCAGTTGTGCACGAAGGCGATGCGGGGCGCGGCCAACTCATGCGTGGCCACTTTGGGGACCTCGGCCACGGCGTAGGCGGTGACGCCCGCGCCGATGAGGGACTGGTCTAGCCTGGAGCGCAGGCCGGCGGCGTTGCCCTCGGTCTTGATAACAAAGGAACCGATGCCGAAATCGCGGCCGTCGGCCTTGAAGGCGTCCTCGGCGGCGAGCATTTTCACGTCGCGAAGGGCGAAGCGCAGCGTGGCCAGCGTGTTATCGGCGTTGTGGTTGATGAGGTAAGCCGTCGAGGCGCTGCCCACGATGCCCCCCTTGGGCTTCGCCGGTCCGTCCACGAAGGTCATGGCGGCTTTCAGAATGTCGGGTTTGACGATCCGCACGGTGGTTACGTTGTGCAGCGCGCCGACGGTCCAACCGGTGTCGTCGTAGGGCGCGGCGTCGTTGACGTTGTAGTACTGGGTGTCGAGCAGCATGTCGGCCATGCGGCTGTAGGGCTGGTCCATGCGGACGACGTAGCTGCCGGCGGCGAACTTCTGCTTCTTGTCGCCGCTCACGGGGACCTCGGTCTCGGCGCTGAGCCGGTACACTTCCACGCCCTGCGCTTTGAGCAGGTTCACCACTTCGGCGCACTCGCCGGGCCGCGGATCGTCGCCGGGGATGACGTAGGCGGCCGGGCCTTCGTTGGCGGCCTTCTCCACGCTGCGCTTGCTCTTCAGGTAGAAGTTTTCCAGGAACTGCTTGCGGTTGGCGGCGACATTGTTCATGGCGAACAGGACGCCGCTCTGTTGCAGATTGATGTTGTTGCGGATGGACCAGTTGACGCGGGGCAGGGGCGGATTGGGGCGGTACCAGGTGCGGGTGGTCTGGGTTGGCGGTACGGTGCGCACACCGGTGTCGGCCCCGCCGGCGCCGAACGTTTCGTAGAAGCGGCCGATGGAATTGTGCCCATTGGCCACGTAGAACATGTAATTGGGGGCCCAGCCGTCGTAGTATCCCCAGGTCCAGATACCGGGGACGCCGCGCTTGGTCATCTCCTCCACGTCCACCCAGGCCATTTTCTGCCACTCGTCCACCACGATCGGGTCGAGCCACGCGTTATAGGGGCCCATGCCTGTGGAGATGTACATGAACGGCACGGATTCGTGCAGGTCGTGCAGCACGGTGGGATGGTAGTCGAGGAATGTGCTCATCATCGTGCGGCTGAGCGCCAGCCCCATGCCCATGCCGTCCCGATTGTTGTCGTGCATCACGTACTTGCCCCAGTAGGCGAGGGGCGGCGCGGGCTTGGTGGGATTGGCCTTGCGATAGCTGTAGACGTCCACTTCCCGGTCGTGCCCGTCCACCTCGATGAGCGGGGTGATCAGGGCGATGGAGTTCTTGCGGATGTTCTGGATGAAGGGCGTTTCCTCGACGGCCAGGCGGTAGGCCAGCTCGGTGAGCATTTCGGGCGATCCGGTCTCGGTGGAGTGGATGCTGCCCGTGGCCCAGTACATGGGCAGGCCTTCGTCGATCAGCTTCGCGGCTTCTTCCGGCGGCGTCTTGCGAGGGTCGGCCAGCTTGGCCGCGATCTCGCGGTAGCGGTCGAGTTTCGCGATGTTGGCCTCGTCCGAGACGGCGACGAGAATCATCTCCCGGCCTTCTTCCGACTTGCCGATGGAGAACACCCGGACGCGCTTGGAGGCTTTCTCCAGCTCGCGCATGTAGCGATAGATATCCTTGGAGTAAGTGAGCTTATTGGGCGTTCCGATGACATAGCCCAGGACCTTATCGGGCGCGGGTACGGTGGCGGACGCGGGCAGGTGGTCCACCAATTCGGTTGAGAAGAACTTCTCGGTGGTGTACTCGCGGATTTTGGCCGTGTAGGCTTCGTCGATTTTCTGCGGCGCCGCGACAGGGGCGGCCGGCGCTTTGGCGGGCGCTTTGGCCGGTTTCTTGTCGGCGGCCGAAAGCGAAAGGACTAAGAGAAGGCAAAACCCGATTTGACGCATTTCCGAACATGATAACCGATGTAGTACCGCCGGTGGTCGCCTTCTGCCACCGATGATTGGAATCGCGGGCCGAAAAACACCGGTGGCAAAATGCGACCACCGGCGGTACTCCCCACGCCGGCCTTACTCGTGGCGCAGGGCGGTGAGGGGATCGATTCGGACGGCGCGGCGCGCGGGGAGGTAGATGGCCAAGGCGGCGGCGGAGATCAGCAGCAACGGAATGGCCGTGAATGCGCCCGGGTCCGTGGCGCGGACGCCCCAGATGATCGCCGCTAGAACGCGCGCCAGCGCGAGGGCGAGCAACAGGCCCAGGGCGATGCCCGCCAGCACCGCGCGCGCGCCCTGGCGGAATATCATTCCCAACACGCTCGGCCCCGCCGCGCCGAGGGCCATCCGGACGCCGATCTCGTGCGTCCGCTCCGAGACCAGATAGGCGGTCATACCATAGACGCCGATACATGAAAGCGCCAGCGCGATGAAGCCGAAAACGCTCATCAGCGCCGCCGCGTACGTCAGCCCGATGGCTTCATTCCGTCTCATTCTTTCGAGCGTCATGAGATCCGCCACGGGCTGCTCGGGATCCACCGCTTTGACGGCCGAACGGACGGGCGCAGCCAGGGCCAGCGGGTCTCCGGCGCAGCGGATGGCGATATCCATCCCGGGTTCCGGAAATTCGGCGTACGGCACGTACACCGTGGGGCGTGGCGCGCGATCCATCACGCTCGCCTTCACTCCTCCCACCACCCCGACGATCGTGAGCCACCGGGCGCCCAGCCGGATCTGTTGGCCGATGGGACCGGACGGCCACCACCCGCGGGCGGCTTCCTCGCTGAGGACGGCGGAGAGCCGATCCCGATCGCCCAAAAGGCGCCCCGCGCGGAGCGGGATATGCAGGGCGCGGAAGTAATCGGGACTCACGGCCTGGATCTGTGCGACGGGCGGGCGGCCGGGTTGCGAGTTCGCGCCTAGGAGGCCGAACTCGCTGAACCGGGCATGCCGGCCATAGGGCAGTGCCGAGACCGCCGCCACGGCCTGGACTCCAGGGAGCATGGCGATCCGCTCCAGGAGGTCGCGATGCAGTTCCGATTCGACCCTGAGGGTGAGGAGACCGGCGCGAGGCCCGCAGCGCCGGGACGAAGCCCGCCAGAATGCCGCTGAGAACCGCCGCCGCGAGCGCGAATGCCAGCACCCTGGGGTTGATGCCCAGATCGGCCCATCCGGACGAGTATCGCTGCAGTTCGGCGGGCATGCCCGTGCGAATCGCCCGCGCGCCGCACCACGCCATCCCGATGCCCAGTGCGCACCCGGCCAGGGCGAGCACCACGGTTTCGGTCACCAGTTGCGCCACGATGCGCCAGCGCCCGGCGCCCAGCGCCTGGCGGAGGGCCGCTTCCCGGCGCCGCGCCGCCCCACGGGCGAGTTGCAGGTTGGCTACGTTCATGCACACGATCAACAGGACGAAGAGCGCGGCGCCCAGAAGCATGCGGCCGAACTGCGAGGCGTAATCGCCCACCAGGTAACGGCGGACTGGCCAGGCCATGAAGCGGCGCTTTGCGTTGGTCTGCGGATAGAGCTTCTCCAGCCGGAGCGCCAGCGCGTCCAGTTCCGCCTGGACCTGGCGGAGCGTGCGGCCGGGCTTCAGACGCCCGACCGAATCGAGCCGGGGCGCGCCGCGCGACTCGCGTTCCCGGGGAGTGAGGGCCAGGGGCGTCCACACTTCTTTGCCGGCTCGCGGGAAGGCGAACTTCGGGGGCATGATGCCGATGACGGCGTAGTCCGCGCCATCCAGGCGGATGGTCTTGCCCGGCAGGCCGGGGTTCGCTCCAAAGCGGTTGCGCCAGAGGCGGTCGCTCAGGACGACCTGGCGTTCGCGGTCCGGCCGGTCGTCGCCCGGTTGGAACCCGCGCCCGAGCGCCGGCGCGACGCCCAGCACGTCGAAAAAATTCGGGCTCACACGCGCCTGGTCGACGCGCAATGCCTCGCCGCCGCTGTCTACGATTTTGGCCGTGGCGTTTTCCCAACTGGCGAGACCTTCCAGAAGAGCGTCGCCATGGCGGAGGTCGTCCACATCGGCCGCGGAAGAGGGGTTCCAGAGATGAGGGTTGCCGGGGAACCGCTCCAACAGCGTTACCAGGCTGTCGGGGTCTCGCAGGGCCGGGGTCTTCCAGACCAGGGCTTCGCAGACGCTATAGATGGTGGTGGTGGCCGCAACCCCGAGGGAGAGAGTCGCCGCGGTCACAATGGCGAAGCCGCGGTGCGCCGACACTTGCCGGACGCCGTAGCGCAAGTCCTGCCACAGAGCCTCGATCCAACCGAGAGTCCAAAGGTCGCGGCAGGTTTCCTTGACGGACGCGAGATTACCGAACTGTCTGCGCGCGGCGGTACGGGCATCATCGGCGCCGTCCGACCGGTATTTGGCTTCGCGCATGGCGAGATGGAATGCCAATTCGTCTTCGAGGTCGCGATCCAACTGGCGGCGGTGGAAGGCGAAAAACAACCGGTGGCAAAAACCGACCACCGGCGGTACTCTCAGGCCGGTTCCATGATGCGGGCGATGGCGGCCGCCATCCTCCGCCAGCGGGCCGCCTCCTCCACCAGATATTCGCGCCCCGCCGGCGTCAGGCTGTAGTATTTGGCCCGCCGGTTGTTCTCCGAGACGCCCCATTCCGATGCCAGCAGGCCGCGCAGTTCCAGGCGGTGCAGCGCCGGGTAGAGCGCTCCCTCCTCCACTTTCAGGACGTCCTCGGAGGTCTGCTGGATAAATTCCATGACCGCGTACCCGTGCATCGGGCCGCGAATGAGACTCTTCAGAATCAGCATATCCAGCGTCCCCTGCAACAGTTCGCCGGAGTTGGGCTTCGGTTCCCGCATAAGTGAGCTCCTTGAGCCCGAGGTCGGTCACCACCGCGGGCGCGTCTTCGTAAATCAGCTTCGCTTCGCCCCATCCCTCGCGCCGGCGCCTTCGAAGTCCGATCCAGATGCCGCCGAAACTGGCGAGGTAGACGGGGTAGAGGAACCAGATCTGGCTGGCGATGGCGATCATCAGCGAGACGATCGGCACGAGCGCGCAGAGCAGCGCCACGTATTTGCCCACGACCCCGACCAAGGGCCGTTCCCCGGGTATGTGGGAACAGGTAAACGGAAGCTTCTGCCAGCTATAGAAGAGCGTTTCGAAGATGGAAAGCGTGATCAGCAGTTGCAGGACGGTCATGCGGACGGCCATGGGCCAGCCCAGGACGTACCCCGCGACGGGAAAAAGGACCAGGTAAATGGGCGCCACGGCGTAGGCCATGACGAAGCGCTCCACGGCGGACATCCATTCCGCCCGGCCGGGGGCTTCCGTGATCTGGAAAATCCAGTTCGCGGGCAACTCCGCCGGAATGGAGAGCACGTGGCGAAAGCCGTTGAGCACGACCACGGAGCAGGCCAGCGGCCAGAACAGCACCAGGAAGCGCAGCGCTTTGCTCCAGCCGTGGGAACGCATGAGGATGGCGCCGTCGATAAGGGAGCTGTTCAACAGGACGGCCGCCGCGGCGCCCAGGTAGACCAGCCACAACAAGCGGTGCGTGCGGCTGCGGGCCAGGGTTTTCGCCATGAAGTCCATGATGGCTTCGCGCCGGGGCGAGCGGGCCAGCCACCGCAAAGGGCTCCAGCGCCAGGCGATGGGGATGGCGAGCCGGACCGGCGATTCCAGCAGAAGTCTCCGGTAGCGGCGGTAACTGACCAGGTAGCCGAGAATTGCCAGGGCCAGG
>JAIQFU010000568.1 GCA_020073115.1 Terriglobia bacterium
GTCATCGAAGCGGTGCTGGCTCACGACGCCCAGCAGGATGCCGCCGCGCCGCGCGGTTTCGATCATGCGCCGCGCCGTTTCCACGGTGGTGGAAATGGGCTTCTGCACCTGAACGTGCTTCTTCGTTTGGGCGCAGATCTCGATGGGCTGCAGGCGGAAGTCGGGGAACGTGCAGACGTCCACGAAATCGACTCGGGGGTGACGGCACACCTCCTCGTAAGTACGGACGAACTCCGCCCCGTGCTGGTCCGCAAAGCGGCGGCCGGCCTCTTCGTTGATGTCCGTGCATACCGAGAGGTGGAACCCGATATTCCGATAAGCCTGGGCGTGTTTTTGCGAGATCGCGCCCGTTCCAATCATGCCAACGTTCATGAACACATCGTACATTTTTCTGAGAATTCCCGCCTGCGGAACGCACCACATTACTACGGACATGAAGCGCTCTTTGTGTCTCCTGGCGTTCGCGGCCTGCCTCGCGGGCGGGGATAACCCGCCGCGCACGCTCTACCGGATCGAAGCGGTGGCGGGCGGCGCGGCATCGGACGAGGGCGGCCCGGCAGTGGCGGCGCAGATGGGGGCGATACAGGGGATCGCCGTGGACCCGCACGGCAACATCTATCTCTCCGACACGGACCATCACCGCGTACGGCGGGTCGATCTCCGGGGCAACGTTACGACCGTCGCCGGGACCGGCGCGGCGGGGTTCGGGGGCGACGGCGGTCCCGCCGCGGCGGCCCAACTGAACCTGCCCTACGGCCTGGCAGCGGATGCCGCGGGTTCCGTGTACATCGCCGACCTGGGGAACAACCGGGTGCGGCGCATCGCTCCCGACGGAACCATCTCCACGGCCGCCTCCGCGCTGCTTGCGCCGCGCAACGTGGCGGTGGACGCGGCGGGGGACCTGTTCATCTCGGAATTCGCCGGGCGGCGAGTCCTGAAATGGTCGCCCGGGGGCGGCCTGGTGACGGTGGCCGGAGGCGCAGGAGCGACGCGCCTCGATTCTCCCGCGGGCCTGGCCTTCGATGGCGCGGGCGCGCTTTACATCGCCGATTCCGGCAGCAACCGCGTCTGCAAGCTCCTTCCCGGCGGCTCAATGTTCACCGTGCTCGGTGGCGGGACGCCCCACCGGCTGTTCACCCCTACCGGCGTGGCGGTGGATGCGGCGGGGAGGCTCTACGTCGCCGACGGCGCACCGCTGGTTCACGTGTACGCCGCCTCCGGAGAATGGAGCAATCTCGCCGCGCAGACCCGGTCGCCGCGCGACCTGGCGGCCGCGGGGGGCACGCTGTATATCGCCGATGGTCCGCGGGTACAGGCCGCGGACCCCACGGGGGTGGCCCGTGTGCTGGCCGGGGACGGCTATACGCATGTGGGCGATGGCGGACCCGCCGCGCAGGCGCTGCTGGCGAACCCGTTTGCCGTCGCCCTGGACGCCGCCGGCAGCTTGTACATCGCGGACGCCGGGTCGAATCGCGTCCGCAAGGTGACAGCTTCCGGGATCATCGGCACTCTGGCGGGCACAGGCGCCGCCGGATACGAAGCGGGGCTAGCGGCGGCGGCTTCCGCCTCGCTCGATTCGCCCTTCGGGGTCGCGGTGGATGCCGCCGGCAACGCGCTGATCGCCGATACCGGCAACGCCCGCGTCCGGCAGGTGGCTGCGGATGGGCGCATCCGAACGGTAGCGGGGACCGGGGAGACGGGCGCCGGTCCGGACCTCGCCTCTCCTCTGGCTGCTCCGGTCGGCCGGCCGCGCGCCGTTTGCGCGGATCGCGCCGGGGGGTTCTACATCGTGGATGCGCTGAACCACCGCGTCCTTCACGCGACGGCCGAAGCGGTGCGGGTCGTCGCCGGCAGCGGGTCCGGCGGCTGCGCACTCGACGCCGCCGGTAATCTGTACATCGCGGATCCGCTGCATCATCGGATTCAGAGAGCGGCCCCGGACGGAGCGCTGGCAAGTGTCGCGGGTACGGGAGAAGCCGGCTTCAGCGGCGATGGCGGGCCTGCCACTGCCGCGCAGCTCAACAGCCCGGACGGGGTGGCCGTGGACGGCGACGGCGCCATCTTCCTTGCCGACACCGGCAACCACCGCATCCGGCGGATTACGCCCGCAGGCCTGATCTACACCATCGCGGGCAGCGGCAATCCGGGACTCGCGGGCGACGGCGGACCGGCCGCCGCCGCGCGGCTGAATGCGCCCGCGGGGCTGGCGCTCGACGGAGCCGGCAACCTGTATTTCGCCGATTCCGGCAACCACCGCGTCCGCCGCCTGGTCCCCGATGGAGCGGCGCCGGCCGATCCGGTGGAGCCGCCGCCGGTCATTTCGGTGGTCAACGCCGCCAGCGGCGAGGCGGGGCCGGTGGCTCCCGGAGAACTTGTGACGATCCTCAGCCCGGGGGCGGAAGCCAGCTTCGACGGTGTCGCGGCGCCTGTCATCGCCGCCGCGCCGGGGCAAATTAGCGTGCAGGTGCCGCCGGGCGCGGTTGTGGGCTCCACGGTTCACGTGGAAGCGGGAAGCGGGTCAGAGGATGTGGGAGTGGTCGAGGCGGCGCCTGCGCTTTTCCCAGCCGTGCTGAACCAGGACGGCGCCCTCAACTCCGAAGCCAACCCCGCCGCCCGCGGCGACATCGTCGTGCTCTACGCCACCGGCGAAGGGCGCGCGGGACTGCCGGTGAGCCTGACCATCGCCGGAATGGAAGCCCGGCTTCTCTATGCCGGCGACGCCCCGGGCCTGACCGGCCTGATGCAGATCAACGCCCGCGTCCCCGGGGGCTTCGTGCCGCCGGGGAGCGCCACGGCGCGGCTGAAAGTGGGGACGGCGGTTTCCCCGCAGGTTGCGCTCTGGTTGAAGTGAGTGCCGCCGGCGCCACAAACCGAGCGCCGGCGGTACTCTGAAGGGTGCCCCCCGTCGCGCTCACCATCGCCGGTTCCGACCCCAGCGGGGGCGCTGGAATTCAGGCCGATCTCAAGACCTTCCACCAGTTCGGGGTCTACGGCGAGGCCGCCATCACCCTGCTGACCGTACAGAACACGATGCGGGTCTCGCGCGTGGTGGTGATGCCGGTGGAACTCGTCATTCAGCAGATCGAGGCGGTGCTGGAGGATATTCCGCCGGCCGCGGCGAAGACCGGCGCCCTCGGGTCGGCGGAAGTCGTGGAAGCAGTGGCGCGGGTGGCAGGCTCGTTCGGGTTCCCGCTGGTGGTCGATCCCGTGATGGTGAGCAAACACGGTGCGCCGCTCCTGCCCGAGCCGGCCATGCGCGCCATGCGCGATGCGCTGCTGCCGCGGGCGGCGCTGATCACGCCCAACGCGCCCGAAGCGGAGGCCC
>JAIQFU010000569.1 GCA_020073115.1 Terriglobia bacterium
GGGGCGGAATCTTGATGGAGCCGTCCTCGGTCCGGGACCCCAGACGGTCGTCGAGGCGCAGCAAGGAGCGGACGACCCGCTCGGGCGTCTTGTCGAGGGCGAAGCTTTGCAGCCGCTCCTCGTAATCCAACCCACGTTTCACCAGCATCTGCAGCAGCGCAATACCCAGGCGGGGCTGGCGTTCCACCTGATCTTCGATTTCGGCGCTCGTCCAGGACATGAGGGTCACATTATCGAGCGCCAGCGCGCGCTCCGAATACTGAGCGGAACCAAGCAGGGAACTCTCGCCGAAGAAATCGTCCGTTGTGAAAATATCGACCACGGTCTGACAGCCGTCATCGAGAGGGATGGTGACCTTAACTCTCCCCTGGACAACCAGGTGAAGCCCTCTGGACGGTTGATGTTCGTCAAAAACGATCTGGCCCTTGCGGTAGTCCGTTACGCCCTTTCGCGGAAGGTACATCAGGGCGTCTTCCATTTCCCGCGATGGACTTAGTTTTGCGCCATTCGGCATTTAGTACTCCCCAGAGATGGTTTAGTCCGCCGCCGAGAACGGCTCCCAACGACGGTTTAGGTGGCGCAATTGACGTCAGGAGCGGCTGGCGACTCCCCCCGCCTGCTCGCCCCGCGGCGTGAAGTGAGGTACTGCCGTCCGGAACGTGCGACTAGACTTCTTATCCCTAAGGTTACGCTAAGGCGCCGGGAAAATCATCGCCTCCAATAATGGGTGTTGTATTTTACAACACCAATGCTCATATGCGGGTCCGTGGATATTCCACGGCAGGTACGTCCCCGCGCTCCCTGGGAGATTCAGTAATTCGTTGATATGGTGAGGGTTTACCGCGAAAGCGGGCCTGGGCCGTGGGGGAGAAGACCAATTCGTACTAATCGAACGCTGATGGATGCAGTCCCCCTCTCCCTCTTCGTGGTGGATGAAGACGTACGGATACGGAGCCTGAACCGGACCGCGGCGGCGACGTTGGGGATCGAAAGGGAAGCCTTCAGAAGCCGCCGGAGCGGCGACCTTTTGCATTGCCTACACGCTTGGATGGCCCGCAGGGCTGTGGGAGTCGCCCGAACTGCCGGAACTGCGTGATCCTGCCGCGCCGGTTCTCCGCGGTAGCGTAACATACAGGGATGACGAGACTTCTGGCGACCGGACTGGCCTTGAGCGGAGGGTTGATGGCGGCTTCGGACTTCGGCCAGGACCAGGCCTCGCGGTTCGCCCGGCTGGCGCTCGATTGCGTACACAAGGAGTATCCGAACAAGATCGCGCATTCGCTGGCCTCCGACGCCGATGTGAAACCGCCACGCGAACTGACGCCCGCGTTCTACGGCTGTTACGACTGGCACTCCTCCGTGCACGGCCACTGGCTGTTGGCGCGGCTCGCCCGGCTGTTCCCACAGGCGCCGTTCGCGCCCGAAGCGCGGCGCGCCCTGGGACGGAGCCTCACCGCGGCGAACATTGCGCAAGAAGTGAAGTACCTGAATGCGGAGGGCCGGAATACTTTCGAACGCCCGTACGGGTTAGCGTGGCTGCTCCAACTGGCGGCCGAGTTGAAGGAATGGGACGACCCCGAGGCGCGCCCATGGTCCGCGGCGCTGCGCCCGCTGGAAGAGGCGGCGGCGGCGCGCGTGGCGTCGTGGCTGCCCAAGCTCCAAAACCCGATTCGCACGGGGGAGCACAACAACACCGCTTTCGGCATGGGGCTGATGCTCGACTACGCACGGATTGCCGGGAATGCGCAGTTTGGGAAGCTGGTGGAAGCGCGCGCGCGGGACTATTACCTGAAAGACACGGCCTGTCCGCTCTCCTATGAACCATCGGGCGAGGACTTCCTCTCCCCCTGCCTGGCCGAAGCCGACGTGGTGCGGCGGATCCTGCCGGCGGCGGAGTTCGGGCGGTGGTTCACGGCGTTTCTGCCGGAGGTGACCCTGGAACCGACGCGGGTCATGGACGTCACGGACGGGAAGCTTTACCACTTGGCGGGGCTCAATCTCAGCCGTGCCTGGATGCTGGAAGGGATCGTCGCCGGATTGCCGGCCGGGGACCCGCGCCGGAAACCATTGGGCGCCCTGTCCAACCGGCTCCGGGAGACCGGGTTGGAGAGCATTCGGAGCGAACACTACGAAGGCGGGCACTGGCTGGGCAGCTTCGCCGTGTACCTGGTGAGCGGCCGAGGCCTGCGCTAGGCGCGCACGCGGTCCGCCTTTTTCAGAAAGTCCGGATCGAACTCCACGCCGAGGCCGGGCGAGGTGGGAACGGGGATAGCGCCGTTCCTGATTTCGAAATCCGGCGAGTACCAGGATTCCTTGGGCTGCGGCGCGCGCGAGACGTATTCCATGTAGGGCCCGCTATTCGGGGTTGTCGCGGCGAAGTTCAGGATGTTGACGGAGGCCGGGCCGGTCTGGGTGTTGTGGGGACATATCCAGAGGTTGGCCCGGCGCGCCATGCGGGCCACCCGCGCGGCGCGGATGAAACCGCCGTTATAGTTGAGATCGGGCTGGACGATATCCATGACTCGGTTGTCGATCATCCACTGGAACATCCAGAGGCTGGAGTCCTGCTCGCCGAACGCGACCTTCATGGAGAGCGCGTCGGCGACCTTTTTGGTCTCGCTTTTCTCTTCCCAAGGACAGGGTTCCTCGAACCAGAGGTAGTTCATCTTCTCCAGGCGCCGGCCGATCTCGATCGCTTCGGGCGCGCTGTAGGAGCCGTTGGCGTCGGCCATGAGGACGACCTTACCGCCCAAACGCTTCTGCGCGAGTTCAAGCAGCCGATCGGTGCGGCCGGGATAGGCGTCGCGATTGTCGCTCATGCGCCCGCCGATTTTGAACTTCACGGCCTTGGCGCCGGTGCGTTCGACGCCGCGAACGTAGACCTCCACCTCCTCTTCCGCCGTGGTGTCGCGTCCCGAGCCGGAAAGATAGACGGGGATCTCCTTGCGAAGCGCCCCGCCCATGAGTTCCGCCGCGGGTTTACGCGCGGTTCTCCCCAGCAGATCGAAGAGACTCTGCTCGACATACGCCACGGGACACCACAAGGCCTGGCCCGAGAGTTTGTAGTTGGCGACGTAAACATCGTCGACCAGGCGCTCGAGATCGCGCGCGTCCTTGCCGAGGAAACGCGGGATGACGCGCCGCAGCAGGATGGGGACGAAGTCCTCCATGTCCTTGGTTTGGATGACGCCTTCGATGCCATCGGCGGAGCGAGTGCGGACGAAATAGCGGCTGCCGGAGCGCAGCAACTCGATGGAATCGATCTTGACGGGCGAAGCAAAGAGCCCGTGGAGGTTGAAGAACATGCCCGACGCCGACGCGAA
>JAIQFU010000570.1 GCA_020073115.1 Terriglobia bacterium
CCGCGCTCTCCTTCGTTCTGCTCGGCGCGGCCCTGGGCCCCCTGACGCACCTGTGGGGCCTCGCCAGAGGCTTGATGGAGAAACCTCCGATGCTGCGCGGCGCCAGTCCCGCGGCGGCCGTGATTGTGTCCGCGCCGGAGTTCGCTTTCTATTTCGGGTTGATCGTGCTGCTGGCCGCGGCGCTACAGAAAGCGACAGGCCGCGAGCGCGCCCGCCACGCCGTGGCGTGAACATTCCTGTTCGCCGTATCGGCAGTCATGCCGGCATCCGACCCCGGATCTTACGGGTGCATCCCTTCCGCCAACGCCAGCGCCCCCAGCACGCCCGCTCTTTCTCCCAATCCCGGCGGCACGACATAGCAATCCATCTCTTCCAGCAGCGCCCGCGCCTGAATATAACGGTTGAGCAGCCGCGCCAGTTCGCGCCGCACCATCGGGAACAACTGCCGCTGCCGCATCACCCCGCCGCCGATGACGATCCGCCTGGGCGAAAGTGTGCATACCAGCGTGACCACCCCCAGCGCCACGTACTGCGCCTCCAACTCCCATGCCGGATGGTCCGCCGGCAACTCCTGCGCCGGTTTTCCCCAGCGCGCCTGCATCGCGGGTCCCGAAGCCAGGCCCTCCAGGCAGTCTCCATGGAACGGGCAGCCGCCCGGGAAGGGATCGCGCGCGAGATCGTGCGGAATGCGGATGTGCCCCATCTCCGGATGGACGAGCCCATGGACGATTCGGCCGCCCGCCATGGCGCCGCCTCCGATCCCCGTGCCGATGGTCAGGTAGACGAAATCGGCGAGTCCCCGCGCGGCGCCCCAACGCGCCTCGCCGATAGCCGCGGCATTCACGTCGGTCTCGAACGCCACCGGCGCGCCCAGCGCCCGCCCTACCGCCCCAGCCAGATCGAACTGCCGCCATCCCGCTTTCGGAGTCGAGGTGATATAGCCGTAGGTGGGCGATGCGGGATGCAGGTCCACGGGGCCAAAGGAGCCGATCCCCACGGCCTTCACCGCCGGCTTGCCGCGAAAGAATCCGGCGATCCGCTCCACCGTCTCTGCCGGCTCCGTGGTCGGAAACGATTCGGAGTCAAACTCCCCAGGTCCGCTCCCCACGCCGCAAACGAACTTTGTCCCGCCTGCTTCAATCGCGCCGTAGACGTCCACGACCCCACCTCGCACCCGAAGGTAGCACAACTCCGTGCGATTCCTCACCGAACGCCGGGCGTATTAATTGCACCGGCGCCCCGAAATGGCGTCTCCTATTGCTAGTCAGGCTTTTTCAGCCGAGGGGTAAGGGGCATGGGATCCAGGCGGACCAACCTCCAGGAGCGCTACGAGTTGGGCGAGGTTTTGGGCCGGGGCGGCATGGGCGTCGTTTATAAGGCCGTCGACAACCTCATGAAGCGCGAGGTCGCGCTCAAAACCATCCTCGACATCGACCAACCCGCTTCCGCCGACCTTTTCTATAAAGAGTGGAGCGTCCTGGCCACGATGGTGCACCCCAACATCGTCGGGCTCTACGATATCGGCGAGTTCGAAGAGGGCGGCATGAAGAAGCCCTTCTTCGTGATGCCGCTGCTGCCCGGCCTGACGCTCGACAAGCTGATCCGCGCCGCCAGCCCCAGGCTGACGGTCGAGAACGCCATCAACATCGTGGACCAGGCGGCGCGCGGGCTGCACGCCGCCCACGAACGCGGCCTCGTCCACCGCGATATCAAGCCGAGCAACATCTTCGTGATGGACGATGATTCGGTGAAGATCATCGATTTCGGCATCGCGCGCACCGTTTCCGTGCAATCCAAGACCAGCATCAAAGGGACGCTGTTCTACATGGCTCCGGAATGCCTGGAAATGAAGCCGCCGACGCCGCTCTCCGACCAGTTCGCGCTGGCCGTGGTGGCCTACGAGACGCTGACCCGGCGCCGCCCGTTCGACGAGCCGTCCGACACCGATCTGGTGGAAGCGATTCGCCGCCAGAACCCGCCGCCCGTTTCGCAGCTCAATCCTGCCGTCAACTACGCCGTGAGCCAGGTGATCCACAAAGCCCTCGCCAAACAGCCGTATCACCGCTTTCCCAGCGCGCGCGAATTCGGCGACGCGCTCCAGAAGGCCCGGCGCAACGAGCCGCTGGAGTATTTCGACGCGTCCAAAGTCAGGCCGCGGCTGGAAAAAGCCCGGCTCAGCTTCGAGCAGGGCGATTACGCGTTCGCGCTGGAAATCCTGGCCGAGTTGGAGACCGAGGGCCATCTCGATCAGGAAGTCGGGCTCCTCCGCCGGCAGGTGGACCAGGCCGTGCGGCGCACGCGGATCAAACAATCGCTGGAGAACGCGCGCCGCTTTTTCGACGCCGACGAATACTCGCTCGCCTTGCGCAAAGTCCAGGATGCGCTGGACCTCGACGCCGAGGACCCGGACGCGCTCGCGCTCAAGCAGCAGATCGAGCGGGAGCGCCGCGAGAAAAAGATCGAGGAATGGATCCAGATCGCGTCGCAGCACCTGGAGAACCAGGCGTTCGGCCAGGCGCGCGAAGCCTTGGACAACGTGCTCAAGCTCAAGCCCAACGACACCGTCGCGCTGGAACTGGTGGCGGAAGCGGCGCGCCGCGAGCGCGAGATCTCTCACGCCCGCGAGGAGAAGGCGCGCCTCTACCAGGCCGCCATGCAGGCCTGGGACAAGGGCGACATCACCAGCGCCCTGAGCAAACTGGAACACCTCATACGGCTCGACCGGGACCAGCCCGAGGCCGAATCGGGGCGAACCGGCACGTACCACAGCTTCTACAACCAGGTCCACTCGGAGCACAACGCCATCCGGAATGCCTACGACGAGGCGCGGCGAAACCTGGCGGCCGACGAGTGCGAAGCCGCCCTGGCCATCTGCCGCCAGTACCTCGCCAAGTATCCGAATCACGCGCTGTTCCAGGCGCTCCAGTTCGATGTCGAGGATCGCCGGCGGCAGGCCCTCTCCGCGGTCATCGCCGAAACCGACCGCAGGGTGGAGGAGGAGCCGGACCTGCAACGCCGCGTAGGCATCCTGGAAGAGGCCCTCCGGCTCTGCCCGGGCGAGCCGCATTTCGAGCGAGCCGTGAAGCTGGCGCGCGACAAGCGCGACCTTGTGAATTCCATTATTTCCAAAGCGCGTTATTTCGAGGAGCGGAGCCAGTTCAACGAGGCGCTGGACCAATGGCAGATCCTGCGCTCGATCCACGAGCGGCACCCCGGCCTGGCGTTCGAGATCGAGCGGCTCAGGAACCGCCGCGATCAGCAAGCGCGCGAAAACACCAAAACCGCCTGGGTGGAACAGACCGACCGCCAACTGGAAGCCGGCG
>JAIQFU010000046.1 GCA_020073115.1 Terriglobia bacterium
CTTGGCCTGGTCCTCGGTGCCCGGTCGCCGCGCGTCGAGGCCCCGCTGGGTCAACGCCAGCGCCACATATCCGCGCCGCGCCAACTCCCGCAGGACCGGGGCGCAGATATTCTGGTCTGCCTCCCCGCTCGACGCCGGCCCGCGCGGGCAGGACGTTGTTGCCCAGGTATCCCGCCGCGGTGGCCCGGAACGCCAGTGGGACGGAAACGGGGCCCTCGGCCGTAAGAAGAACCCGCCAGCGCAGCGCCCTGAGAAACATGGCCGCGGATATGTTGGCCAGGGCGAGGCACGCAAACACGGGATTTGCGCCGCGCAACGTCTCCCAGACGCGCAGCCAGTCGATCCCGCGGATCGAGTAGTAGAGCAGGACGGCCGCCAGGACGAGCGCCGCGGCCCAATAGATCAAGCGCGCGAACCGAGGTTTTCCGGCCGATGGGATGGGTTCGGAGATATCCAAGGAATCAGACCTTCACTCGCAGTATAACGGGATGGCCCCAAGCCGTGCCGAACGGGCGAGCGCGGGTTTGCGGCTTGTGGAGCGCGTTTCAGCGCGCCGCTGTGGGCTTCCGCCCACGGGCCGGCCGAACGCCGAGGGGAAGCTTGGCGCAGCGCGCCGACGCGCGGCACGGGAGGGCGCCGGCGCTCTACACCATTCTCGGCAGGCGCTGGCGGCGGCTGGCCCACTCCTCGCTCACGAACAGCTTCGGCCCGATCTGGATCATCCGCGGCAGCAGGTTGAAGAGCGCCGTGGGGGTCCACCGCTCTCCCCGCCGGGTTTCATATCCGCGGTTGTTCAGCTCGTCCGCCACGCGTGACAGCGGGCAGTCTTCCACGATCATGTCGAGCGCCAGGACGATGATCTCGATCTCGCCGGGGTTCTGCACCAGGCGCGCGCAATCGGGCGATACCTGGAGCCCGTAGGGGATTTCCTCACTCCACTCCGTGCGGCGGCCTGTTTCGGTTTCGCGCTCCCATTCCAGAGCGACCAGCTTCCATCCAGCCTGAACCCGTTCGTTGAGGTACTCCGCGGCCGGCAGTCCTTCCATCGGCTCGCGCACACATTCTTTGCTGGCCATGCAGGGGGAGCAGCAAACCGGGCGCCCGCGTAAGTCGATGAAAGCACGAGCAGGCGTTTCGGGCGGCCGTCCGCTGGTGGGACACCGCGCCCGGAGGCGTTACATTTCCTTCTGCGCCAAGCGGCTCCATTTCGCGGTGAGGCGGCGCCGGTAGCGGGGAGCTGTCCTCGCCGCTTCCACGGCGCGGCCGAACGCGTCGCGCGCTTGCGCCGCGTCGCCGAGCGCCTCCAGGGCCCTACCGTAGTAGTAGAGCCCTTCCGGGTCGTACGGCCGCCGGCCGGTGTAGATCTCCAACTCGCGCCGGGCGTCCTCGTAACGGCCGGTCTCCAGGCAGGAGGGTCGGCTCGTATACCTGAGTGCACTGAGGCAGCGCGCCTGACTCGATGAGTTCAGGCCTCGGCTTGGCCCCGGTCAATTGACGGGACAGCCGCAGATCCCAACTGGAAGTGCGCGTCGGTCTGTTCCGGGTCGATGGCGACGGCATTCTGAAAACGGCGAATCGCCTCCGTGTACTGCCGGCGCTCCTGGTAGATCAGCCCGAGTTGGTACTGGGCGTCGCCATCGTGCGGATTCACGGCCGCCGCTTCGAGCATACGGTGGAAACTCTGGCGGCTGCGCCAGCCGGAGCCGAGGTTGCTCAACTCGCCGCCCAGGAAATACCAGGCATAGAAGAGGAAGAACGGCGATGCCAGCCAGCCCAGCACGTAGCGCAGCGTCCCCCACAGGAACGCGACCGCCACCAGCGGAACCCAGGAGAGGCCGATGACCCCGGCGGCCGCGGCGTTTCCCAGGCCGGAGATGGTCCGCACGGCGAAGAACATCAGCACGGCGAAATAGCCCAGGGCCGCAAGGGCGACGCCGGAAAGCGCCTGGGCCGGCACGTTGAAGCCCACCACCGCCGCCGGAAGAGCCGCCGCGGCCCACGCCATGGCCGCGCACGTGAACAGGGGCGAGTAGTCGCGCTGGAACACGCCGCCGATGGGGCCCAGCCTGCCGAACAGAGCGCCCAGCGCGAGGACGCCGGGGACATACACCAGGGCCAGGACCACCATCGGCATGAAAAAGCCGAACGGCAGACGCCCGTAGAGTTGCAGCAGCGCCGTGGCGCCCAAGCCGGCGGCGAGGGCGAACAGCGCGCTCCCGCGGTCCAGAATCGCTCCCATGGCCGCCGCCGGCCGCGTCCACAACCCGAACAGCAACTTGAATTGGTCGCCCACACCGGGAGCATACCAGTACGGAACGCAATCGAGCAATTAAGATAGAGTAGTCCGAGGCGGGGCGGCTTATGCGCAGACTATTCTCCCTCGTTGTTTTCGCGGCGGCGCTGGTTGGCCAGCCGCCGAAGCTCGCTGGGCTGCTGCCCGACCCCTCGGTCTTCGGGGGCAGAGCCTCGTCGCCCGCGGTTCTGTATGGCGCGGACCTGTACCGGTACCTCGACGGCGGCGCCGAGGCATACCGCAAGCGCGGGTTCGTGGCCCTGATCCACCGCGAATACAAGGCCGGCGATATCGACCTGACGGCGGACATCTACGACATGGGCGCGCCGGCCCGCGCCTTCGGCATCTACCTGGCCGAGCGCTCGCCGGATTCCGGCGCGCTCCGGATCGGCCGCGAAGGCTACTCGGGCGAAGGGTTCCTCAACTTCGTCCAGGGGCGGTATTACATCAAGCTGATCGCCTTTAGCGAGAGAAGCAAAACGGCGGCGGCGCTGGAGGCGGCCGCGCGAAGCATTGCCGGAAAAATCCATGTCTGACTGGAACCGCCGCCGGTTTCTGGCCGCCGCGCTAGCCGGCAGCGCACCCGCGGCGCCGGCGCCCGCACTGGCGATCGCGCATTCGAAAACCTCCCCCTCCGATGCCCGCCGGATTGCCGAGGAGGCGCGCCGCCTGACCCGCGCGGCGTTGGCCGCGCTGGGCGGCATGGCGCGGTTTACCGGCAAGGGCCAGAACGTTTTCATCAAGCCGAACATCTCCTGGGACCGCCGGCCGGAACAGGCGGCCTGCACCAATCCCGACGTGGTCGCGGCGCTGGTCGAAATGTGCTTCGAGGCGGGCGCGGCGAAGGTGGTGGTCAGCGATAATCCCTGCGTCACGGCCGAGAAGAGCTTCGCCCGCAGCGGTATCCGCGAGGCGGCGGAACGGGCGGGCGCGCGCTGCTATCCCATGGACGAGCGCCGCTTCCGCCGGATGGCGATCCCCGGCGCGCGGGTCGTCAGGCAATGGGAAATCTATCCCGAAGCGATCGAGGCCGGCTGCCTGATTAACGTGGCCATCGTGAAGCAGCACAGCCTCTGCCGCGCGGCCCTGGGGATGAAGAACCTGATGGGCGTGTGCGGCGGCGCGCGCAATCGTTTTCACCAGGATATCGGCAGGGCCGTGGCGGACATCTCCGGGTTCGTGCGCCCGCGACTGGTGGTGCTCGACGCCATCCGGGTCCTCACGGCCAATGGGCCCACCGGCGGCAACCTGGCGGACGTGCAACGCCGCGACACCATCGCCGCAGGCGTGGACCAGGTGGCGGTGGACGCGTTCGGGGCGACGCTGCTGGGGATCAAGCCGTCGGATGTCAGCTATGTGGCCGAGGGCCACGCGCGCGGGCTGGGAACCATGGACTTTCAGGCGCTCTCACCGGCGCAGGTGGAGGCCTGATGCGGCTGGTGTGGCTGCGCCGCGCCGTACAAACCGTATCGCTGGCGCTTTTCGTGTTGTGGTTTCCGCGCGGCGTCAACCTCTTCTTTCAACTCGATCCGCTGGCCATGCTCACGACGCTCGCGGCCGCGCACGCGGTAGCGGCGGGGATGTTGCTTTCGCTGGCGACCTTGGCGCTGACGATCTTATGCGGGCGGTGGTTTTGCGGGTGGGTGTGCCCATTGGGGACCGTGCACCACGTGGTGAGTACCGCCCGTGGCCGGGGTTCGCCACCAAAGGCACCGGTGGCAAACACCGACCACCGGCGGTACAACTCCAAGTACTACGTCCTGGCGTTCTTCCTCGGAGCATCGCTTCTCGGCGTCTCAATCTCCGGCTGGCTCGACCCTCTGGCATTTCTCTTCCGCTCGCTGGCCACGGTTATCTACCCTTCGCTCAACGATGTTCTGATTCGGACCACCGGCATCAGCGATCCGGTTTACGATTTTCTGCGCCTGCATCTCCTGGCCGCGCGCCAGCCGCACTATTACGGAAACCTGCTGATCGGCATTCTATTCGGGGCCACTCTCGCGCTCAATGTCGTGAGGCCGCGGTTCTGGTGCCGGTATCTCTGCCCGCTGGGCGCCCTGCTCGGGATCGCGGCGCGAAAATCGCTGGTGCGGGTGCGACGCGACCCTCGCGCGTGCAACGACTGCGGGTTGTGCGAACCGCACTGCCAGGGCGCCGACAACCCCGCGGAGTGCCTCTACTGCTTCAACTGCCGGCGCGATTGCCCGGCTTCGGCCATCCGCCTCGAGTTTCGAAAACCCGCGGAAGCGAAGACGCCGGACCCTGGCAGGCGGCGCGTCCTGGCCTCCGGCGCGGCCGGATTCGGCGCCGCCCTGCTGTTCCACACGCATCCGCTGGGCGAAAAGCGGTCCTTTCACCCCGATCTCATCCGTCCGCCGGGCGCTTTGGCCGAAGATGCCTTCCTGTCCACGTGCCTCCGGTGCGGCGAATGCATGAAGGTTTGTCCCACCAACGGGATCCATCCCGCGGCGATGGAAGCGGGCCTGGAAGGCCTCTGGACGCCGGTGATGAAAATGACGGTGGGCTACTGCGAGTACGAATGCGTCCTCTGCACCCAGGCGTGCCCTTCCGGCGCCATCCGGCCGCTGGAGATCGCGGAAAAGCAGAAGATCAGAATCGGCCTGGCTTACATCGACCGCAACCGCTGTCTCCCCTACGCCTACGGCCGGACGTGCATCGTGTGCGAGGAACACTGCCCCACGCCGAAAAAGGCCATCCGGTTCGACGAAGTCAAGGGCGTGAAGCAGCCGCGCGTGGATCCGGAACTGTGCATCGGCTGCGGCATCTGCACGAACAAGTGCGTGATCAAAGCGGGCCCGGCCATCGTGGTCGCCAGCGCCGGCGAAACGCGAAATCCGGAGAACGGCGTGCTGCTGTAGGGCAGGCGCGAGCGCCCGCGCTAGACCGGCACGGTGTTACCGTACTGTTTGTGAGACTCGTTCTCCTCCTCACCCTGGCTGCTCTCGCCCAGGCGCAGCCCCAGCCCCTCCGTTTCGCCCTCGGTTCCGGCGCGCCCTCCGGCTACGTCCAGGTCCCGCGCGAAACCGCGTACTCTCCGGAACGCGGTTATGGTTACGAACCGGGCGCGGGTCCGCCCATCTACTTCTCCGTCCGTGTTCCCGAAGAAGGCAATTACCGGGTCACGGTCACGCTGGGCGATCCGCAATCGGAGGCCGTCACCACGGTCAAAGCGGAAGTGCGGCGCCTCATGCTCGAACAGGTCCGCACCGCCCCCGGCAAATTCGAAACCCGCAGTTTCCTGGTCAACGTGCGCCGCCCGCAGATTGCCGGGGATGGCGCCGTGCGCCTCAAGCCCCGCGAGACCACGTCGGAAGCCTGGGCATGGGACGACCGCATCACGCTGGAATTCATTGGTCCGCACCCCGCCGCCGGCGCCGTCGAAATCTCCAAGGCGGACCGCGTTCCCACCCTGTTCATCGCGGGCGATTCCACCTCAACCGATCAGCCCGTGGAGCCGTACAACAGTTGGGGTCAGATGCTGACCCGTTTCTTTCAGCCCGAAATCGCCGTCGCCAATCACGGCGAATCCGGCGAATCGCTGCGCGGCTTTATCGGGGAGAACCGGCTGGCGAAGGTGATGAGCGTCATGCGGCCCGGCGACTACCTGTTTGTCCAGATGGGCCACAACGACCAGAAGGAACGCGGCGAGGGCGTCGGCGCCTTCACCACTTACAAGGCCGATCTGAAACGCTTCATCGCCGAGGCGCGCCGACACGGGGCCACACCGGTTCTGATCACCCCCGTGAACCGCATGATGTTCGACGAGGCCGGCAAGATCACGAACAGCCTCGGCGATTACCCCGAAGCCGTGCGCCAGGCCGCCCGCGAAGAGAACGCGGCGCTCATCGATCTGAACGCGATGAGCAAGGCCCTGTACGAGGCCATCGGGCCGGCGAAAGCGCGCATCCTGTTCGCCGGAAACGATACGACCCACCATTCGGATTACGGCAGCTACGAATTGGCGAAGTGCATCGTGGAAGGAATCCGGCAGGCGAAGCTGCCCATCGCGAAGTACCTGGTCAGCACGCCGCCGTTCGATGCCGCGCATCCCGACCCCTTCGATGCTTTCGCCGTGCCCGCGGAACCCGGACCGGGGGGCCAGCGGCCCTATGGCGACGCGGCAGCCGCACAGAAAATCCCGACCGTCTTCGTGATCGGCGACTCCACGGCCAGCAACGCGGACCATCGCGGCTGGGCTGACCCGTTCGCGTCCTACTTCGACGCCGCCAAAGCGAACGTCGTAAACCGGGCGCGCGGGGGCCGCAGCAGCCGCACGTTCTTCACCGAGGGCCTCTGGCAGAAGGTTGTGGACGAGCTCAAGCCCGGCGATTTCGTCCTGATCCAGTTCGGCCATAACGACGGCGGAGCGCCCGACCGTCCCCCCTTCCGCGGCTCGCTCCCCGGCCTCGGCGACGAGTCGAAGGATATCGCCATGCGCGACGGCAAGACCGAAACGGTCCACACCTTCGGCTGGTACATGCGCCGGTTCTTGGCCGACACAAAAGCCAAGGGCGCGACGCCAATCGCGCTTTCGCCTACGGTCCGCAATATCTGGACCGGCGCCACCGTGGAGCGCGGCCCCGGACACTATGCCGAGTGGGCGGCGGAGATCGCCAAGGCGGAAGCGGCGCCATTCATCGACGTCACCGGCGCCATAGCCGAGCGGTACGAAAAGATGGGGCCGGAGAAGGTGAAGGCGCTGTTCCCTCAGGACCACACCCACACCAGCGCCGAAGGAGCGGACCTCAACGCGTCGCTAGTGGTGGCGGGAATCAGGGGCCTGCGGGCTTCGCCGCTGGCGGCCTTTCTGAACGCCAGGGGCCAGGCGGTAGCGCCGTATCCGCTGAGGCCGCTTCCGCCGAACCTGGTCCTGAAGGAGCCGAAAGATCCCGCCCTGCCCACGCTCTTCCTGATCGGCGACTCCACCGTGCGCAACGGCAGCCGCGGCGACGGCTCGAACGGCCAGTGGGGATGGGGCGAACCGCTCGTGGACCTGTTCGATGCGTCCAGAATCAACGTCGTGAACCGCGCGGTGGGCGGCCTGAGCAGCCGCACGTTCCTGACGCAAGGGTTCTGGGACCACGTGCGGGCGATGATGAAGCCGGGCGATTTCGTGATCATGCAGTTCGGGCATAACGACGGCGGCCCGGCCGACGACCCGGCGCGCGCCCGTGGTTCCCTGCCGGGGGCCGGCGAGGAAACGCGCGAGATCGAAAACCCGATGACGAAGCAACGCGAAGCCGTCCACACCTTCGGGTGGTACCTGCGGCGCTTCATCACCGACGCGCGGACCAGGGGAGCCACCCCCATCGTCGCGTCCCTGGTGCCGCGCAAAATCTGGAAGGACGGCAAAATCGAGCGCCAGTCCGACACCTATCAGAAGTGGGCCGCCGAAGTGGCCGCGGCCGAGAAGGCCCCGTATCTCGACCTCAACGAAACCATAGCCAGGCGCTACGACGAGATTGGCGCCGAGAAGGTGAACGCCCTCTTCGCCGATGAGCACACCCACACCACCCGGGCCGGCGCCGAACTGAATGCCGAGTGCGTCGTCGCCTGCCTGAAAGCGCTCGGACAGGATCCCCTCGCGGCCTACCTTTCGGAAAAAGGGAAAGCCGTTACGGCGCAGGGCGTGAGCCGCCGGAACCCGTGAGATAAGCGCGGTTTGGTCACCAGACGGCCAGTTCCACCGCGGCGCCGGCTTCGCAGCCGATGGCTTTCGCGGCCGACGCCTGGCCGACCGAAATCTCCAGGTATCCCGCGCTGCCCCAGATCGCGAACGGCTCGCCGGGGCCGCATTCGTTGTAGTTATGCGCCATGACGGTCACCTGGCGCGGGCCCAGGGACAGAGCGAACTCGCGCCGCTCCAGGTCCGGAAACTCGTCCGCCTGGAAATTCGTGACGATATTGCCAAAACGGTCGATCTTGAGGATGCGGCCCAACCAGGTCCGCTTCCCGGTCCGCTGCGGTTTTTCGAAGGCCGGGCGCAGGTAATCCTGGATCAGCTTTCCCATGCGCGACGGCGGTTCCCCGGCGGCTACGTGCGCGGCCACCGGGGCGAAGATATCGCGTCCATGGAACGTCTGGCTTACCGTTTTCCGGAAATACTTCTGGTTGGAGATGAGCCGGATCTTGTGCTTCTCGCGCGCGTAGATCATGGAGAGAACGCCATTGTCCGGCGCCACGAAATACTGGCCGGCGGCTTCCATCAGGATCGGCCGGCGCGCCGTCCCCACGCCCGGATCCACTACAACCACGTGCACCGTCTTCTTCGGAAAACACGGCCAAGCCTGGGCCACGACGTAGGCGCCTTCGGAGATCGCGAACGGCCTCACTTCGTGGCTGATATCCACGATCTGCGCCTGCGGGCAGATGCCCAGGATCACGCCTTTCATGGCGCCCACGTAATGATCGGCGAGGCCGAAATCGGTAGTCAGGGTCAGGATCGGTCTGGCCATTGTTAAAATGATACTAAGTGCAGTACTTCTACTTCGATCACAACGCTACCACGCCCGTCGCTCCCGAAGTGTTGGAAGCCACGGGATCCTGCCTCGCTGAAGCTTACGGCAATGCCTCCAGCATCCACCATTTCGGGCAAATCGCGAAGCAGCGGATGGAAACGGCCCGCCGGCAGCTTGCGGACCTGATCCATTGCCGGCCGGCGGACATCGTGTTCACCAGCGGCGGAACGGAAGCCGACAACATGTCGGTGTTGGGCGTGGTGCGGGGGGCGGCGGGGCCGGCGAAGCACGTCGTCACCAGCGCTATCGAGCACCCGGCCGTTTTGGGCCCGTGCGAACAACTGGAGCAGGAAGGGGTCGCGGTGACCCGCCTGCGGCCCGGTCCGGACGGAATCATCAGCCCCGAGGATGTGGCGCACGCCCTGCGTCGGGAGACGGTGCTGGTCTCCGTGATGCACGCCAACAACGAATTGGGCACGGTGCAGCCGATCGCGGAAATCGCGCGCCTGGCTCACGGCGCCGGAGCGGTTTTGCACGTGGACGGCGTGCAGGCCCTGGGAAAGATTCCGGTGGATGTGGAGGCGCTGGGAGTGGACCTGTACAGCATGAGCGCGCACAAACTGTACGCGCCCAAGGGCGCCGGCGCGCTGTACGTGCGGAAAGGAACGAGCATGGCGCCGGTGGCCTACGGCGGGCATCACGAGCGCGACCGCCGTCCGGGCACGGAGAATGTCCCCGGGATCGTGGGGTTGGGGGCGGCGGCGGAGCTTGCCGGGCGGAACCTCGCCGCGGAAGCGGAACGCGTCGGCGGCCTGCGGGACCGGCTGGAGGGCGCGCTCCTGGAGCGCATTCCCGGCGCGGGCGTCAACGGCTCCCGCGCCGCGCGCACGCCCAACACGAGCAACATCTACTTCGATGAAATCGACGGGGAGGCGCTGGTGATCGCGCTGGACCTGCGCGGATTCGCCGTATCGACCGGCGCGGCCTGTTCCAGCGGCGCGCTGGCGCCCTCGCACGTGCTGACGGCCATCGGGCTTTCCGCCGACCGCGCGCGCGCCAGCATGCGATTTTCCCTGGGCCGTTCCAACACGGCGGAGCAGGTGGACGCGCTGGTGGAGGCCGTGGCGGCCTCGGTGGCGCATCTGCGCAGGATTTCGGCGCATGCGTGAGAGGATTTGGCTTGGGCACTCTTGTCTGCCGTGCCGACACGGGGGCTCAGCGTGTCCACAAGAGTGTGGACACGGCAGGCAGGAGTGCCCACGCCACATATGAGTCCTGATCTCCCCATCGCGGTCGCCATGAGCGGTGGGGTCGATAGCTCCACTGTGGCGGCGATGCTCAACCGGCAGGGCCACAGCGTGATCGGGCTCACGATGCAGCTTTGGAACCAGCGGCGGCTGCCGGAACTCGCGGGCGCCGGCGCCACCGGGCGCTGCTGCTCGCTCGATGATGTCTACGACGCGCGGCGCGTGGCCGAGCAGATCGGGATTCCGTACTACGTGGTGAACTTCGAGCGCCAGTTCGAAGACCGCGTGGTGAAGCCGTTCGTGGAGGAATACCTGGCCGGGCGCACGCCCATCCCCTGCACGCTGTGCAACAACTACATCAAATTCGACCGGTTCCTGGAAATGGCGGATTCCGTGGGGGCGCGCGAGATCGCCACCGGCCATTACGCCCGCGTCCGCTACGACGCCGGCTCCGGGCGCTACCAGTTGCTGCGCGCCGTGGACGGCTCCAAGGACCAGACCTACTTCCTCTTCGGCCTCACCCAGGCGCAGCTTGCACGGACCCTTTTCCCGCTGGGCGAGATGACCAAGCCCGAGGTCCGCGAGCTGGCCCGGTCGATGGGGCTCGCCGTGGCCGAAAAGGGCGATAGCCAGGAAATCTGTTTCGTGCCGAATGGCGATTACGCCGCGTTCCTGAGCGCATACCTGAAGGACATCGGCGCGGCTCCGGAGGCCACCCGGGGCGAAATCGTCTCGACCGACGGCCGCACGCTGGGCGGGCACGAGGGGGTCCACCGGTTCACCGTGGGCCAGCGCCGCGGGTTGGGCATCGCCGCCGGCGAGCCGCTCTACGTGATCGCCACGGACCCGCGAACGCAGCGGGTAACCGTGGGCGGAAACGAAGACCTGCTGCGCGGCCGCTTCTTCGCCGGCCAGGTGAACTGGGTCTCCATCCCCGGCCTGGATCGCCCCACACGCGCCCAGGTAAAGATCCGGAACAAGCACGCCGCCGCGCCTGCCACGCTGCATCCCACAGGCGATCCGGGCCGCGTGGAGGTGCTCTTCGAGGAGCCGCAGCGGGCCATTACCCCGGGACAAGGCGCGGTATTTTATGACGGCGCCCTGGTACTGGGGGGCGGCTGGATCGAGTAGTACGAATAGAGGCTTACCGGATTCCAAACTCCCGTGTTTGGGCCTACAATACTGGCCAGGAGGCTGCGCATGTTCTCTATCGCCGCCGGCTTGCTCTTCCTCACGGCATTATTGCTTCCGGTTTACCTGATACGGCGTTTCCACCCCTTGGTCTGGCCGATGCACGTCCTCGCCCTGATCGCCGCCGCGGGTATCGGGCTTGCGCCTGGGACGGCCCTGCTGAACTCACCCTACGGCACCTTCATCTACCTGTTTTCGTTCATATTCCTGGTGGTGTGGGGGCTGGGAGGCTTGTTCGCGTATCGGCTGCGCCGCGGCAAACACGCCGTCGCCGCGCAGCAATAGGTAAAATACCTGGTTTGATGCGCCAACGCTCCGCCGTTCGCAACCTGATTGAGTACGGCCTGGCGCTGGCGGTGGTCAAATCTCTGGAATGGACGCCGCTCCCCGTAGCGGAACGCCTGGCGCGGGGTTATGCGCGTCTTCTCGATCTCGCCATCCCGCGCCTGCGCCGCGCCGCGGAGCGGAATCTCTCGCTGGCGCTGCCGGCGCTCGACGCGGCCCAGCGCTCCGAAATCATCGGCGGCGTTTTCCGCTCCATTGCGCGCGTGCTCGTCTCCTTTGCCCGGTTCCCCTCCATCGCGCGCGGCGGCGTTTCCCGCTGGATCCGCTGGGAGGGCGCCGAACACTGGGAGGCTGCGCTGGCCCGGGGACGCGGCGTGTTGTTCGCCACCGCCCACCTGGGCAATTGGGAGCTAAGCGCTTTCGCCCACGCGCTGCTCTCGGGCCCCATGCACGTGGTGGTGCGGCCCCTGGACAACCCGTACATCGACGCGCTGGTGGAGCGCCGCCGCGCAATCTCCGGCAACCGGCCCATCTTCAAAAAGGACTTCGCCCGCTCGATTCTGAAAGCCCTGGCCGCGAACCAAGCCATCGGGATCCTGATCGACCAGAACGCGTCCCCCGATTCCGGCGTATTCGTGGATTTCTTCGGGACGCCGGCGTGCGCGAGCGCGGGGTTCGCGAAAATAGCGGCGCATAGCGGCGCGGCCGTGATTCCGGGCTTCGCCCTCTGGTCGGAACAGGAGCGCCGGTACGTTCTCCGTTTTTACCCGCCGGTGGAGATCACGGGGGACGCGGCGCGCGATACCCAGACGCTGCAGGCGCGGCTGGAGCAGATCATCCGCGCGTACCCGGACCAGTGGCTGTGGATCCACAGGCGGTGGAAAACACGGCCGCCGGGTGACTCCCCGCTCTATTAGAGCCACCGTATGAAAGTGCACTCGGGCGCCGGTGGTGCGTGTAGTATTCTGGGCTGGGCGGATGAACCCTCTAAAACGCTCCCCTCTTCATGGCAGCGTGTTCGCGCTGGCGCTGACCGCGGTGGCGCTCCTCATTTCGCTGTTGATTCGCCCCTTCCTGGAACCCAGCACTTTCCTGCTGTTCATCGTCGCGGTGTGGCTGAGCGCCTGGTACTACGGAAGGCCGGGCGGGCTGCTGGCCACGGGGGCTTCGGCGCTGGCCATCCTGTATTTCTTTCTTTGGCCCGACCTGGCGGCCAACCCGGAACCCTCCTGGAACGCGCTCACGCGCCTCCTGGCCTTCATCCTTCTTGGTTCGCTGATGACCTGGGTGACCGCGTCCTGGCGCTCCAGCCGCAGCGTGCTGGCCTCCACGCTTTCCAGCATCGGGGACGCGGTCGTCGCCACCGATGCGCAGGGCCGCATCACGTTCATGAACCCCGTGGCCGAGACGCTGACCGGCTGGCCGGGAGCCGACGCGCGGGGGAAACCGGTTTCGGACGTTCTCAAGCTGCTGGACGCCAAATCGCGCGAGCCGCTGGAGAATCCGCTCAGCCGGGCGCTGCGCGAGCGCATCACGCTCGCCCCGCAACACAACGTGCTGCTGGTCTCGCGCAGCGGCAACGATTCGCCGGTGGAACAGACGGCCGCGCCCGTCCGCGACGATTCGGGCGAGGTTCGCGGAGGGATCCTGGTCTTTCGGGACGTGACCGGGCGGCTCCAACTGGAGGAGCAAGCCACGCACGCCCAGAAGATGGACGCCGTGGGGCGACTGGCCGGCGGGGTGGCGGGCGATTTCAACAACGTCCTGACGGTGATCACCGGGTACGCCGAGTTGCTGCGCGCCGAGGTGGCCGGGAACAACTCGATGTGCCGGTTCGTGGACGAGATCATTTACGCCGGCGAGCGCGCCGCGGCCCTCACTCGCCACCTTCTGGCCTTCAGCCGGGGAACCACGGCCCAGCCGCGGATTATCGACCTGAACGCGGTGGTCACGGCCATGGACCCGATGCTGCGCCGCCTGCTGGGGCAGAACGTCGAGTTGATTCTGCTCACCAGTCCGGGCTTGGGGCGCGTCCGGGCCGATCCTGCCCAAATCGAGCAGGTCGTGGTCAACCTGGCGACCAACTCGCGCGACGCGATGCCCAAAGGAGGAAAACTGGTGGTGGAAACCGCCAACGCCGACCTGGAGGAAGGCGGCGGCAAGAACCTCGGCGTGAAGCCCGGCTCTTACGTGATGCTGGCGGTGAGCGATACCGGCGTGGGAATGGATCCGGAGACGCGCTCCCGGTTGTTCGAGCCGTTCTTCACCACCAAAGCCCCCGGCAAAGGCAGCGGCCTGGGGTTGGCCACCGTCTACGGCGCCATCAAGCAGATGGAAGGGCAGGTAACCGTCTACAGCCAGCCCGGCTGCGGCACCATTTTCGAGATCTACCTGCCGCGCGTGATGGAAGCGGTGACGGAGGCCGGAAAGAAGCTTTCGCCCAAGGGCTCCGAGACCATCCTGCTGGTGGACGACGAAGAAGGCGTGCGCAAACTCGTCCAGGCGGTGCTGCAATCCAACGGGTACGCCGTGCTGGAAGCCAGCAATGGCGTGGCAGCGCTGGCCGCCTACGAAAAAAACGCGCACAAGATCGACATGGTGCTCACCGACGTGGTGATGCCCCAGATGAGCGGCTTCGAATTGGGAAAGCAGTTGGAGCAGGACGCGCCGGGGTTGAAGATCCTCTACATGTCGGGGTACCGGGACAATGTTCTGGGTTCCGGAGGCCAGGCCCCGAAGGCGTTTCTGCACAAGCCGTTCACGCCCGACGTGCTGCTGCGCAAAGTGCGCGACGTGCTGGACGGGGCGGGGTGAGGGTGGAGCGGGCCTCTGGCCCACGCCGGCTACGCTGCTTTCGCCAACCTCTGCTGGTACTCGGCGATGATCACCATCACCGCGTATTCCTCCGGCCGCAGTCCGGAGCCGTTGTACGCCGCCTCCTGCCGTTGTCCCTGCTCCATTGTCTGGAACAACGTCCGGTCCGCATACGCGTCGAAGATCGCCGGGTGTATGTAATATTTCCGGCAGGTGGCGGGGCGGTTGCCGAGTTGGGCCGCCACGCTTTTGATTGCGTTGACGACGGTTTTCTTGGCGGCGGTAGGGTTGGGAGCCGGGCCGGCGGCATAAATCTCGCGCGCGGCCAGCAGCGTACCGGCCCAGGTGCGGAAATCTTTGGCGGTGAACTCTTCGCCGGCGATCGCGTGGATGTAGCGATTCACATCCTCGGAACATACCCTGCAAACCTCGCCCGCTTCGTTGACGTACTGGAACAACTCGTATCCCGGCAGGTCGCGACACTGCTTCACGATGTGCGCCAGACGTTCGTCGGTGAGCGCGATGGTATGCTGCTGCCCGCTTTTGCCGCGAAAGCAGAACTGCAGCTTGCCGCCATGGACGCGCACGTGGCGGTCGCGAAGAGTGGTTAGACCGAAGGAATCGTTCTCCCGGGCGTACTCGTCATTGCCCACGCGGATGAAGGTGGTTTCGAGCAGCCGCACCACCGCGGCCAGCACCTTCTCGCGGGGCAGCCCGCGGCGCCGCAGATCGCGCTCCACCCGCCGCCGGATGAGGGCCCGCACGGCCCCGAACGCGATCATGCGGCTGAACTTCGCCTGGTCGCGCGTGGCGCGGTACTGCGGATGATAGCGGTACTGCTTACGCCCCTTCGCATCCCAGCCCACGGCTTGCAGATGGCCGTTGGGGGATGGGCAGATCCACACGTCCTCCCACGCCGGCGGGATCACCAGGGAACGAATGCGCTTGAGGTGTTTGGGGTCGCGCAGCGGGCGCCCGTCCGGGCCGATATAGCGGAAACCCTTCCCGCTGCGCACCCGCCGGATGCACGGCCCCGCGGCGCGCACATACCGCAGCCCCGCCTCGGCCGCGGACTCCTGCGCATCGGTAGAAAACATACCGAAATGAAGAGGTGCAATTCGGGCGCCAAGTACTGCCGGCCAAAAGCACCGGTGGCAAAAGGCGACCACCGGCGGTACTTATCCCCCAATCGAATACATAGGCCGCGGCGGGGCTACGAATTTCGCGGAGTTGATGGCGTGCCCCTCCCACTTCCCGGCGACCGTCCGGCGGAGCAGGGATGCAATTTCCTCGTCGGCAGCGCCCGCGCGCATCAGCGCCTTCACGTCGGTCTCCTCCAGGGCAAAGAGGCAGTAGCGCAGTTTACCGTCGGCGGTGAGGCGGATGCGGTTGCAGTTTCCGCAAAACGGCTTGGTCACCGAAGCGATGAAGCCCACGCGGCCGCCGCCGTCGGCGTACTCGTATTCCGAGGCCGGGGCCCGCGGATCGGGGTCGGGCACGGGCACGAGCGGCGCAATTTCGCGCGAGAGCATGGCGATGATCTCGTCCGCAGTCAGCACCTTGGAACGGTCCCACAGGTTTTGCGCGTCGAGCGGCATGAACTCGATGAAGCGCGCTTCGAATCCGTTCTCGCGGGCGTAGCGGGCGAGCGGAACGATATCCGGTTCCACCAGGTCCTTGACCGCCACCGCGTTCAGCTTGATCCTGGCGTAGCCCACGCGTTTCGCGGCTTCCAGGCCCAACAGCACGCGGCCGAGGTCGTCGCGGCGGGTGATGCGCAGGAAGCGCTCGCGGTCGAGCGTGTCGAGGTGCACGTTCAGGCGGCGCAAGCCCGCCTCGTACAGCGGGGCCGCGAGTTCGGGCAGGAGCACGCCGTTGGTGGTGAGCGCCAGGTCCTGGATCTCCGGAATCGCCGCCAGCCGGCGGATCAGGGCCGGGAGGTCGCGCCGCACCAGGGGCTCTCCGCCCGTCACCCTCAGCTTAGTGATGCCCAGCGAAACGGCCACGCGCACGAACCGCTCGATCTCTTCGAAATCCAGGATCTCCGCGCGCCTGACGAACTGCACGTTCGTTTCCGGCATGCAGTAGAAGCAACGGATGTTGCAGCGGTCGGTGACGCTGACCCGCAGGTTATCGTGGATACGGCCGAAGGAATCGACGAGCGGCGGCGCAGCCATTTATTTCAAGGCGAGCATGCGCTCCAGGGGAACCAGGGCGCGCGCCGCGAGTTCCGGCGGCAGTTCGATCCGCGGCTCCAGGCGGAGCAGGCAATCCCGCAGCTTCTCCAGGGTGTTCATCTTCATGTAGGGGC
>JAIQFU010000047.1 GCA_020073115.1 Terriglobia bacterium
GACCGCATCGCCGGTTTGATGAACGGCATGCGGGAGACCCTGGATAACGTAGCCCATGACCTTCGCACCCCCTTAACCCGGATGCGGGGCGTGGCGGAGGCAGCCTTGCAAGAGCAAGATCAGCCCGGCTCCTGTCAGGAGGCCCTGGCTGATTGTCTGGAGGAAGCCGAGCGGATTTCCACCCTAATAACCAGCCTGATGGACATCGCCGAAGCGGAAACCGGCACGATGAGGCTTAAGCTCGAGAAGGTGAATCTCGCGTCCTTACTCACCGAGGTCATAGAAGTATACCACTACGTGGCCGAAGAAAAGCAGATCACCGTTACCGCCAGCTATCCTCCGGAACTTTCTGTCACCGCCGATGCCGCCCGCCTGCGGCAGGCGCTGGCCAACCTGTTGGATAACGCC
The DNA here is from genome assembly GCA_020073115.1 of Terriglobia bacterium. GTDB lineage: Bacteria > Acidobacteriota > Terriglobia > Bryobacterales > Bryobacteraceae > BOG-224. Next base: position 409 of record JAIQFU010000047.1, read on the forward strand.
GTCAAATACACTCCAGTCAGGGGCAGGATAGAAGTTACCGCAACCGCCCAGGGAGATCAAAGGATCGTAGCCATCAGTGATACCGGAGTGGGGATTGCTCCGGAGGAACTTCCGAAAATCTGGGACAGGCTGTATCGCGGCGATCAAAGCCTGGCCCAACGCGGCCTGGGCCTGGGTCTGAGCCTGGTGCGGGCTATCGTCCGGGCCCACGGTGGCCGAGTGGAAGTGGCCAGCGAAGTTGGGAAGGGGTCCCGCTTCACCGTCGTCCTGCGTGCGGTGTAAAACCCTCCGTCCAGGCATGGTCAATGGCCATCCCGTTACCGGATTGTAACGGCCCTGTAACATTCATTTCCGAGAATGGAAGAGAACGCGCACCACCATTCTGTAATGGCGACTCTCGTAGCTACAGCCCGATCCCACGCCACCGGCCGCGTTTCCGGCTTCGTCCGCCGTTTGCGCAGCGGCGACGCCATCGCGCATACCATAACCCTGGTTTTCGGCTGCGGCATTCTGGTGATCACGGCGCTGCTGGTGATCGAGCTGTTCCACAGTTCCGCGGCTGCCCGGCATAAATTCGGCTGGTCGTTTCTTACGGGAAGCACCTGGGATCCGGTGGCCGGCGACTTCGGGGCCTTGCCGTTCATCTTCGGCACGGTGGTCACCTCCGCATTGGCGCTGCTGATCTCCCTGCCGCTCAGCCTCGGGGCGGCCGTATTTCTGTCGGAACTCGCTCCACCGAAGACCTCGGATGCGCTGGCGTTCCTGATCGAATTGCTGGCGGCGGTGCCCAGCGTCATCTACGGCCTGCTGGGCGTCTTCATCCTGGTTCCTTTCATGCGCGAAATCGGCGATCCGGCGCTGCGCGGCGCGCTCGGGTTCCTGCCGTTCTTCCAGGGACAATCGTACGGCGTGGGAGTGCTGACCGCCGGCCTTGTGTTGGCTATCATGGTCGCGCCCTACATCGTCTCGGTCTCGCGCGAGGCTCTGCTGACAGTTCCGCGTGAACAGCGGGAGGGCGCCCTGGCGCTGGGCGCAACCCGCTGGGAGTGCACGTGGCAGGTGGTGCTCCCGTTCGCGCGGCTGGGCATCATCGGCTCCGTATTCCTGGCGCTGGCGCGGGCCCTCGGCGAAACCATGGCGGTGACCATGGTGATCGGCAACGACCCGGCGATTCACGCTTCGCTGCTCGCGCCCGGCTACTCCATCGCCGCGGTGATCGCCAACGAATTTACCGAAGCTACCAGTTCCCTGCACGTCAGCGCGCTCGTCGAACTGGGGCTGGTGTTGTTCGGCGTCACCATCCTGATTAACGGAATAGCGCGGCTGCTGATCCTGGCCACCGCCCGCCGGGGAGGCGCACGGCCGTGAGTCCGCGGAACCGCATCCGGCGCAAGGCGGTCAACGCCATCATGCTCACGGTGACCGGCGTTTGCACCCTGGTCACCGTCTCGGCGCTGTTCTTTCTGCTGGGGTACCTGGTTTGGCACGGCGGGCGCGCCATCAACTGGGATTTCCTGACGAAGCTTCCGAAACCCGTCGGCGAAACAGGGGGCGGGATGGCCAATGCCATCGTGGGCACCGGCAAGCTTCTGCTGCTGGCGGCGGCGTTCGGCGTGCCCGTCGGATTCCTGGGCGGAGTCTACCTGGCGGAGTTCGCCGGGCGCCAACTCGCGTTCGCCATACGCTACGCCACCGATTTGCTCAACGGCGTGCCCTCCATCGTAATCGGCATCTTCGCCTATGCGCTGGTGGTGGTTCCCACGGGCCACTTCTCAGCCGCGGCGGGCGGCGTGGCGCTGGCCATCATGGTGATCCCGATCACCATCCGCACCACCGAGCAGTTTCTGCGCGCCGTGCCCGACACTTTGCGGGAGGGGGCGCTGGCGCTCGGGGCGAGCAAGTGGCGCACGGTCGCGACGGTGGTTGCCCCCGCGGCGGCGCGCGGCATCGTTACGGGGGCGATCCTGGGAGTGGCGCGCGTCGCCGGCGAAACGGCGCCCCTGTTGTTCACCGCCTTCGGGAACCGGTACTGGAGCGCGGGATTCAATCGGCCGATCGCCTCGCTTCCGGTCATGATCTACACCTATGCGATCTCCGCCTATGAGGACTGGCATCGCCAGGCTTGGGCGGCGGGGCTCGTCCTGCTGGCCCTGATGTTGATCGCCAACATCGCGGCGCGGCTGGTCCTCTCTTCCAAAGCGCCCCAGCAGAGATAACCATGAGCGCATTGCCCAATTCGATGATGGAACGATTCGAGGCTTCCCAGCCGCCGCCTACCGGCGCCGGACAGCCGGAGAACGCCGCCGCCAAACTGCGGGTGTCGGATTTGAATTTCTATTACGGCGCGCTCCAGGCGCTGCACGGCATCAGCCTGGAAATCCCGCCCAACCGCATCACCGCCCTGATCGGGCCCTCCGGATGCGGCAAGTCCACCTTCCTGCGCACGCTCAACCGCATGTACCTCACGGTGCGCGACACGCGGGCGGACGGCCGTATTCTGCTCGATCACGAGGACATCTTCAGGATGGAGTTGGCAGTGCTGCGGCGGCGCGTGGGGATGGTGTTCCAGAAATCCAACCCGTTTCCGAAATCCATCTTTGACAACGTAGCGTACGGCCCGCGCCTGAACGGCGTGACGCGCAAACCACGCCTTCAGGACGTGGTGGAGCGCAGCCTGCGCCGCGCCGCGCTGTGGGACGAGGTCAAGGACCACCTGCACAAGTCCGCCTACGACCTGTCGGGGGGACAGCAGCAGCGGCTGTGCATCGCGCGCGCCCTGGCGGTGGAGCCGGAGGTGCTCCTGCTGGACGAGCCGTGTTCCGCCCTCGATCCCATCGCCACGGCCAAGATCGAAGATCTCCTTTTCACGCTGAAGGACCAGTGCACCCTGGTGATTGTGACCCACAACATGCAGCAGGCCGCCCGCGTCGCCGAATTTACCGGTTTCTTCCTCCTGGGCGAGATGATCGAGTTCAATCGAACGGATGTCATCTTCAAGCGGCCGTCGCAGAAACAGACCGAGGATTACATCACGGGCCGCTTCGGATAGGAGTACCGCCGGTGGTCGGGTTGCGCCACCGGTGGTTTTGCACCCAAAAGCGCCGGCGGAGCAACCCGACCACCGGCGGCACTGAGCGCGAGTATAATGACCACCGGGAAGGGACGAGCGGTGCGCCATTTTATCGAAGAGCTGCACGACCTGCAAAATAAGCTATTGGAGATGGGCGGCCTGGTTGAGGCGGCCATTCACCGGAGCGTACTCTGCCTGGTGGATCGCGACGAAGCCATGGCGCAGGAGGTCCTGCAGAACGAGGCGCGCATCAACCAGATGGAGATCGAAAACGACGATGCGTCGGTGCGCCTCCTGGCCCTGCACCAGCCCATGGCCAGCGATCTCCGCTTTCTGACCGCCGCCATCAAGATCAATACCGATCTGGAGCGGATGGGCGACCTGGCGGTCAACATCGTCGAGCGGTCGCTTTCGCTCATGCGGCAGGAACCGGTGAAACCGCTCATCGATATTCCTGAAATGGCGCGCATGGCGGAGTCCATGGTCCATCGCAGCCTGGACGCATTCGTCCGCCGCGACGGGGAACTGGCGCGGGAGGTTCTGCTGTCCGACGATGCGGTGGACGATCTGCTCGGCGCGATCTGGGAGGAACTCGTGGCCTTCATGGAGCGCGACCCGGCGACCGTATCCCGTTCGGTGGATCTGCTGCTGGTGGCGCGCAACCTGGAGCGCATCGCCGACCATGCTACGAACATCGCCGAGGATGTCCTTTTCCTGGTACAGGGAATCGACGTGCGGCACCACGCCGAAGCCCGCGGCAATCTGATGTGAGGGGTGGGGCGCTATTTCCGAAACGTCACCGTGATGGTACGAAGCGCGATCGCCGGGCCATCAAAGCCAGGGCGAGAATCCCGCCGGCCAGTAGAAGTATGCTCGAAGGTTCCGGCACGGAGGAAGCCTCCAGCGCCGCGAAAGCCGCGTTGGCCAGGACCGCGTGGCTGGCCGTTGTGGGGTGTTCGTCATCCCAGAACAGGTACGTATCGGGATTCACGTTTTGGAATTGCGCGGACGAAGTGACGTTGGCGAACCCGAAGGCGGCGGGATCGGCGGCGATCTGGTTGTACAGCGCATAGACATCCAGCCCGGTGATGCTGATTCCCGGGTTCGCCGCCTCGAGCGCGGGAATAGCCTGCTGCCAGTCGGTCTGGAACTGCGCGGAGGCCGTCGCTTCGGCGTTGTGCAAGGGAGAGTTCAGATGACGCGGAATCTGGCCTAGCGGCGGCAGGTCCAGCCAGAGGAAGTCCCGTGCGCCGGCTAACGCCAGCGCCGAGATTTCGGCGGAGAGATTCGCAATCGCCGCCGGTTCCGCTGCCAGAACGTCCGCCGGCGTTGCAGCCCCGAGCAGGTCTCCCGACCCACCCCACAGGATGTAGAGCGCCGACGGCGAGACCGGCAGGGGCGAAGAGGACAGGAACGTGGCGACCTCGGCCTTCATCCCCGGACTCGGCGCCGTCCCGAACCCGGTATCCGAACCTCCCACCGCGTAGTTCGTGCCCCCCGCAAGAAACGGTTGTGGGACGGCAACCCCGAGTTTGGCTGCCAACTGCTCTACCCAGATGCCCGTGAGCGCCGTGGACGGAGTCGTGTCCGGACCGTCCGTAAACCTGCCGGCAGTGTAAGCCGGCGGCGCCGGGATCGCGCCGCCAGTGCCAATGAAGGCGTTCCCCTTATCGGAGAGGCGGTCGCCGAAAACGACCAACTGCGAAATCGGGGATGCCGAAACCAGTGAGATCGGCAACAGAATCAGCGGCCAGGCGCGGAGGAAGGGCATGGACGTCTCCTTGTGAAACACGCCAATTCTAACCGGCGGCCCAAAGCCGCTTCGATAATGAATCGTACATACCGAGGGCGTACTATGACAGGTATGTGCTATCCCTCATCGATGAGGCCCCCGGGGGTGCAATCCGCCCTGGCGGCGTTTCTGCTCGCCGCGGCGGCGCTCGCCGCAGCCGAACCCGGGTTCGCGCCGCTGTTCAACGGCAAGAACCTGGACGGCTGGAGACTTGTCGGCGGCGTCGGGCCGGGCTACGTGGTGCGCGACGGCGCGATCGTGTGCCCGCCCGATGGCGGCGGAAACCTGTTCACGGAGAAGGAATACGCGAATTTCGTTCTGCGGCTGGAGTTCAAGCTGAGCCCGGCCGGCAACAACGGCGTGGGGCTTCGCGCGCCGTACCAGGGCGACGCCGCCTACCAGGGCATGGAGATCCAGGTGCTCGACGACCCCGACCCGGAATACAAGGACATCCGGCCGGCCCAGCATTGCGGGTCGGTTTACGACGTTTTTCCGGCCAAACAGGGCGCGCTCAAGCCCACCGGCGAATGGAACCAATATGAGATCACGGCCAATGGCCGGCGGGTCACCATCGTTCTCAACGGGCAGACCGTGGTGGACGCCGATCTCGATACGGTGAAGGACCCGCAGGCGCTCAGGCGCCATCCCGGCCTGGCGCGGGCCACGGGACACATCGGGCTCCTCGGGCACAAGAGCCACGTCGAGTTCCGCAATATCCAGATCAAAGAACTGCCGTAGGAGGTAGAATGTCCATGCGTTTTCTGGCGGCGGGCGCGCTGCTCGCGCTGCCGCTGGCGGCCCAACCGGGCGCGGTCCGTCCGGCCTGGATGAACGATTCGATAGCCAAGCTCGAGAAGGAACTGGCCGGCCGCGATGGAGGCTCGCAGGGCGAAGGCGCGCGGCGGGGTCTGAAGCAGGTTGGGGAGTTCTGGCAGGCCGGCGATGGCGATGCCGCCGCCTTCGAGGAGTTTGTCCGCCGTAACTTCGCCGGCAGCCCGGCGGATCGGGATGCGCTTTTCGCCCGCTGCGAGCGGCTTTTCGAACAACTCGACGGTCACATGCTCGAGATCGTGCGCGAGTTGCGCACCCAGACGGCTCGCCAATGGCGGCGCGTGGTCGCGGCGGCAGTGGGCGGAGGCGCGCCTGGCGGACCGCTTCTCGCGCCGCGTTCCCGCGGAGGTGAACCTGGCCATCGCGGAAGCCCGCGCCCAGGCGGATCAATACGTCGCCGGGTACAACATCTGGATGCGCCACGTGCTGGCGGAGAACGGGGAGCGGCTCTTCCCGCCCAAGATGCGGCTTCTTTCGCACTGGAACCTGCGCGACCAGATCAAGGCCGATTACGGCGAAAAGGACGGCCTGGCCCGCCAGCGCACCGTCGCCCGCGTGATGGAGAGCATCGTGCGGCAGACCATACCCAAAGCCGTCATCGACAATCCGGCGGTGGACTGGAATCCGTACACCAACGAGGTGCGGGCGTCGGCGGAAAAGGACTATGATGCCGTTCCGCGCGCCGCCCAGGCTATCTCCGCCGCCCCCGAGCCGGACACCCGCTACGCCGTGCTGCTGGACGGCTTTCGCGCCGTGAGGCGCATGGACCCCTACGCCCCGACCGCGCCCACCCACATGGCGCGGATGTTCGACGAAGCGCGCGAACTGCCGGAGGAGCGCGTCCGCGGGATGTTCGAGCAGGTGCTCTCGTCGCCCCTGGTCCCCAAGGTGGCCGCGCTCATCGAACGGCGGCTTGGCCGCCCGCTGGAGCCGTTCGATATCTGGTACAGCGGATTCCGCCCGCGAGGCGCATACTCCGAGGCCCAACTGGACGAGATCACGCGCCGAAAGTATCCCACGCCCGAGGCTTACCGGGGCGATATGCCGAGGATGTTCGAGGCGTTGGGGTTCAGCCCCGAGCGCGCGCGGTACCTGGCCGCGAACATCGTGGTGGACCCGGCGCGCGGCTCCGGCCACGCGTGGGGGTCGCAACTCCGCTCCGAGCCGGCGCATCTCCGGACCCGGATCGGTTCCGGCGGCATGGACTTCAAGGGCTACAACATCGCCGTTCACGAGATGGGCCACAACGTGGAGCAGACCTTCTCGCTCCGGAACGTAGACCACTGGCTGCTCAACGGCGTGCCGAATACGGCGTTCACGGAAGCCATCGCATTCGTGTTTCAGGCCAAAGACATGGAGCTGCTCGGGCTGGCAAGCCCCGCCGCCGAGGACGAGGCGCTGACCACCCTGAACGACTTCTGGGCCACGTATGAGATTGCGGGTGTCGCGCTCGTCGATATGGCCGTCTGGCGCTGGATGTACGGCTACCCTGAGGCCACCCCCGCCGAGTTGAAGAACGCGGTGATCGGCATCTCGTCGGATATCTGGAACCGGTATTACGCGCCGGTGTTCCGGAAGCGCGATGTGGCGCTGCTCGGGGTCTACTCGCACATGATCGATTCGTTCCTGTATCTGCCGGACTACCCGATCGGCCACCTGATCGCGCACCAGTTGGAAGAGCACATGCGCAAAGCCGGGAAGGTCGGGCCGGAAGTGGAGCGCATCGCGCGCCAGGGCCGCATCGCCCCCGATCTGTGGATGCAGGGCGCCACGGGCGCGCCGGTAGGACCGGACGCCTTGCTCGCGGCCACGGCGCGGGCGCTGGAGAAGATGTAGGACCGGCTTGCAGGCCGCCTGAAAGGCCGCTCCACCGTCCCGCGATTCGTGGCATAAACCACGAGTTCCGCCGCGCCAGTACGCGATTTTACAGAAATATCCGCTCCTTCACCCCCCAAAATCGCATATATTCGCAAGCAGCATCACTGGGAGGGGGTAGCATGGGCAAGCGTGTGGCGGCGCTCTTGTGGAGCGCCTGTGTTCTCTTCGCGCAGACCAATCGCGGCGGCATCGCCGGGACGGTCACGGACGCCAGCGGAGCCGTCGTTCCGGGGGCCGTCGTCACCATTTCGAACCTCGGCACCAACGCGGTCAGGAAGGTGATTACAGCCGGGAACGGCTCCTATTCGGTGCAAGACCTCGATCCGGTGACTTATCGAGTGCAGGTCGAGGCTAAGGGTTTCCAGAAGGCGCTTGTGGACGGCGTCAAAGTCAACACGGCCTCCACCGCGCCGGTGGACATCAAACTCGCGGCGGGGTCTGTCGAGACCACTGTCACTGTGTCGGCCAATTCCGCCATGGTCGATACGCAGTCGGGGACCGCGGCCAACACCATCACCGAACGCATGATCCAGGATGCGCCGCTGCTCAACCGCAGCGTGCTGGACCTGGCCCTGACGCTACCCGGCGTGAGCGGCGACGCCGGCAGCGAGGATCCGGCTCTCGTCTCAGTCACGCCGTGTCCCGGCTGCAACCTCGTGGTCAACGGCGGACGCCCGATGAGCACCCTGATGCTGGCCGACGGCACGAATAACACCGGAGTCAGCCTGGGCCGGACCATGGTGAGCTTCACTCCGGAGACGGTTCAGGAATTCACGGTGCAGACATCCGCCTTCTCGGCGCAATACGGGACGACCGGCGGGGGCGTGATCAACGCCACCACCAAGTCCGGCACGAATCAACTCAACGGGACCGCCCTGTGGTACAACCGCAACCCGGCTTTCGCCGCCGCCCCGTACACCACCGCGGCCGTCAACCGGGCCCAGCCCACCCTGAAGTACAACCAGTTCTCCCTCACCGCGGGCGGCCCGGTCTACATCCCGAAGGTCTACGACGGCCGGAACAAGACCTTCTGGTTTGCCGCCTACGAGCCGCAATACCGGCGCGACCGCCTGGACCAGTACGGACTTCTGCCGGAGGCCGCCCAGCGCGGGGGCGATTTCAGCGGGCTCGTCAATACGCCTTCGGGCTGGCTGCCGCAGAGCGTGGTTAACCAGTTCCAGTCGATCGCCCCCGCCGCGGTCGGTCCGGTGGCCGACAGCACGCTCTACAACATCTACACGGTCAACGGGAACCAGTTCACGCAGACGCCGCTCGCTTCGGGCCAGACCGCGTATCCCGTGTTTCCGGGGAACCAAATCCCGTCCAGCATGCTCGATGCGTCCGCGCAAAAGGCGTTGGCCTACATCGCCCAGCCGGGGCCGTATTTCCTCAATGCCAACGGCCGCATCTCCAACATCGTCGCGCCGCGCCTGCTTCGGCAGGACGAGAAGCGCTACCTCCTGCGCGTCGACCAGACCATCAGCGACAAGGACCGCCTGTACGGCCGGTTCACCTCTACCCCCATCGTCAAAACGCAGACGACTCCCGTTTCCCCCACCAACAACGCCGCCGTATATAGCTGGGGCAAGCAGGCCATGCTCGCCGACACCCACATCTTCACCCCGACGCTGTTCAACGACCTGCGGCTGGATTACACGCGCGGCCGTTTCAGCAATACCGCCGCTCCGGAATACGACGCCGCCACCGGCCAGAACATCAACACGCTGCTCGGGCTCTCGAACATCACCGCCGGCGGCGTGCCCGCGTTCAACGGACTTTTTCCGGGGACATCGTTCAACGGCGGGGGCAGCACCGCGACCGGCTTCGGCCAGGGCGGCTCGACGGAACTGGAGGACCGCGAGGAGCGCTACGAGATCACCGACACGGTCTATAAGACCCACGGGGCTATGAGCTGGAGCATCGGAGTCGATCTGGCCCATGCCTTACAGAACGTGACGCCGCTGTTCGCCGCGCTGGGCGGGCAATACGGCTTCAGCGCTATTCAGACCAACGTGCCCAACGGGAACATCACCCTGCGGAACGCCGAGGTTCCGTACTACTATCGTTGGAACTCGGCCGCCGTCTTCGTCCAGAACGATTGGAAGATCCGGCCGAACCTGACCCTGAACCTCGGGCTGCGCTATTCGCTGCAGATGCCGCGCACGGAGAAGTACAACCACCAGGGAGTCTTCCGGCCAGACCTGACGCAGAATGTTCCGCTGCCCGGTCCGCTCACGCTGGCGGACGGCTCTGTGCTCACGACGGTGGCGGTCCCGCCGTTCCAGTTCAGCGGAGTAGGCGGAGCGTCCCGCTACCTCACCCGTCCGCAGTACCGGGATTTCGAGCCGCGTTTCGGATTCGCCTGGAGCCCCGGGTTCCTGCAGGGGCGCCACGTGGTTTTGCGCGGCGGTTGGGGGCTGTCGCACGCTCCCATCAGCGGGTTCACGCAATTGCCGCAGCCCGATTTCAGCGCGGCGTCCGCGCTGGCCACCACGGTTCCGTCCGGCGCGGTCAACCCGAACGCTGTCATGCGGCTCGGCGAGAATCCGCCGCTGCTGATACCGGAGAGCCCGGACCAGGTGATCTACGGCGCCGGCGGTCCCCCGGCCAACGGCCTGGTGTATCTCAACAGCCTGTTCTATCAGCAGTCCGTGGGCGGTTTCGCCGTTTCCTCCGATTACCACACGCCGTACGTCGAGAACTGGAATTTCACGGTGTCCTGGCAGGCCAACCCGTCCACCGTGGTGGAGGTGGCCTACAGCGGCGCCATGGGCATCCATCTGTTCATGGGGCAGGAGGACCTCAACCCGAAGGACTCGCCGCTCATCAGCACGGAACTGGGCCAGAACTTGAATCCCACCGCCACAGTCGCCGATCCCCTGGGCCGCAAGAATCCCTTCACCGGCAAGGTTCTGACTGTCCAGAACGGTTCGCTGGGCAGTCCCTACCTGGGATTTTCGAGCCTGAACCTGTGGTTCGATTCCTCCGGGAACAGTATCTATCACTCGGGCTACATCAACGTCACGCACCGCCTGACCGGGGGGCTGACCCTGATCGGCAACTACACCCTGTCGAAATCCATCGATACCGCCTCCAGCGCCGGGGGCGACAAGAATATCCTCACGCCCGTGAACGGGCAGGTTGGCGGACAGGTTATTTTCGGCGGCACGCGCGCCAACGACCGCTCTGTTTCCACGTTCGACCAGACCCACGTGATCCATGGCGTGGCGGTTTACGACCTGCCGGTGGGGCGCGGGCGGAAGTTTATGACGCACGCCTGGAAACCGCTGGAGTTCCTGGCCGGCGGCTGGACGACGAGCGGTATTTTCCGAACGAACAGCGGATTCCCGTACCTCGACTATCTGTCCGACACGAACCAACTCGGCGACCTGACGCATAGCGCGCGGCCGGATCTCGTCCCCGGAGTTCCGCTGGTCAACCCGCTGTACAGTTCGAACTGCCCCATCGGCGCCAACTGCCAGCCGTACCTCAACCCGTCGGCCTTCATGCGGCCGCCGCTGGGGGCGCTGGGGACGGCGCCGCGCGCCCTCAGCGGCGTGCGCGGCCCGTGGCAGAACTCTTTCGACTTCTCGCTCCAGAAGAGCTTCGAGCTGGATCACGAAGGCCGCCGCAGAATCCAGTTCCGCGTGGATGCGCTGAACCTCTTCAACCATCCCAACTTCGCGGTTTTCCCGAATAATGCCGGCGGAGCGGACTTCATGGGACCGCCCAGCACGGGCACGCTCAGCACGGCGCAATACAATGCCTGGGCAAGCGCCAACGGCCGTCCGGCGGCCTCCACGGCGGCGGGCGCGGCGCTGTATAACCAGGTCCTGGCCAATGTGAACCAGTTCCGCTCCCCCAGGGGAGCGCTTCCGGCGGACTTCTTCACCGTCCCGCTGCCGGCGAATTTCTACGGTAATCCGGCCACTTCGTACGACATCACCAACGTCGATGGCTACAGGCTCTACATGCTGCGCACGGCGTATAACCAAGGCTTCGGCGACCTCTACAACAACAACCAGCCCCGCTTCATCCAGTTCGGCGTGAAGGTGTATTTCTGAGCGAACGGTGGCGTGGGCCTGCCGGACCAAGACCCGGATGTCGACATGAATGTCGACATGGCGGGCAGGAATGCCCACGCCACATCTACCTCTCACCTGTTTAGGTGATACCCACGCCCTGCGCCGGTTGCCTACCATGGGATTGGATCCCGCGGTTTAAATGGTAGTAGAGCGCGAGATGAAGTCTACTCGTTCGGCGCCCGTTCTGCTGATCGTATTCGGCATGCTCATCGGGCTGATCGCGATCTCCGGCGTGGGCGCGCTGCGGCGCGCCAGGGGGACCTACCGGGCCGTGTCCGCTCTCAATGAGCGGTACCGCCGCACCGACCGCGTGCTGAATTCGATCTCGTCCGGCATATACATGATGGGCCTGTTCGCGCGCGACTACCTGCTCGACCCCTCCAACGCGCGCGCCGCCGAATACCGCTCTCACCTTGTGGCCGAACGTTCGGCCATGGAGAAGGAGTTTCGCGAGCTCCGGACAGCGATCCGCGCCCAGGACAAGCCCCAACTGGAGACGCTGCGGGTAGAGGTGGAGGGCTATTGGGACGCTCTGGACCCGTTGTTCGATTGGACGCCGGAAGAAAAGGCGGCCCGCAGTTGGGGCTTCCTGCGCCGCGAGGTCCTCCCACGCCGGAACGCCGCGATCGGGATCACCGATGAAATCTCCAAGCTTACCCAGGCGAACTTCGACCAGCAGCGCCAGGAGATCGAACACAATCAGACGTCCATGGCGGCATTCATCGGCCGTATGCTGGGCATCACCGTCGTTCTCGGGATCGGCATCGCCGCTCTCACGGTCTGGCGTATCACCGCGTTGGAGAAACACTCCGGAGAGCAGCGCGTCCGCGCCGAAGAGGCGGAGAGGGCGTTGCGCCGCCTTTCGCGCCAGCTCGTCCTGGGACAGGAGGAGGAGCGCAAGTCTCTCTCCCGGGAACTCCACGACGAAGTGGGCCAGATGCTCACCGCGCTCCGCATGGAGTTGAGGAGCCTGCAGGAGCTGCGGGCCGCCCCGGAAGCTCAGTTCAACGATCATCTGGAGGCAGCCAAGCGGCTCGCGGAGCAGTCCTTGAGAGCGCTGCGCGACCTCGCCATGGGACTGCGCCCTTCCATGCTCGACGACCTGGGGCTGGGCTCCACCGTCCAGTGGCAGGCGCGCCAGTTCGCCAAACACGCCGGCGTTCCGGTGAACGTTCAGATCGAAGGCATGCCGCCGAGCCTTCCGGAGCCGCACCGCACCTGCATCTACCGCGTGGTTCAGGAGGCGCTCACGAATTGCGCGCGGCACGCCAAGGCAAAGAGCATCGAGATCGCCATTCATGGCGAACCAAAAAGCATATCGCTCTCCATCCGCGACGATGGCGTGGGCTTCGACTCGTCCAACGTACGCGGCCGCGGGCTGGGCCTGGTCGGCATGCAGGAACGCGTCATGGACCTTGGGGGCGAATTGGCTGTTGCGTCCCATCCCCAAGAAGGCACGGTGCTTTCGGCGAGAATTCCGCTTCCTCAGGAGGTTGCCTCGGATGAGCATTCGAGTTCTGCTGGCCGATGACCACGGCGTGGTGCGCAAGGGGCTGCGGTTTCTGCTGGACCGCCAGCCGGGCGTGGAGATCGTGGGCGAAGCGGCCGACGGCAGGGAAGCGGTCCGCCTGGCCGAGGCCGCCGACCCGGATATCGTGGTGATCGATATCGCCATGCCCCTGCTGAATGGGATCGAAGCCACCGCCCAGATTGTCCGGCGGAGCCCCAAGGTGGGGGTGATCATCCTCAGCATGCACTCCGACGAGGACTACCTGCTTTCCGCGCTGAACGCCGGCGCCAAGGGGTACCTGCTCAAAGATTCGGCGGAGGAGGACCTGGTTCGCGCCATCCAGGCCGTTCACAAAGGGACGCCGTTCTTCAGTCCCGAAATCGCCAAAACGATGCTGGAGGACTACATGCGGTTCCTCCAGCAGCGCAATCTGCAGGATTCCTACGATCTGCTCACCGAGAGGGAGAAAGAAGTGTTGCAGCTGCTCGCCGAAGGCAAATCCAACAAAGAAGCGGCCACCATCCTGGATGTTAGCGTCAATACCCTGGACACGCACCGCACGCACCTGATGCAGAAACTGGACCTGCACAACACGGCGGAGATCGTGCTGTACGCCGTCCGCAAGAAGATCATTGCGTAGCCGGCGTAACTTGGCTTTTTCATCTCGTTTTCCTCCGTCCCTCACCTCTTTGCGGGATATGCCCCGCGCTTACCGGCAGGCACAATGAATTCATGAACTGGAGGCGAAAATGGCAGCGAAAGCAGCGGCAGTCCTGCCGGCGGCCGAAAATTGCCGATTCTGGACGCGGTTTCAGCGCCTGGTCCAGGATCGTGTCAGTGAAGTCAATGCGATCGCCGGGGAGCCGCTCTGGGAGGTCGTGACCTCCCGGGAGATCCCCCAGGCATTCACCATCCAATCCACCAGGTGTTCCGCCGATTTTCTGGACTGCCTGCTCGATTCCGAAACGGCTATCCTGAGGTGCAGGCCGGGGTCAGCCATCGGTTCCGGTCCGCTGAAATTCCGGGTGGCGGGCGAGAGGCTCTGCGGATTCGGGCGAAACAGCGGCGACTACACCGACTACGACGCGGTCACGCTGATTCTCGACAAATTGGCGTGGATCGAGGATGACGGGAAATGATTCCGTCGCCGCCATCGGCCGTTTGGACCCGGCTGGCGCTGCACAAACTCCTCCGCCGCGAGTTTCGCGGCGTACGCGTGATCGTGGTCTCCAACCGGGAACCGTACATTCACCGCCGTTCGGGCGGTGGGGTCGAATGCATCCAGCCCGCCAGCGGCCTCACCACCGCGCTGGATCCCATTTTGCGGGCGACGGGCGGCGTGTGGATTGCGCACGGCAGCGGCGATGCCGACCGTCTCGCCGTCGATTCCCGCGCCCACGTTGCGGTACCTCCCGGGGCCCCTTCCTATACCCTGCGCCGGGTCTGGCTGGATAAGGAGACCGAAGAGCGGTACTACTGCGGCCTCGCCAACGAGGGATTGTGGCCGCTCTGCCACACTGCCTTCCACCGGCCCACGTTCCGGCTCGCGGATTGGGAGAGCTACCGGCAGGCCAACCGGATCTTCGCGGATGCCGTCCTGGAGGAGGCCGGCGGCGATCCCGCCTTGGTTTTTATTCAGGATTATCACTTCGGCCTTCTGCCGCGGCTTCTCAAAGAGCGGGATCCCCGTCTAACAGTGGCCCAGTTCTGGCACATCCCCTGGCCGAATCGCGAGACGTTCCGTGTCTTCCCCTGGAAGGAAGAACTGCTGGATGGACTGCTCGGGAACGATCTCCTCGGCTTTCACCTTCGCTATCACTGCTCCAATTTTCTCGAGACGGTGGACCGCGGCGTGGAGGCCATGGTCGATTCGGAGCACCACGAGGTCTGGCGCGGCGGGAAACTGACCCGCGTGCGGCCGTTTCCCATCAGCATCGACTTTGAGGGTCACGTCCAGGAAGCCTGCGGCCCGGCCGTGAAGCGGCACGTGGAGACGTGGCGCAGGGAGTTGGGGAACGGCCATCGCTTTCTGGGAATCGGCATTGATCGGGCGGACTACACCAAGGGGATTCCGGATCGCCTTCGGGCGGTGGACCGGCTCCTGGAGATCTGCCCGGAGTACCGGGGCCAGCTCCTGTTTCTCCAGTTCGCCGTACCCAGCCGGACGCGGATTGAAGACTACCAGCAGCTCAACCGGGAACTCGCGCAACTCGCCGAAGAAATCAATACCAGATGGGCCCGTGGCGAATGGCGGCCCATCCGGATCTGCCGCCGGCATCTGCCGCAGGCCGAATTGATGGCCCTCCACCGCCTTTCGGACTTCTGCATGGTCACTTCGCTTCATGACGGAATGAACCTCGTAGCCAAGGAATACGCGGCCAGCCGGACCGACGAGGACGGAGTGCTGGTACTGAGCCGTTTCGCCGGCGCGGCGCGGCAGTTAACGTCGGCGCTGCTGGTCAACCCCTTTTCCGTGGACGAAATGGGCGAGGCGCTCCGCTGCGCGCTCACCATGCCGCGCGAAGAGCGGCGTTGCCGCATGCGCGCGCTGCGGAGCGCCGTGCGCGAGAACAACATCTATACCTGGGCGGTCAACGTCATGAGTACCCTACTCGAAGTGGGGCAGATCCCCAATCTGTCCGCCGGCCTGGCGGCGCAGGAAGTTGCTCCCGCCGCCGTTAATTTTTGAGAGAGTTCCTCCGCCTTTCCGGCACTTTTATTGTGAGAGTATTATTCACAAGAGGGGCCATGGCGGCTGAGAGCGACCGACACCTGGATGAAGAGCAGATCGAGCGATACTCGCTCGGGAATCTTCCGGAAGAGGAATGGGCGGCGCGGGATGCGCATCTATTGATTTGCGAGACGTGCCGCTGGAGGGTGGAAGAGAGCGATTCGTATATCTCGGCGATGCGCCACGCGGCCGGGGAACTCCGCCGCAACGTATTGATAAGAGAGCGCCGGCCCTGGCTGGCCCTGCCGAGACTGATTCCCGTCCTGGCCGGCCTGATGCTGGTCGCGCTGCTCGCTCTTTCCTGGCGTGGCGGCTGGTTCCGGAACCCGGATGCATCGCCCGTAGCGGTGGCGCTCACGGCCGCCCGCGGAGCGGAGATCGAAGCGACAGCGCCAGCCGGCGCGCCCCTCAACCTGCGCCCGGACCTCACCGCCCTGCCAACCTTGCCCTCCTATCGGCTGGAAATCGTGGACCGCTACGGGGACCCGGTGTGGCGGGGTTCCTTTCCAGCGAGCGCCGTAACCCACCCCATGAACGCGGGCATCTACTTTGTCCGGATCTACTCGCCCCAGGGCGAACTCTACCGCGAATACGGGCTGCGCGTGGAATGAGATTGGCCGGGCTTCCCCGTTTACAGGACGGCGAACGCCCACGCGGATCCACACGCCAACAAAGTTCCGATCGCTGCTCCCGCCAGAACATCCGTGAGGAAATGCATTCCGAGCACGACACGAGACGCCGCCACGCTCCAGGCGCAGAATAACAGTCCCCACTTCAGTTGCGGGTAAAAGAAGCTTAGCGACATCGCCACCGCGAAAGCGGTGATCGTGTGGCCGGACGGGAACGAAAACTGATCAGGAGGCAGCAGCGTGGCCCAGCAGTGCGGCTCCATAGCGCATGGCCGCCTTCGTCCGATGAGCTTCTTGATCCGCAAAAATAACAGGACGCCGAGGCCCTCCGAGACGGCCCCGGCGCCGATCGCGCGAAACCGGCGCTCGCCCCCGAACGCCAGGTTCACGATGCCCATGGCATACCATAGCCAGCCGTCGCCGCCGCGCGTGGCGGCTAACATCCAGATCCGGACCCACCGCGGCGCGGGCCACCGGTGGATACGCCGCATCAGCTTCCGGTCGCGATGCGCGAGGAATTCCAATACCGGGCTCATAGACCGTAGCAGCGCGTCCACCAACCGCCTCTCGTTACCAGTTTGGCCCGGAGCCCGTTACAGGCCTGCGACAGACTCGCTATCGTTTGGCGAAGAACGTCGGGTGAATGCCCGGCCCAGCGCCGCGCCGCCAGCGCACTAATACCGTACGGCCCGCGAAATGTTTTCGCCAAACGATTGCCGCTCCGTCGCGAACCCGTAACCCACGCCGGACGAAACTGGTAGCGCCGGGAGGTCCTATGCGCGAAAGCAGCGTCCATTCAGGGTGGCGCGAACCGCATCTCGCCAGAGCGTTTGAGGCGGGAGTCTGTCTCCACAGTCACACGATGCACTCGAGGGAGTGCCTTTCCTTTCTTGCCCGCTGTCTGCGCCGCGTGCCCGGCCTTTCATCGGTGGTCGGCTATTACGAGCGTGGCCCGCGCCGTATCGATCTCGGCCGCGCCTGGTGGACTCCTCCGCTCAGTCCGGCATCGGCTTTGCGGCTGGAGCGCGAGCAGATCGCAGCATTGGGCTTGCGCGCGATGGTCTCGCTTACGGACCACGACGATATTCAAGCCGGTCTCGCCCTCGGCATAGCCGCCGATTCCCGAGACACGCCGCTTTCCGTCGAATGGACCGTGCCGTACCGGCGGTCCATTTATTTTGCGCTGATCCGCGCGCTCCGGACGGCGCCTTCGGCAGCCGGCGCCAGAGATCATTTTCCACGAAACAGGAACACCAGTTCGATGATCAGGATGATCACAACCAGCAGTTCCAGAACGAAGGCCCGCGCGTGATAGAAACGGTCCATCATGAAACCGTAAAGTTCGCCGGCAATTTGTAGTTTTTGTTACACCAGGGCCCTGTAATCCGGTACGCCGATCTTCGCCGCGGCCATTCGATACAGGCGCGCTGCGAACATATCGCTCAAGAACTTGATCGAATTGTCCACCCTCTCCGTCAGTTCGCGGATTTCCAGGCGGATGACGTTGAGCTTCTCCGCGTCCCGCGCCAGTCGCCACCGCGAGAGAAGGCCCGTTCCGCGGTCGAGCTTCCGGTGGACGCCGGCAAGCAGCCGGGTCAGCGCGCCATCGTAATGCCGGAACTCGAGCAGTTGCGAGTTCGCATATTCCAACAACTGGAGCGTAGGAGCCGCGCCCTCCAACGTGTCGTATACCAGCGCCGCTGTCCAGCCGACTACCAGGAGGTCGGTCTCGTAGTATGACATCCTGGACTCGAGGATCTCGTGGATCTCCGCTTCCGAAAAACTAGCCGCCTCGCCCCGAACGATTTGCGCGATTTGCCTCGCGTGGTCCTCGATTAATTTTGCCGCCGCTACCGGACCGGCGGGCGAGGGCGCCAACAGAATGACGTAATAATCCTCGGTCAGCCTTTCCGGATATGGATCCACGAGCGCCGGCCCGGCCCTGGTGATGTAGACCTGTGCGAGTTCGGCGGCCTTCCGTTCCAACTCCTCGGCCGTCATCCACCGGCTCACCAACGCCGCAACCTCGTCCCAACCGCCGGAGAAGGTCAACTCGAGGTTCAGGCTCAACACTCCGTAATCAAACCAGGCGATTCGGCCGGACACACGCTCGCCGCCCGCAAGTGTGATGGGCATGATCGGCTCCACAATCGGCGGCTGCGCGAATGTCACGTAGGCCGGCGCCGGCTGTCTGAACGGCGGTTCGCGCCGGGGCGGCGGCGCTTTGAGAATGGCGCGCAGCTCATCAAGCCGGATCTCGTCGCAGACGTCGCAGAGGAACATCGCCACGAGCGATCCTGAGATGTCCGTCGCTGGCACGCTATTCCATTATTATAGGGCGGTCCGGTCCAGCCCATTGAAGAAATAACAAGTTGGAAAAGAGCTACGCTCTTCGCCACCCGGGCACCGGGCTTGATGGTTCCGGTATGATCGACCGGCGGCTATGCGCTGATCGATCGCCAAGCATCGAAAGCAAGGGGAACGCTGCGTGCCGGTGGTTTTCTCGGCGCCCGGACCTGGCCGCCTACGTCACGGAGGTTCTCGATCCACCGCCGGACAACGGCCTCGCTGGTGAACGCCGACCTCCAATGCTCGCGGAACCGCTCTGTCTTCTTGCGCTGCCTTTTCTTGAGCTCAGCCAGGATATCCCGGCCGCCTCCATGGCGGGACACCATCCGCTGGGCGGTCGCGCAATCGTTGACATCTCCCAGCAGAGTCTGTACCTCTTTGAGTTGTTGCAGCAAAGCGTTGACGGAAGCTCCGTAGAGCGGAGCGAGAAGATCGAGCGTATAGCGGAAGTTCTTGGAGGAGATCCGAAAGCGGTGCAACTCTTCGGGGCGAGCCTTGTCGTGGGTGGCATCCTTGCCGCACCGGAAGTACTCCTTTGCCATCCGCGGCAGCATCCGCCTCCCAGTGACTCCGATCGCGTCGGCGCAGAAATCATTCGCGGCGACTTCTACTTCCAACGCCTCACGCCACTTGGCGGACGAGTTTCGGCGCAGCCAGCGCTTCAGGGAGACAGCGAGCGTCTCTGCCGATTCTTTGCGCTCTGTTCGGAACTGAGACGCCATCGCGTTCGATGTGGATGGAACCAGTTTTGCGACCAGACGAAGGGCGATATCGTGATCGCGGACGGTACCGGCCTGCGCCATGATCTTTTTCAGCTTCCGGCGGATCTTCCTGGATTCTTTAACGGAAAAGCACGGCTTCAATAGCACGAGGAGGTTTGAAAACCTGCGGATCGCAACCCTCAGGTCGTGCACTTCGGCGGCGCTATGCGACTTGATCGTCCGGGCGACCTGAACGGCGAGGCGCCCGAGGAGTCTGTCTGCCTGTTCCTTGGCGAAGCGCCCCGTCGTCCCGGTAGACAAGCTGTAGTCCCCTTCCATGAGGGTCATTGTAATCCAGGTTTTAGTGTTGCAGTGCGAAACCCAAACGTCATATTGTAGTAACGGTGCTGTAACCAATGATGGGTTCAGGGTTAGCGCGTTATCGGGCGACCGCGGTGGTCCTGCTCGGCGCTTCAGGCGTTTCGCACTGTCTGGCTCAGCCATCCGGGCCCGATATATCGCAGCCCACGACCTGCAGCGCAGTTGCGGCCCCCGAACGCGCATACTCCCTCAGGCTGACCTCGTTCGCTCCGCGCCCCACCCAGGCGTCGGGCGTGCTCCTCGACGGCCGGATCGACGGCGGTCCGCCCTTGCATCTCCTCCTCGACAGCGGCGCCTCGCATATCACTCTCGATGCGCGTGCGTCTGCCAGATCGGCCATCTCCGCGGTTTCCGAGTCCCACCTGGTCGGAGCCGGCGAATCGCCCGTCCGATCAGTGCGGTCCGGCATCGCCGGCGCTGTGCAGGTTGGCCCGCTTCAATTCAGGAACTGCCTGGTCGACATGGCTCCCGGCGGGCTGGCTGAGGGCATCGACGGAGTGATTCCGCTGTCCCTCTTCGACCGCTTCCTCATACGTCTGGACCTGCCGGGGAGGACGCTGGATCTGATGCCGTATCCGGACCGCGAGGCCGTCCAGACCGCCGGTTTCGAGCGCGCCATCCTGAGAGGGGGTTTGCTCTTTCTACGGGGGGTTCTCAACAACGCGCTGGAAGGATACATCCTCCTCGACACAGGCGCTTCTTATTCCGCGGTCTCGCGGCCCGCGGCGCGGGTTCTGAAGAAATCGACGGGGCCGGTGATCGGATTGCAGGGCGCCAACGGGGTTGTAAGCGGCGACCTGCTCGCCGCCGGCGCCCGGTTCGACTTCGCCGGCCGAAGCCTCGCGGCCGAAACCGTCGTGGCGCTGGATCTGGCGGCTTTGAGCGCCCTCCATCGCGTCGAGGCGATCGGAGTTCTCGGCTACCCTGCACTACGAGCCTCAATCCTTACGGTCAGCTATCGGGATGGACTCGTGCGGATCGACTCCCGGTTGCACGGCGAAACGCCAGCGCTCGTGGCTGACAAAAAAGCCGGCGCCCGTTAAGGCGCCGGCCACAGTAACGCACACAGGAGCCCTGTCGGATTTAAAACTCGGCCCGCAACATGAACTCGACCCGCCGGGGAGCTCCCGATCCCACCGCGCCCGTGTTCAGAATGCCTGTGATCTTCCCGAAACCGGCGCTGACCGGGGCGGACCCGGTCAGCGAGCCCAGACTCCCGGACGGCGTCTTGTATTGCGGGTGGTTGAGCAGGTTGTAGGCCGCCGCGCGCAGGTTCAAAGCCAGCCGCTCCGTCACCCTGAACCGTTTTTGCAAGGAGCTGTCGATTTCGTAGTTTGAGGGGCCGTCAGCGATATAGCGGCCCAGGTTGCCCCACGTTCCACTGGCGGGCGGGCTGAAGGCGGCCGGGTTGAACCAGCCGGAGATGGATGGATTCGCCGCATAGATCGGCTCTCCGGGAACAAGGTTCGGGCGCTGTCCCGAGGTGTTGCCGTCCGGTAGCGCCGCAGCTTTACGCGACATCGTGATATTGACGGGGAGACCGGTCCGGGCGGTGGCGATCCCGGCAAGTTTCCACCCGCCGAGAACTTGCGACGCGAACCTGCCGCCGCTCAGAAACTGCTTGCCGCGCCCGAATGGCAGTTCATAGATGGCGTTCATGGTCATGGTGTGGCGCACATCGATGTTGGTGCTGCTTCGGTCGCAGGCGCGGCAGGCCATGTTCTGGAAACCGAGGCTCTCGCCGGAGCCGATGGAGGCGTCGGCGATCCCATGCGACCACATGTAGTTCGTCTGGAACAGAAAACCGTGGGTAAACCGGCGTTGCAGGGAGGCCTGCAAGGCGTTGAAATTGTTGTTGCCGTCGTTCGCTTTGAGGCCGAACGATCCGAAATTGGGCAAAGGCCGCTTGCCGGTGAGCGGATTAATCAGGTTGACGGTGTACTTGCTGAACAGGTGATGCCCTTGGGCTCCCAAGTAGCCAACTTGCGCAAGGAAATTCCTTGGCAGCTCCTGCTGGATCATCAAGTCCCAATCATTGTAGGAGAGATCCTTCCGGTAACGGTCGATCGCCTTGGGGCTGAAGAGCTGGTTTTTCGGATCCAGGAACGCGACCAAGGGGTAGGACAGGGCCGGGAAGTCCGACTGCGCGAGCGAGTAGCGAGGCACGGCGCTCTCCGCCGGGTCGCTGAAATCGTCGTTCTGGTTGCCGCCGAAGTAGATCCCGAAACCGGTGCGGATGGTGGTCTTGCCGGAAAACATGGCGGGCGCCCAAGCCAGGCCGAGGCGCGGCCCGAAATCCTTGGTGTTGGGGCTGTAGTACGGCGTGCCTTTCGGGCAGAATCCGGCGCATCCCAGGATATCGACCACCGCCGACCGATTCAGGATCTCATGCATCACCGAATAATACTCGTAGCGCAGGCCAAGGTTCAGCGTCAGGGTTTGACTTGCCTTGAAGTCATCCTGAAAATAGCCCATGTAGAACGTGCGGCGGTTGCCGACCACGCCCTCGCCCTGGAGATACGTCGCTGAGGCCGCACTGTTATTAATGAAGTCGGCCGGCGTATCGTAACCGAGGGAAGAAGTGGTGAGGGTGTTGCCGGAGTTGTTCAACCGGATCCGACGGATCTCAACGCCGGCCTTGAGGGTGTGGCGGCCCCGGACCAGGGTCAGATTGTCGATATAAGAGAACGAGGTTCCGACTTCGGTGTCGAGCGAGGTATCGCTCACCCCGTCGAAATTCGATCCGAAGTTGACCGCCACCGGCGAGGTCCCATAACCCCAGTTATGGTAATTCGCGCGATTGATCCCGAACTTTACCTCATCGAACGTTACCGGCGAGAAGATATGCTGCAACTGCAAAACCACATTTGTGGGGATGTGGGGGACCACATTATGGCCGCCCAGAGCGTCGGTCGGGCTATCAATGTACGCATTGTCTACGTTGTAGCGTACGAAGGCCGTGGTGTTGTCCGTGAACCGGTAATCCAAACGGAACATGCCGGCATCTTCGCGTACGGTGTCGGTGGCGACTTTGGCGACCTGGTCGGTCATGCTGTCTACTGGGATTTGGCCCACCGTATAGGCGTCCAGAATGGGTTTTAGCACGGGCGATTTCGCGATTGCCTGGGCACGGAATGCGGCGTTCGGAACATAATTAATGAAAGTCTGGCCGAGGCTCTGGCGCAAGCCTTCATAGTTGCCGTAGAAGAAAACCTTGTTCTTGACGATGGCGCCGCCCAGGCTCGCGCCGAACTGGTCCAACGTGAACGGCGGAATCGTCGACCCGTCGAACGGCGAACGGGAATCCAGGGCATCGTTGCGCACGGCGTAGAAGCCGCTGCCGTGAAAGCCGTTGCTGCCGGTCTTCGATACGACGTCGATCTGCGCTCCGCCCGCGGCGCCGCTCTCGGCGGTATAGACGGCGGTGCTGACGCGAAACTCGGCGATCGCGTCCAGCGCGATATTCAGCCGCGTATCGGCCTTTTGCGTCTGTTCCTGGATCCCGCTGGTATCGATGCCGTCGAAGGCGAAGTTATTGTCGTCCAGGGAATGGCCATTGAACCGGATCGACCGCTGGGCGCCATCCCCGTAGTTGATCGCTCCCGGCGCCAGCAGCATCAGGCTGGCCCAATTCCGTCCGCTTACCGGGATCTCTTTGATCTGTTCCGCTTCCACGAGGCCGCCCACTTCCGCCGACGTCCGGTTGACCGCCTCCAAAGGAGCGGTCACTTCGACCGCCTCGGCGATCGAGCCGACTTCCAGCCGCGCATCGATCGTCCGCGGTTGGCCGACTGCAAATTCCACGGAGTGGAACTCGACGGACTTGAAGCCGTCCTTGGAAAAGGTGACCGTGTACGTTCCGACCGCCAGCCCCGGAATTTCGTAAGTTCCGCTTGGGCCAGTGGTCGTTTGGCGCCGCAAACTGGCGCCGGACGATACGGCTTCCACCTTGGCGCCCGGAACCAGTGCGCCGGAAGCATCGGTAACGACTCCGTTCAGCGATGCGCGGTCGACTTGCGCCGTGAGAGGCAAGCAGACGACTAATGGTATAAGTAGCCCTCTAACGCGTTTTTTCATATAGACACCTGGAGATAGAGCGATTCTAGGCGATCTCTATGAATCGGCGATGATGATTGGAAAACAGTAAGGTTACAGGCCCCCCCTGTTTGCCGACGACCAGTACTCCAAATCTTCCCGGCTTGACCGTGCGGCTCTTCTGTCCCGCCTTCTCGGCGTATTCCGCCGCGGAGAGGAACGCCGTGCCGGCTTTTCTTCCCATTCCGCATCATTCGCGATTCTTTATGCGTTCGTCATCAAACGATGACCTTGGCCTGATAGGCTCTGCACCGGAGGAGAGAAGAATGGCTACCCTTATCGTCGGCTCCACGGAGACCGATTGCGCACTCCTGCAAAGGCTCCTGGGTGGGATCATGCCCGCGATGATTGCAGCTTCGGATTCGAGACAGGCGCTGGCGGCAATCCCGCGCACGGAGATCCAGGTTGTGATTTGCGAGCGGGACCTTCCGGACGGCTCATGGAGAGACATTCTCCGCGCCATCCACATGCGGCCCGACCCCCCGTCGCTGATCGTGACCTCACGGCTCGCCGACGAGCGCCTCTGGGCCGAGGTGTTGAACGAGGGTGGTTACGATGTGCTGGCGCAGCCTTTCGATGCCCAGGAGGTACGGCGCACCGCCGTTCTGGCGCGGGATCGCTGGCTGCGCGCTCACGGCCGGAGGGCCGTACCGGCCGCAGTGGCGAACGGCGTCAGCGAATGAGTTCGCACGCCCGGAGCGCCTTGGCCGCCACGGGCTTCGGGAGCGGCGCGTAT
>JAIQFU010000571.1 GCA_020073115.1 Terriglobia bacterium
CTCAGAAGAACAAAGAAGAAGAAACCCAGACGCTGCAACTCCCCAGGGAGCTTCCCGCGGCGGCGGAGGGCGAAACGCGCCGGCTCGCCTTCCATGCGACCCCGCTTTCCGCCAAGGGTCTGCTATCGCAGCAGGTGCGGGAGGCCATGAAAGCGCTCGGCCGGCAGACGCGAGGCGAAACGGTGCTCCACATCCGCGCCTTCGTGGCCGGTACGGGCGACCTCCGCCGCGTCCGCGACCTGGTGAGCGAAACGTTCACCAATCGCCACCAGCCGCTCCCCGCGCTGAGTCTCGTGCGCGTCGGCGGCCTGGCTCTGACCGGCGCGCAGGTGGCCGTGGAATCCGTGGCCGCGGCCAGGAAAAACGTGAACCCCGGCGGCCTGGCCTTCCTTTCGCCGCGCCCCGCCGTCTCCGGCGACCCGCTCGATCCCGTGCCGCCCCTGACCGCCAGGGCGCTGGCGGGCTTGCGCCAGGAGGTGAGGGCCGCGGGAGCGCAGCCCTCCGATGTGCTGCAGGTGACCTGCTACTTCAGCTCGCTGGAGAACCTGGCGGCTTCGCGCGCCCTGGTCGAGGCGGAGTATCCCCGCGCCGCCCTGGGCTACGTGCAAACCCAGCGGGCGCCGGTCCAAGCCCTGGCGGCTTGCGAGGCCGTCGCGCGCCTCCAGCGCGACCCCGGCGTGAAATTGCGCCTCTTGAATGCCCGGGACCTTCCGGCCGAGCCCGGCGAATCCCAGATCGCCCTGGTGGGCGCCCCGCGCCTCGTCCTGACCGGCACGCAGGTTTCTTTCGGGTACCAGGAGAAAGATGCGCGTCTCGCTTTCGAACGCATCCGCACCTCGCTCCAGCAGGCCGGGACCTCGGAGCGCGAAACCGCCTACGCACGCTATTACCCCTTGGCGCCGGCCCTCGCCGTCCAGGTCCGCGCGCTCCGGGCGGCGTATTTCGACGCCTCCCACACCCCCGCCGGGTTTGTGCTTCTCTTCGAAGGACTGCCTTCCCTGGACTCCGGTTTCGCCGTGGACGTAGCGGCGGTGAAGGAATGAGAGCCGTCAGCGACCAGCTATGAGCGATCGGCCGGCGAAGGCGGGAGGGCTGACGCTGCGGGCGGAACGCCGCCAGTTGCCGTCTCCCTGTACCCTTCCCCCTTTCCGCCCGCGTTAAACTAGAAGGCAAAGCTGTGAAACGGTATATCTACGCAACTGCGGCCGCTCTCGTGTGCGGCCTGTTCGCCCTGGCGGAGGCGCCCCAGCAGGCTCCACCGCAGCCGGCCAAGCCCGCCGGGCAGGCCAAGCCGGCCGGCCAACAGACGGAACAGCCCCCACCGACTTTCGTGGGCGGGGTCTCCGAGGTCATCGTCCCGGTCACGGTCACCGACGATAAGGGGCGCTTTGTCTCCAACCTCGTGCAGAGCGATTTCCGCGTTCTCGACGAGGGCCGTCCGCAGCGCATCGAGTTCTTCAACCACAACGAGAAACAGCCGATCGTGGTAGGTTTCCTGGTAGATTTGAGCAGCGCCAGCGTAATCCATTGGAAAAACTACAAGGAAGCCATCCAGGAGCTGATCTGGGGCCTGCTGCCCGGCGACAAGCGCTACGCCGGCTACCTTGTCGGCTACGGCAACGAAGCCCAGTTGCTGATCAACACCACCAGCGACGGCGAAACCATGGGGCAGACGATCGACCGCCTGAAGCCCGGCGGCGGGTCGGCCTTCTACGACGCCATCTACATGGCCTGTACGCGGCGCGAGATCGTGCAGGGCGAGCCGTACGAGCCCCGCCGGGTGATCGTGATCATCGGCGACGGGCACGACAATACCAGCCATCACAGTTTCGATGAAGTGCTGGAAATCGCCAAGCGCCAGATGGTGACCATCTACGGCGTGAGCACCGTCTCCTACGGCTTCACCGCCGCCGAGCAGAGCAGCCTGGAGCGGCTCGCGAGCGAAACCGGGGGGCGGGTCGAGTACCCCATGAATACCCTCTACCGGGACGTTTCCGGCTACATTTCCACCCCCAGGGATGCCGGCAACTACGTCTACGAACCGGGCAGCGGCGGCTACGCCTCGGAGCGCCTGCGGGGCATTGTGAAGGCCGTGCAGAGCATTCAGGGCGACGTGACCACGCAGTACGTCCTGCGCTACAGGCCGGACATCGACGCCGACACCCGGTCGAAGCTTTTCCGCCGGATCAAAGTAGAGATCCCCGACCTCCCGAACGCCAAGGTCTACTACCGCGACGGCTACTATCCCCTCCCCGCCAGCGCCACCCCGCGCGGGGGACAGTAGGGAGGAGACAGGAGTCGGGAGAAGAGCAAGCGGGCCCCGGCTCCCGGCTCCTTTCTCCCGTCTCCTTTCTGCCAACTCCTTCCCTCCCTGCCGATAAGAAGATAGGATAGGATCGTGGCCGCTGTGGTCTCTATGCGCCGGGAAGGGATGTATGCGGTGGTCGAGGCCTGCCTTCCCGGCCGCCCGCCGCAAAACATCGGGGTCTTCCTCATGGACTGCGCCGCTGGCCGGGCCTGGGTCCGCTTCCGCCCGGATTGCAGCGACATCGCCGATCCGGAGGATGCCGAGGTCCTGGAAGGGTTGGAGGGATTCTTCCGCGACGCCATCGCCGAAAACGGCGCGGAATCCTGGCTCGCGATTCTCGAAGACCGCCTCTCCAATTCATTGCGTATCGGCCCGCGGCGGAACGTCGCGGTGGACGCTTTCACCCGCGTCCTGGACCAACTCTACAGCCGCCACGTGGAGCCGCTGGAAATCCGGCCGTTTGTGACGCACCTGCCGCTCTACAGCATGCGCGCCGCCGCGGGTTTGGTCGGCGAGGAGATGCGGCCCGAACAGGAAGATTGGGTCCCCGCCCCCGAAGGCATGCGCCTCGATCCCGCGCTGATCGTGGTCCACGTCGTGGGCCGCTCCATGGAGCCGCGCATCCCCGACGGCAGCCTCAACGTGTTCCGCCTTCATCCCGCCGGGTCGCGCCGGAACAAGATCCTGCTCATCCAGCGCCGCGGCGTTCTAGACGACACCGCGGGCTGCACGGTCAAGAAATACACCAGCGTGAAGGTCCACGGCGGCGAGGACGAGTGGCGTCACGAGCGCATCCGGCTGGAGCCGCTCAACCCGGAATTCGAGGCGTGGGACGTGCAGCCGGAAGGCTTCGCCGTGATCGCGGAATGGGTCCGCACGATCGAGTGAGCCAGGTCTCCCACAGGCTGCTTGCCTGGTACGCCGGGGCGCGGCGCGATCAAGACGGCGCTCGACCCCGACGACATCCTCAACCCGGGCAAGATCTTCCGGCGGTAGCGGGACAACC
>JAIQFU010000048.1:0-708 GCA_020073115.1 Terriglobia bacterium
ATCCACGCCGGCGCCCAACCCGGAACCGGTCGTGCAGCAGCCGCAGCAGTCTGCGGCGCCGGTAAAATCAGCGGCGCCGAAGGGCCGCCCTGCAGCCCAAACGCAGGCGGCCGCTCCTCCGGTTCAGGCGCAGCAGCCTCCACTCCAGCAGGCCGCGCCGGTCCAACAGCCGCCCGCGCAGGCCGCCGCTCCGCCGTCCAGGCCCGTCGAGACCGGTCCCAGCCGGGCCGAACTGCAGGCCGCGCGGGAGGAAGCCGTGAAGCTGTCCACACGCGCCTCCGTAATTCATACGAGCCTCCAGAGCTTGCAGCGCTCTCAGGCGGCCGGCGGGCTGGGCCTGAGAGGCGACATGCAGGAAGCCGCGGGGCTGATGGACAGCTACCTGGGGGGCGCCAAAGACGCCCTCAATGCCAACGACCTGGCCTCCTCGAAGAGCTTCATGGACAAAGCCGAGAGGCAGATCGAAAAGCTGGAAAAGTTTCTGGGAAGGTAGATGGTTGCCGGCATTGACGAAGCCCGTGAGTGGCTGGCGGAGGCCGATTCCGTCGCCGTTCTGACCGGGGCCGGGATCTCCGCCGAGAGCGGCATCCCGACCTTTCGCGGCGCCGGCGGTTTGTGGAAGGACTTCAAACCCGAGGATCTCGCCACCCCCGAGGCCTTCGCCCGCGACCCGCGCCTGGTCTGGGAATGGTACAACTGGCGGCGGGA
>JAIQFU010000048.1:717-31932 GCA_020073115.1 Terriglobia bacterium
CACCGCGCGCTGGTGAAGCTGGAGATCGCCAAGCCGCGGTTTACCCTCATCACCCAGAACGTGGACGGGCTGCACGACCTGGCGGGCAGCGGTAAGATCCTGAAACTGCACGGCGACGTCTGGCGGATGCGCTGCACCGCCTGCGGTGCGAACTGGCCGGACCGCCGCGCGCCGCTGCCGAGAATCCCTCCGCACTGCGCCTGCGGCGGGCTGGCGCGCCCCGGCGTGGTCTGGTTCGGCGAACCCCTGCCGGAAGGCATGATGAAGGAAGCCGAGCATGCCGCGGAATCCGCGCGCGTGTTCCTGGTGATCGGCACATCGGCCGTGGTCTTCCCTGCCGCCGGGCTCGTGCCGTACGCCAAACGCTCCGGCGCGAAGGTGATCGAAATCAACACCGAGCCTACCGCGTTCTCCGGCATGGTGGACCGCGCGCTTCAGGGCCCGGCGGGGGAGTTGCTGCCCCGGCTTCTGTAGCGGCCGGGCGAACGAGCCAGTAACTT
The DNA here is from genome assembly GCA_020073115.1 of Terriglobia bacterium. Classification (GTDB taxonomy): domain Bacteria; phylum Acidobacteriota; class Terriglobia; order Bryobacterales; family Bryobacteraceae; genus BOG-224. Next base: position 1,218 of record JAIQFU010000048.1, read on the forward strand.
TCCCCCTCCGCGCCACGTTTAACCCATTAAGGGGGAATCGAACCGTTCATGTCACCCAAGTGGACTCACGGATTCGCCGTGGGCGAAAACCGTGAAGCCGTCGGTAGATCGCTCGAATGCCGCCGGCCAGCGCCGTGGAGGCGGCACGGGCCGCGGCGGCGGGATTGGGCTGGGCGGCATTGGATTGGGGATTCCGGGCATCGGCGGCGGCCGGCGGTATCCCGGGGGCGGCTATCCCGGGGGCGGCTACCCCGGCGGCGGCTACCCCGGCGGGGGGTATCCCGGCGGCGGCAACCCGGGCGGCGGCTATCCCGGAGGCGGCCCTCCGGCCGGGGGACAGACCGGCGGGAATAACGGCAACTATAACCAGGCGCCGGAGCTGAAGCTGCGCTGGGAAAGCGCGCTTCCCATCCGCGAGGCGGAGTTGAAAGCGCACGACGTCAACGCGCCGACCGTGGACGAGAGCCACTATGCCATCGCGGTGTACGGCGTTCCCGACCGGATGGTCAGCGGCAGTTCCCAGAGCCTCGCCGGCCAACTCAAGAAGCAGGCCACGCTCAAGCGCGACGGCAAGAAAGACCTCAAACCGTCCAGCGTGGAAGTATTGCGGCGCGAGGATGGTCCGGTGGTCGTTTACCTGTTCCCGCGGTCAAGCGAAATTACCGCGGGGGACAAGCGGGTCGAGTTCGACGCCAAAGTCGGCCGCCTGCAATTCTCGCAGCCGTTCTTCCTCGACGAGATGGTTTGGGCCAAGAAGCTGGAGCTATAGCAGGCTGCCGGAGTTTTTCTTGCGCCTGCTATGATGATTTCAAAATCCCCGCCACGATCCCGGCGTTCTCTTTGACTTCGTCCTTGATGCGCGGGAACATCCCCACGAACAGGCAGTCCGTGGGCTTGATGCTGTTGAATGCCGTGCGAAACGCCTGCTGCACGTTGGTGACCCGGCCGGCCGCCAGCACCTTGAAGGCGAAGCACGGCTTGGAGGTCCGCTTCAACACGGCGTACATGCGGGGCGGGTCGCTCCGCAGATAGGTGTCCGACATTCCTTCAGCCGTCTCTTTTCCCAGCACGCTGCTCCACTCATCGGCCGTGCGCGTGCGGTTGTAGACGCATCCCGCATAGAAATCCACGTCCCAACCCTGTTCCTCCACCGCGGCGAGGAACTCGGGATTATGGCTGCCGACCCCGACCATCGCGCCGGTCTGCCGCACCCGTTTGCAGTACTCCCGGACTTCATCCGACCGGCCGGTCTGGAACAGGCGGTCGGTCACCTCGCCCGCGTGGTAGATGGCCAGCGGCTTCAGCGCCTTCACGATCTCCACGGGGTCGGTGGCAGCCTGCACGACGTATTGCATTCTGCCGCCGGCGGCCTCGAAGCGCTCGCAATCGGAGTAGCAGCGGGGCATCGCCAGGGCCTGGAACGCGTTGATCCCGAACTCCGCCGCGTGACGCAGCACCTCGCAGACCCTCTCCGGCGTGTACCAGTCCTTCATTACCGTGTCGTAGGTGCGGTTGAAATGGGAGTAGCCGTAGAACTGGTTGGCGCCCACCACGATCCGGCTGATCTCCGCCTTCCCGAACTTCACCTTCGGAACCTGGATTCCCGCCGGCGTCTGCCCCTCGCCGGCGGCCACAGCCGCGGCCGCGCCGGCGGCGGCCGCCGCCGCGTGCAGGAAGCCTCTCCTTGTTTCAGCCATCGGGTCACCTGCCTTTCTTCGACCTGCGCCGGAACTGGCCGGGTCTGGGACGCGCGCTTCGGAGTCGCCCTTCCAAAGGGTAGATGGGCGATTTCGGAGTGTCAAGCCTCCGGCGCGCCCCGAAAAACGGTCAACCGTTCGGCCCCGCCGCTACGGAGTAATCCGCTGCCATGGTTTTCCCGTCCTGTTCAGGCCGGGCGCTTACGCTCCGCTCGCTTTTGTCTTGCGTTCCGCTATTACACCGGCGCCTTGTCTCCTACCGCTAGCGGGTAAGTGGTAACGCCCGCCGGACGTCTCATCGGCGACGGGCTAAGTCCAGATTGTTTCAAGACTTACTTACACCTACACCCGTGGAGCTTGCACACTCGGTTTGCGGCTGGTCTTTATGCAGTCGCATTCTTTCTCGGGAGTAACCGAATGCGGAGGGTCGTCACATCTGTCGCGGTTTGTGCGCTGCTTGTGCTGCTGACCGCCACTCCGGCGTATACACAGTCGTCCCGCGCGATGCATGGGATCAAACCCGGCCAACCCTAACAACCCGATCGAGGCCCTGCAAGGCTCCTTCGGCTTCAAGCTGTCGGGCTTCCGGCTGCCCAGCTACCAGCAGTCCGGCTTCCCCGGCGCCTTTCTGGCGGCGGCCAGCGTTTTTACGGCCGCTAAGTATGAACGGCGCCGTCCAGTCAATTCTGGTCTACGGGACCTTTGTGGTCGACCCGGACCGCTCCGGCGGGACCCTCTCCCTCGGGGCCGGTTTTCCGTTCGGCTTCGCGGATTTCCGGTTTTCCTTCGGGGACGGACTGAAGAAGCTGTATCTGGTGAGCGCCGACAATATGGGGACGATGCTGAGCGGCGACGCGACCAAGCAATAAAGAAGATACCTGCAAACCGGGGACTGGCTCGAATTTCGGCGTCTTTGCGAAACTTCGGGCCTGTCCCCGGCCTGCCCTTTCGCCGATCGTACGGCATCGTACTTGCGCCGCAGGACACCAGCGAAGCTCCGGCCCGCCGCCGGAAGCCCTCCGCGCGCGAAACCGGCAAGCCGCAGCCGTGTTCGGCAGGGTTCTGCTGTTGAAAAGCGCGGCGCCCACCGCCGCTCCGGGTCACTCCTCAGGCTGTATCTTACCCGCTGATGTTACTCCGCGCCGGACTGCGAAGGTCGGTTGGCGCCGGCCCACTGGCGTTCCTCGCATGCTTCTCTCTATATCAAAGACCGGCGAACCCCTGATTGTGTTTTGGATCCAGATGTCAGTAGACTCGACTGGATCGCACACCACCTACGCCGAAGTAACTAGCGTGCGCGGTCACATCCTTTGTCAGGAGTAACTGAATGCGACGATATACGACAATTGCCGCTGTTTGTGCGCTGTTTGTGTTGCTCTTAGCCACTCCAGCGTATTCGCAGGGGCCCTTCCCATCCCAATGCGGGGCTTTGACCCCGCTCGCCGGCCAGATGCCCGGAACCGGTCCTCTTGGCGCCCTTCCGGCGGGCTCCACCTGGGCCTTCGTGTTGCATGGCGAAACCGCAACTGACATCCCCATCGGCGTCGCCGGTGTGTTTATGGTAAGCTCCGGGCCGTCAAGAGGTAACAACGCGATCATCGTTGGCAAGGTGCTGATCGATGAGACCTTCAGCGTGGACGGCTCCGCCGTAAAAGTCAACGACCTGGTCGCCGGCGAGTATGACATTTCCACGAACTGCATCAAAGGAAGCATCATGCTCGGAGAGGGCCGGAACGTCGGCTTCCCCGGTATGGCCGAAGGATTCTCGGACTTCCAGTTCTACTTCGCAGGCCTGGACAGGAACAAGCTGCTTCTGGTCTCTTCGGACAACCGGGGCACGACGATGACCGGGGAGGCGATCCGCGTCAATCCGGCTCCTTAGAACCGAACACGCATGGCTGGATGCGCGCGGGGGCCGCATCCAGCCCGCGCGTCTCGTTTCCGCAGCGAACGGAAATGCGGCGCTTTCCCCAGGTTTTCCTCTGGCCCCGCAGTTTCAGGTTGTTTTCGCGGCTGCCAGGCTGCGAAAGGTCTGGCGAGAAGATGCAAGCGGCGGGCCGCCGAGCGACGGGGACCTGCCGTCGGCATCCTCCTGGCAGCGGGACGGGGAGGAGTTACGGAGTTGACCAGTTCATCTGCCGGCTTCTTCCCCGCCCTCGCGCTCAACAACTCCCCTGTGTCGTGTCCGCCCTAACTGTCTGGATAACGTGTAGCTGGTCAGCGCGTCCGCGTTTCGAGCCCGCGAACGCGCGCGGTTGGACACTCTGGCGTCAAGTTTACGAAGCAGCTTGACCAAACCGCTCCCCGACGGTCGCGGCTCGGAACGCTGGCCAATGGCTCCGAGCCGCGATCGTCAGGGAGCGGTTACCCCGGGCCTCGGTAAGTAAGTCGATACGAACTATCCGGAGTTGGACGGGCGAACTCCCGATTGTTTTCAGGATCCAGATACACATAAAATCGACTGGATCGCGCACCACCTACGCCAAAGTAACTAGCGTGTGCGGTCACATCCTTTGTCAGGAGTAACTGAATGCGAAGATATACGACGCTTGCTGCTATTTGTGCGCTGTTTGTGTTGCTCTTAGCCACTCCAGCGTATTCGCAAGGACCGTTCCCATCCCAATGCGGGGCTTTGGTCCCGCTCGCCGGCCAGATGCCCGGGACCGGGCCTCTTGGCGCCCTTCCGGCGGGCTCCACCTGGGCCTTCGTGTTGCATGGCGAAACCTCAACTGACATCCCCATCGGCGTCGCCGGTGTCTTTATGGTAAGCACCGGGCCGTCAAGAAGTAACAACGCCACCGTTGGCAAGCTGCTGATCGACGAAACCTTTAGCGTGGGCGGCTCGGCCGTAAAAATCAACGACCTGGTCGCCGGCGAGTATGACATTTCCACGAACTGCATCAAAGGAAACCTCATGCTTGGAGAGGGCCGGAACGTCAGCCCGTTCCCCGGACTTGCCGAAGGATTCTCGGACTTCCAGTTCTACTTCGCAGGCCTTGACAGGAACAAACTGCTGATGGTCTCTTCGGACAACCGCGGCGCGACGCTGACCGGCGAGGCGATCCGCGTCAATCCGGCTCCTTAGAACAGAACACGCGCGGCTGGATGCGTGCGGGGCCGCATCCAGCCGACGCATCTCGCTTCCGCAACGAAAGGAAATCCAGCGCTTTCCCAGGGTTTCCTCTGGCCCCGCAGCTACAGGTTATCTTCGCGGCTGACAGGCTGCGAAAGGTCTGGCGAGAAGATGCAAGCGGCGGGCCGCCGATTAGCGGGGACCTGTCGTAGGCATCCTCCTGGCAGCGGGACGGGGAGGAGTTACGGAGTTGACCAGTTCATCTGCCGGCTTCTTCCCCGCCCTCGCGCTCAACAACTACGCCCGCGTCATCTGCGCTCTTACTGTCTTGATCCGCCCGCGCCCTTATTGCCTGAAACACCGACGGCCAGATTGGCGAACCGATAGGATCGTTGATAGGTTCGGACCGGCGAACTCCCGATTGTTTTCAGGATCCAGATACACATAAAATCGACTGGATCGCGCACCACCTACGCCAAAGTGATTAGTGTGCGGGGTCACATCCTTTGTCAGGAGTAACCACTCAATGCGACGATATACGATGCTTGCTGCTGTTTGTGCGCTATTTGTGCTGCTCTTCGCCACTCCGGCGTATACGCAGACCTTTCCAAACCAATGCGGGACTACGCAGCCGGTCCTCGGCCAAGTCATCGGAACCGGACCCCTCGGCGCCCTTCCGGCGGGCTCCGTGTGGGGGTTCGTACTACATGGTGAAACGGCTCCCTTTCCAATCGGGCTCACCAGCATCCTCAATGCGCCCGTCGGCGTCACCGGTAGCTTCCAAGTAAGCACCGGGGCGGCGAGAGGCGGCACTACCATCGTTGGCCAAGTGTTGACCAAACTGACCATTAGCGCCAACGGGGCGGCGGTGACCGTCAATGAGATAGTCAGTGGGAGTTACCAAGTTGACCTGGACTGCACCGGCGGATACATCATGCTGGGGAACGGCAACCAGGTTGGTCTGTCGCTTCACATCGACGGCATACTTACGAACACGGGATTCTCCGACTTCCGCTTCGATTTCGCAGGCGCGGACAGGACCAAGATGTATCTGGTTTCGGCGGACAATCGCGGGACGACGCTGACCGGCGAAGCGACTTTAAAACATCCCCTTCCGTAAGACGGAACGCACCCTTGGATGCGGGTGGGACGTTCCCCGCCCGCACCCAGCCGCGGCCGCCGGCGCTGGGCGTCGACACAACCTGGCGCTCCTCCAAATTGCCTAGTATTGTCAGGCGGCCCATTCGAGCGTTTGTCTCGGGACCGGCGAACTCCTGATTGCCTTCAGGATCCAGACATATATAAGTTCTGCTGATCGCATACCACCTACGCCCAATTAACTAGCGTACGCGGTTACGACCTTTTCAGGAGTAACTGAATGCGACGATATATGATGCTTGCTGCAATCTGCACGGTGTTCGTGTTGCTGTTCGCAACGCCGGCGTATACGCAGAACGTTCCGACCCAATGCGGTTCTTTGGCGCTGACGCCCGGCCAAGCCTTCGGTACCGGCCCGCTCAGCGCCCTTACTGGCGTCTGGAGCTTCAAGCTGGCGGGTTTTGCCTCAACCCCGTCTTTCATTTACGAGACGTCAGTTTGGGGCGTGGCCGGAGTCTTTACGGTCAGCACCGGGGCCAGCCGGAGTCCGGGCCCGTCCATCGTGGGCAACGTGACGGCGAAAGAAACCGTCAGCGTCGACAATAGTGTCGTGGGCATCAATATGATAGTGAGTGGAACCTATCAAATTGACACGGACTGCACCGGCGGGAGTATTACTCTCGGGAACGGCATGCAGGCCGGTGCTGGCGGCGTAAGTTCTAGCAGCTACAACACGGGATTCTCCGAGTTCCGCTTCTATTTCGCAGGCGCGAACAGGGACAAGATTTACCTGGTGACGGCGGATAGCCCGGGGACGGTCATGACCGGCGAGGCGACCAAGGTAAGCCCGATTCCCTAAAACAGAGTACGCGCGGCTGGAGGGGTACGGCGACCCCAGCCCGCGGGCCTGGTCTCCGCGGTTTGTGTTCGCGGCCAGCGAGGCCGCGAAAGGTCTGACGAGAAGATGCAAACGGCTGGCCGCCTATTGTGGGGGACCCGCCGAAGGCATCCTCCTGGCAGCGGGACGGGGAGAAGCCACGTAGTTGACCAGTTGCTCTACGGGCTTCTTCCCCGCCCACGCAATGCCCCGCAGCAGAGTCCTCTGGATCTGGTAATTGCTGAAATTGGCATACGTGTGGCCCTGCATCCACACGAAGGCCCGCGCGGGCTGGCCGCCGGCGACAGCGTGTTCGTAAGTCCAGATCTGCGGCACGATCTCTCCTTTGTGATCGCCGGCGCTGGGCGTCCCCGGGATTTCGACGTTTGCGAGTACGTGGATTCCGGGGTCTTTGGCCCACGTCATCTTGAAGAAGGCCTCGTCGTCAATCGTGATATCGGACATGTCCTTCATGATGGGGTCGGACCTATCCGCCACCGTGTAATGGATCGGCGCGTCGAGGGTGTAGTTCACCTCGCCATGTTTCTTTCCGCCGCCCAGGATGCTCGCGATATAGGCGGGATCCGGACCGCACCCCGAGTCGTGAAGGCTCACCAGGCCGCCTCCGCGTCTGACGAACGCATCGAGCGCCGCCTTCTCGCTGTCGCTCAGGTATCCCGCATCGCCTTTATAGATGACGATCACGTCCGTATGTTCCAGGTCGGCGCCGGTGGGGCCGTGCAACGCGCCGTCGGCCACGGCCCCGCGTTCCGTCAGGAGTTTGCTCCAGTCGGCCAGAAACTGCGGGTAATCGTGTTGGCCCGCGCCATGGGATTTGAGACCCGCCCAGATGAATACATGCATGCCGTTGGGGTTTTGGCCCTGCGGCCGCGGGGCGCCCTGAGTTCCCGGGACGCCTTGCGCCCGCGCAGAGGGCGGCGCCCCTCCCAGGACCAACAACATGAATAAGACCGCGGTTGTCCACGTTCCCGCGCAAGTTCGTCCTCGTATCACGATCCGCCACCTCCGTTGGTTTAAGAGAGGGGCATGATAGCGAAGCTCGTTTGGGTTGTCAATCGACATCGACATCGAGGACATCGAGCTCTCGACATCGAGCTCGGTGTCGAACGGGAGCGAACGGCTGCGGCGGTCCACTCGCGAGCGCAGGCCGGAACTAGCCGTCTGATCGGCCCAAGATCGGAAGAGAAGTGACACGTTTTTGGATTAACCGCCGAGGCGCAGAGACGCCGAGTTGGAAGGATGCTTGGCTCTGCGACCTCTGCCCGCTCCGCGCTCGAAAGGGAGCCGAGAGCGCAAGAGCACGGAACCCGGCTCTTCTCTGCGTCTCGGCGCCTCGGCGGTGAACGGTCTTGTCGGTTTGAGGTCAGGGACTTCGCTATGGGTCTGCGGCGCAAGTACCACGCAGTACGATCCGTGACAGGGCAAACCGGGTACAGGCACGAAGTTTCGCAAAGGCGGCGAAATTCGAGCCAGTCCCCGCTTTGCAGCCCCGCTTTGCAGCACGCAGTACGATCCGTGCAAGGGCAAACCGGGTACAGGCACGAAGTTTCGCAAAGGCGGCGAAATTCGAGCCAGTCCCCGCTTTGCAGCCCGCTAACTGCCGCTCTGACCCTTGCGCGCTTCGGCCTCCGCCAGCCACCCGCGCCGCAACCGTTCCGGAGGAACGCTGGAGAGGTAGGGCTTGATGTCGAGGATCGGGGTCCCATCCAGCATATCGATCCCACGCACGTGGAGGCGCGGCCCCTCCCGGCGCAGCAACTCGACCACCGTCAGCCCGATCGGATTCGGACGCCGGGGAGAGCGGGTCGCGAAGACGCCGTGCGGCCGATTGTCGGTAGGCGGCGCTCCCACCAGGTCGCATCCTTCCGAGCGGTCGAAGGCCCAGATGACGAACAAATGCGAGAAGCCCTCGATATCCTGGAGGCCGGGCTCGAACTCCGCCCCTATTTCGAGGACCCCTTCCGCTTCGTGCTTCGCGCCCAGCCCCTTCGGAACCGCCTGAGTATCGGCGAAAGGGCTCCTCACATACCCGATCGGCTGCATGGTCACCATGGTTCTATCCTATACGCGCCCGGCCCGCTCCACGCGGAGGCCCGCGGCGCTATACAATGGTTCTCCCACTGACCATGGCGCAGGACGACGAGATCGCTAGACTTGCCCGGCAGATCGAGGCGGCGCGGAAGTCCGAGCAACTCTTTCTGAACGCCGATCGGGTCGCCACGGTCCGCCGCCGGGGCGCCTGCGAACTGCACCGCATCTGCGTCGAGTTCGTTGGCGCCGTGAATGGCAGGCTTACGGAATCCCTGCTCGAACTTTCGCCTCCCGCGTATTTCCCGGAGACGTTTCGGGACCCCGGAGTCAACCTGTTCCAGATCAGCTCTCAGGGCCGTCAAATGCAGATCGCTTTCGAGGCGGCTCCGGGGCTGGTTTCGACCGAGAAGTTCCTCGTTCCCTACGTCCTCGAAGGCGAGGTCCGAACTTACAACCAGAAGATGCTCGAGCGCTTCGACATTCGGACCATTCTGCTTTTCTATTGCGTGGAGGAGAGCGCCGCGACCTGGAGGTGCTTCGACTGGCGGACCAGCCGCGCGGCCCCGCTGGACGGTCCACTCCTGGCAGGCCTGATGGGCCCCCTCTTCTGAGTATCCGCAATTCGGGGACAGGCAACGAAACCCCCAAACTGCGGGGGTTTCGAAGCCAGTCCCCGAATTGGGATGGGATCTTTCCCGGATCACTTACATGCTGGTGCGCGGACCAACTTACTCGTATCTCAGCGCCTCAATCGGGTTGATATGGGACGCCTTCACCGCGGGATAAATGCCGAATATCACGCCCACGGCCACCGAAACCCCGAACGCGATAACTACCGAACCGGTAGTTACAATGGTGCTCCACCCCGCGGTGCGCGCGATCAGCCAGGCCAGGAAATAGCCGAATGCGATTCCCAGCGCGCCGCCGCTCACCGAGATGAGCACGGATTCCGTCAGGAACTGCCGGACGATATCTCGCCGCTTTGCGCCCACTCCGCGCCGGATGCCGATTTCCTTCGTTCGCTCCATCACCGTCGCCAGCACGATGTTCATGATGCCAATGCCGCCCACTAACAGCGAGATCGCCGCAATCGCCACCATCACGTAAGTGAAAATCGTCTGCGCGTGCTTCTGCTGCGCCAGCAGCGCGGCCGGAATCGTGACGCTGAAATCCTGCACGCCGTGGTGCGTCGAGTTCAAGACCGCGGTCACGATCTTCGCCGTCTCGATGCTGTCCGCCTCCGCTTTCAGCCGCAGCTCCACCCCGTCCAGATCGTCGCGCAGGGAATACGAACGGTCCCAAAACCGGTACTGAAACGTGTTCAGCGGAACGAACACGATGTTGTTCAAATCCTGCATGGAGGCGCCCAGGTTCTGCGACCCGGATACGATCTGCTCGCGCAGCACCCCTGCCACCTCCAGCCAGTTGTCGTTGATCTTGACGAACTTTCCCAGCGCCGGGCCGTAGCCGAAGATGCCCACCTTGGCGGTTTCGCCCAGCACGCACACGGGCGCGCTTGCGGCGTTGTCCGCGTCGTCGAAGAACACGCCCTCCGCCAGCTTCAGGCTGTGGATCAGGTGGTAGCCCGGCGCCACGCCGTACAACTCCGGCAGGGCGCCCGCCGGCTTCGGCAGCACGGTCGAGGGGTGCAGGGTCTTGCGCGGAGAAACCGCGTCCAGCGCCTCAATGTTGGCTCTCAGGATGCGCACGTCGCGGTCGTTCAACCCCAGCGATGATTTCCGCCGCTGCTGCAGTTCCTCCGTGCTCATCGTGGGCCGCGAATCGATCAGCACGTTGCGCACCCCGAGTTGCTCGATGAAGCGCAGCGATTCCTCCCGCGCCCCCGCCCCGATGGCCAGCATGCCGATTACCGAGCCTACGCCAAAGACGATGCCGAGGGCCGTGAGCAGGGTCCGCGTCTTCTGCGCGCGCAAATTGGAGAACGCCTGGCGAAAATCGGTGACGATGATCATTTGGACAGCGCCTTCATCGCGCTCTTCTCCGGAGCGGCGGACTTGTTCTGTTCGGTGGGGTTGGACAGCGCTACCAGATCCCCTTCGTTGACGCCGGTGATCACCGCCTGGCTTTCGCTGCGCTTCACCAGCGTCACGTCGCGCGGGGTGAACCCGGCGGCCGTCCTGAGGTAGACGAACGGGCGGCCGTCCCGCTCGAACAGCGCCTGCGAAGGCGTCCACAGCACGTTGTCCAGCTTCTGCGCCGTGATCACGACTTCCGAAGACATTCCCGGGCGCAGGTCCGGGCTGGCCTGGTCGAGCGCCATGCGGCAGTCGAAGCTGGGATTGATGCTCGACCCGCTGCTGCTGCCAATCAAGGTCACATGGCCGGAAAACGACTTGCCGCCGAGCGCCATCACCGTGATCCCCACCGGCTGCCCTTGCGCCAGGTGGCCGCGGTCCAGCTCGCTGACCTGCGCGCTGACCTCCCAGCTCTTCAGGTCGAAGATCTGCGCCACCGCCATGCCGGGGCGGACGGAATCGCCGATCTGGATCGACGGGAGCGTCATCCCCATCATCAGGCGCATCATCCCGAAGGTGTTCGACTGGATGTTGACGTAGCCGGCGGTCTTGGCCTGGAGCGTCATGCTCTCGATGTTCTTGCGCGCCATTTCCGCCATCATGCGCGCCCGGGCCTCGCCCGCCCTCTGGATGTTCATCGAGGCGGCGCTCGTGGTCTTGCGGCTGGCCAGGTCCTGCGCGGCCTGCTTGAGGCGCGCGCGGGCCTGCTCCAGCGAGATATCGTTCATGCGCGCTTTGTTTTCCGATTCCACCTTGTTGCGCCCGCATTCCAGCTCGGCGATGGTCACCAGGTTCGCGGCGGACGTCACGGCGTAGCGTGTCTCTTCGTCCGTCGCCTGGTTGTCCGCCTCGGCTTGGATGACGCGCTGCTGGGCCTCGGCCAGGTCCGCCTCGGCCTCGCGCAGGTTGAACTCCTGCTGCGTGGTGTCGAACCGCGCCACCACTTCGCCTTCCTGCGCCAGGTCGCCCGATTTTTTCAGTTCCGTCACCACCAGCGATTCCTGGGCCACCTGGGGGGCGGTCATCGTTTCGGGGTTGCCGCCCTGGAGCGTGCCGCGCGCGCTCACCGTGATCGCCACGGGACCGCGCCGCACCCTCGTCACCGGCGTCTCCGGGCCCGCCGCGGGCTTGGAGCTTTCGAAGATGCGAAAACCGCCCCACCCCGCCCCGCCGGCCGCCGCCAGCGCCAGAATCGCTACGAGCAGTGTGCGTATCTTCATTTCTTTTTCTGCTCCGCTTTGGCCACGTCCACCATGGCGATCGCGCTCCCGGCCGGCACGCCCGAAATGGCTACTTCATCGGGGTTGCGGGCCAGCACCTCCACTTCCGCCGCGCGGTAGACGCCCCCCTCGGAAACGTACACCACCGGCTTGCCCGCGCGCGTGAACAACGCTTTCGAAGGAATGCTCAACGCATTCGGAATCCGGTTCACGACAACATCCAGGCCGCCGTTCATATCGGGGCGCAGGCGCGGGTCCGGATGCGGAATGGCGGCGTACGCCCGGAAGCTGCGGGTATACGGGTACTCCAAGGCCAGCTCCGCCAGACGGGTCACGTCGCTGATCTTCGCCGGGATGGTCAGCTCCGCAATGCCGTCCAGGCGCACCAGCACTTCCTGGTTGAGAGATACGCGCCCGCGGTCGGCCTCCTCCAGCCGGACGCTCATCTCCAGCGTGTTCAGGTCGGGAATCTGGCCCAGGATCATGTTGGAGGAGACGTTGTCCCCCACTTTGTAGGGCGAGGCTTCGGCCGTCGACATGATGATGCCGGAGTAATTCATCCGGAAGATCAGCAGACCGCCGATCGGCGCCTTCAGCTCCATCTGGGCGATGCGGGACCCGGTCAGGTCCACATCGGTCTGGATCTGCTCGCGCTGCCGGGTGAGCGAAGCGATGCGCGATTTCTCCGAAGCCCTGTGCAGGGCGACGGTGGCCTCCTGGAGCTTCAGTTTCTGCTGGGCCACCCCCAGGTCGATCTGCGCCTGCGCTCCGGCGATCTTGCTCAGGACCTCCTGCTGCTTGGCGTTGGTGGCCGCCAGCTCCACGCCGAACTTAGCGTCCGCAAGCTGCGTCTCGTCCTGCTGGGCGGTCACTTTGGCTTGGGCGACCGCCTGGTCGAGGGTGGCCTGCGCCTGCCTCAACTGGGCTTCCTTCTGCATGAGCTGCTGCCGGGCGGTGCTGGAATCGAAGCGCAGGATGGGATCGCCGGCTTTCACGTTCTCTCCGGCCGGGGCCATCCACGCAATGCGCAGGTTCGGAACCATGGGCGTGTAGATGCCCACCGAGCGCCGCGCCGCCAACACGCCGCGGCAGCGAAGCAGCACCAGGAAATCGCCTTTCCGCACGGTTGCCGTGGGGTAAGTCGCGCGCGCCTGGACGCGCTTCAGGCGGTAGACGCCGAACCCGCCGCCGCCCAGAACGGCGAGGACGATCAGGCGCGCCGCCCACTTCCGCACCCGCTGCCACCCGGCGCTCATTTCGACCTTCCCGCGGGCAGTTCCACCGCCACCGACGCCGACATGTCGGGCATCACGTGCGAGTCGGGCCGATCCAGCTCGAAGACCGCCGTGAACGTCTTCACCGGCGTCCCCAGCCCGGAGGAGGCCACCGGGCTCACGGTCACGAAACGCGCCGGGAACCCGATGTCAGGGTAGGCGTCCAGCCGCACCGCCGCCCGCCCCTGGGAAAGCAGCGCGACGATATCGGGTTCGTTCACGCTGCAACGCACCTGCATCACCGAGGGCTCGAAAATGCTCAACAACGGGTAACTGCGGTACATCTGATCGCCCACCTGCGCCCTGCCCATGCTGCCGGCGTGCACCGTCATCTCGTGGACTACGCTCCCGGCGATGGGAGCGTGCAACTCCAGCTTGGAGATGTTGTCCTGGGCGCGCTCCATGTTGATCTTCTGGCGGTCGCGCTGCAATTCCAGAATGCGCAGAGCCGCCACTTCCGACTTCTCCCGGAAGCCCTGCGATTTCTTTAGGCTTTCGAGGTGCGCGCGGGCGCCCTCGGCCCGGGCTTGCGCCTGTTTCTGGAGAATGGGGGCGAGGGTATCGCCCTTCTTCAATTCCAGGAGGGCCTTGTCGAGATCGGCCTGCGCCTGCTGCATGTCCACGCCGCGGCGCTCGACATTGGTCCGGTTTTCCGCGATCTTCTGTTCCACCTGATGGCCGAGGTCCTCGAACTTGGCCGTTGCCTCGCGCGCGGCGTCCATCTGCTGGGTGGGGTCGAAGGTGGCGAGCACATCGCCTTCCTTGACCCGGGATCCGTTCTCGATGAAGCTGGTGAGGGTCATGTTGCTGTACTGGCCCTGGATCATCGGGACCGTAACCTTCACCGAATGAACGGCTACGACAAGTCCGGTGAGGCGCACCTCGTGCGCCGAGCGCTGCGGCGCGGGCGAAGCGGCGGAAACGGAAGCGGGAGCGGGTGGACCGGAGCGGGTGCAAGAGGCAAGCCATAGCAGGAGCGACGCCGCCATGAGCCCGCGCGCAAAATGACCCATCTAGTTTTAGTCTCGACAGCTTAGACGCTCCCGCGCGCCGAAACGTTAAGGCTATTTGAGAAAAAAAGACGAGGAACGAATAAATACCGCCGGTTGTCGATTCTTGCAGCCGGTTCTTTTGCTGTTTGCCTTGCGGTAAAATGAGGCGCCTTATGCTGAAAATAATGGTCTTGATGGCGTTGGCGGGGATGTTCGCGTCCGCCGCGGAGTTGCGGGTGATCGCTTTCGGAGCCCACCCGGACGATTGCGAAGGCCGGTTCGGCGGGACGGCCGCGAGATGGGCGAAGGCGGGAGCGGCAGTGAAGTTCGTCTCGGTGACGAACGGGGATGCGGGCCACCAGGAGATGGGCGGCGCCGCGCTGGCCCGGCGGCGGTATGCCGAAGCGCAGGAAGCCGCGCGGCGGCTGGGCATCGCCGAGTACGAGGTGATGAACAACCACGACGGCGAACTGATGCCGACCCTGGAGGCGCGCAGGCAGATCATCCGGGCCATCCGGCAGTGGAAAGCGGATATCGTGCTCGCGCCGCGGCCCAACGATTATCACCCCGACCACCGCTACACCGGCATCCTGATCCAGGACGCGGCGTACATGGTGGTAGTGCCGAACATCGTGCCGGAGTCGCCGGCGCTGCGCCGGAACCCGGTTTTCATGTACTACGAGGACAATTTCCAGAAGCCGGCGCCGTTCCGGCCGGACGTCGTGGTGAGCATCGACGACGCGTGGCAGACCAAGATGGACGGGATGGACGCGCACGTCACCGCGTGCACGTTGACAATCGGCGCACGCCCGGCCGCGTCGACGGAAAGAGTGGCTCATGAAGAGGCGCGCGGGCCGGGTTTCCACGGCCGTGCGCGCGGCGTTGGAGAAACGCTACGGGGCCGAAGCGGGACAGAAGATCCAGCACGCGGAAGCATTTGAGCTGTGCGAGTACGGCCGGCGGCCGAGTATCGAAGAGTTGCAGCAGTTATTTCCGAGATAGGCGAGTGGGGCGGGGCAGCGCTGCGGCGGGCAGAAGCCCCGGCCCACAAAGCGGAGGCTTTGATGGATCCAACCACACGTAGAGAATTCCTGGGCGCCGGGGCGGCGGCGATCGCCACGGGCGGGCGCGTGCTTGGCGCCAACGATCGGATCAACATTGCGTTCATCGGGAACGGGATGCAGTTCCAGTCGCTGCTCGGGACTTTCAAGCGGCACAAACAGCAACAGAACGACGTCGAGTTCGCGGCGGCGTGCGACGTCTGGGAGCCGCGGCTGGCGTATGCGCAGAAACAATCGGGCGCGGAGAAGACGTATCGCGATTACCGCGACGTACTACAGAGAAAGGACATCGACGGCGTCGTCCTCGCCGTGCCGGACCACTGGCACTATCCGATGGCGCGGGAAGCCATGCTGGCCGGGAAAGACGTCTACCTCGAGAAGCCGATGACCCACACGCTCGAAGAGTCACGGAAGCTCGAAGAGGCGGTGAAGCAGACGAAGCGCGTCCTGCAAGTCGGCGGGACCGGACCGGCCACGCGGCTTTACTGGAAGATCAACGAGTACATCAAAGCCGGGAAGATGGGCAAGATCGTGTGGGGGCTCATCAGCTACAACCGCAATACGCGGACGGGCATGTGGGACTACCCGATTCCGGGGGTTGGGGACGACTCCTGGCCGGATGCCAAGGTCAGCGCCGAAAACCTGGACTGGAAGATGTGGCTGGGCCCACCGGCTGGGCGCCATGTCCACCATGGTCGGTTTCGATTTCCCCACCCGGGCGGTCGCGGTGGGCGGCGTCTACGTGCAAAAGAACCGCGAGGTGCCGGACACCTACATGACCATGATCGAGTACCCCGGGGAGTATTGCGTCAACATGATTTCCTGCATGGCGAATACGACTTCGGCCCCGCTGACGGTATACGGGAACTGGGCCACGCTGGAGATCCCGGAAGGGCAGGGAGCGGCCCCGGCGATACCGCGCGGCGCGGCGGTGGTACGCGCGCAGCGGGAGTTTCTGAAGGAGTTCCGCGATGCCAACGACGGCCAGAGCGAGGTCGCCATTTCCCCGGAACCCAGCCCCACCCTGGCGGACGACTGGCTGGCTTGCATGCGCAGCCGGCAGGCGCCGGTGTACAACGTCACGCGGGGGTACCAGGTGATGGCGGGGATCGCGCTCGGCGTGGAGTCTTACCGCACGGGGAAGGTGGCGGCGTTTCAGGCCGGCAAGACGATGGCGCCGCCGCGGCACAAGGAGTTTCCGCCGCAGGAGACGTAGCCAGGACCGGAGTTGCGAGAAAAGACCCGTCCGGCGGACGATGTGTTACAATTTTCTCAATTCGCCACTAACGGGGACTTGCGGTTAAATGTGCGGGATTGCGGGGTTTACCACCCTCGATAGGGTCGCGGACCGGGGCATTGCCCATCGCATTACGGGGGCATTGTTTCATCGCGGACCGGACCAGCAGGGCGTCTTCGAAGGACGCGGGGCGACCTTATGCGCCGTCCGGCTGAAGATCATCGACCTGAACGGGGGCGACCAGCCCATCGCCAGCGCCGACGGCGATACGGTGATCGCGTTCAACGGCGAAATCTACAATCACCTGGAGATCCGCGCGGAACTGGAGAGCCTGGGGCGCCGGTTTCGGACGCGTTGTGACACGGAGACCGTGCTCGAAGCGTTTCTCCAATGGGACACGGAGTGTTTCCGGCGGCTGCGGGGCATGTTCGCGGCGGCGCTGTGGACGGAATCGCGGAAGCGTCTGGTCCTGGCGCGGGACCGGATGGGGATCAAGCCGTTGTATTACTGCCGTCGGGGACAGGACATCCTGTTCGGGTCGGAACTGAAGGCGATCCTGGAGCATCCCGACGTTCCGCGCCAACTGGACCTGGACGCGTTGGACACCTACCTGTCGGTCAATTATGTCCCCGGAACGCGAACCCTGGTGGAAGGAATCGAAAAGATCCCGCCGGGGCATTTTCTGGAGTGGCGGCACGGCAAGGTCCGGATGGACGAGTGGTGGCGGATTCCGGCGGACCCGGCGGCGCCGCGGGAACTGGAAGACGCGAAGGCGGAACTGGACCGGCTACTGAGGGACTCGGTTAGGGAACACCTGATTTCCGACGTGCCGCTGGGGGTATGGTCCTCCGGCGGGGTGGACTCCTCCACGGTGCTGCACTACGCCGCGGAGGAGAGTGGAACGCGCCTGAAGACGTTTTCGGTATCGTTCGCGGGGCGAAGCTTCGACGAAAGCCGTTATTTTCGGGAAGTCTCGCAAATCTATGGGACGGACCACCACGAGTTCGACCTGAACCCGGACGTGGAGTTGCAGAGCGCGATCGAGGATTTCGCCTACTATTCGGACGAGCCGAGCGCGGACGCCGGCGCGCTGCCGGTGTGGTACCTCTCGCGGATGAGCCGGCAGCACGTGACGGTGGCTCTTTCGGGCGAAGGCGCGGACGAGCTTTTCGGCGGGTATGAGACGTATCGGGCCGACCGGCTGGCGAGACCGTTGCGGCTGGTTCCGAGTCCCTTGCGGAAGCTGATGCACGCCGCGCTGGAGCGGTTCGTGCCGGTCTCCGACGACAAGATCGGGCTGGAATACAAGCTGAAGCGGGGGATCGCAGGCAGCCTGCTCGATGCGGACGAGGCGCACTTTTTCTGGACCGGGACGTTCTCTCCGGGGCAGCGGAAGCAGATCCGGCCGGGGGGGAACGGGAACGGCCTGCGGGAACTGGCGACCAGCCTGGGCCTGGAGCGCGTGGGGCAGATCGAGCGGTACCTGCGGATCGATCAGCGCTACTACCTGCCGGACGATATCCTGTACAAGACGGACCGGATGAGCATGGCGCACTCGCTGGAAGTCCGGCCGCCGTTTCTGGACCACCGGATCGTGGAATTCGCGGCCTCCCTGCCCCTGAACCTGAAAATCCGGGGGGCGAAACAGAAGTTCGTATTGAAGGAACTGATGCGGGGCAAGCTGCCGGCCCTGGTGCTGGACCGGAAAAAGACGGGATTCGATATTCCGACGCACGACTGGTTCCGGGGGCCGTTGCGGGGCTACCTGCAGGATACGGTTACGCGGGGAACGGCGCCCCTGACGGATATTTTCGATTGGAGCGCCATCGAGCGGCTGATACGCGATCATATAGAGAGGCGCATCAATGTCGGATATCACCTATGGGGTCTGTTGACGCTTTTCCTGTGGCTCAAGCGGTGGAAGGTGGAAACGCCTCCATCCAGGGAAGCGGTCCGGCGGACTTCCGCGCGCGCACTCGCTATCAAGTAATCGTAGCGCTTGTCGCGGGGCTGATCTTCGCAGGCTGCCTGGTCAGCCCGCCGTCGCTCATGGACGACGTGGACGCGGTGCAGGCGCAGATCGCGCACAACATGCTGCAATCGGGCGACTGGGTGACGGCGCGCCTGGACGGCGTGGCCTACCTGGAAAAATCTCCCCTGAAATACTGGATGATCGCGACGTCGTTCCTGGTGTTCGGCGTACACGACTGGGCAGCGCGGATCCCGATTGCGCTGGCGACGGTGGCGCTGTGCTGGGTGGTGGCGCGGTTCGGGGCCTGGGCGTTCGGGCGGCGCGCGGGGATGTACTCGGGACTGGCGCTGGCGACGAGCGTGGGGCTGTTCCTCTTCACCAGAATTCTGATTCCGGACGTGGTGTTGACCCTGACGATCACACTGGCGATGTGGGGCTTGCTGCGCGCGACCGACGAGGGCGAGACGCATCCGCGGCGATGGGCGCTGGTGATGTGGGGAGCGATGGGGACCGGGCTCCTGCTGAAGGGGCTGATTGCGGCGGTGTTCCCGATGGCCGCGGGTCTGCTGTATCTCTACTTGACGGGGCAGTGGCGGCAGCGGAAGATCTGGGGGCGGCTGCATCCCGCGGCGGGGATCGGGCTGTTCCTGCTGATCGCGGCGCCGTGGCACGTGATGGCGACGCTGGCGAGCCCGCCGTACCTGGATTTCACGATGCACAGCGAGAAGGGCTCGTACCACGGGTTCTTCTGGTTCTATTTCATCAACGAGCACCTGCTGCGATTCCTGAACCTGCGCTATCCGCGGGACTACAACACGGTGCCGCGGCTGTACTTCTGGCTGTTTCACCTGCTGTGGCTGTTCCCGTGGAGCGCGTACCTGGCGGCGGCGTGGAAGTTGAGCTACCGGAAGCCGGACCGGGGTTCGCGGACACGGCTGCTGGCGCTGTGCTGGAGCGGATTCATCCTGGCGTTCTTCACGTTTTCGACGACGCAGGAATATTACTCGATGCCGTGCTATCCGGCGCTGGCGCTGCTGATCGGGTCGGCGATGGCGAGCGGAGACGGGTGGCTGAAGTGGGGCACGCGGGCGCTGGCGGTGGTGACGACGGCGGCGGCGGGAGCGGCGGGAATTCTTCTGGGGCTGGTATGGGGGACGCCGGCGCCCGGGGACATCTCGGCGGCGCTGAGCCAGAACCCGGATGCGTATACGTTGTCGCTGGGGCACATGACGGACCTGACGCTGCGGGCGTTCGCGTATTTGAAACTGCCGCTGGGGATGGCGGCGGTGGCGTTCGCGATCGGAGCAGTGGGGGCATGGAGGGCGGCGGCAGGGCCGAACGCCCGCACGAATACGGGCGTGGCAGGCCAGAGGAGCGCTCCACCAATTCTCGCGTTAGTCGCGATGATGGTTTTGTTTTTCCACGCGGCGCGGGTGGCGCTGGTGGCGTGGGACCCGTATATGTCGTCGCGGCCTTTGGCGGAGGCGCTGCTGAAGGCGCCGCCGGGAAAACTGATCGTGGACGACCAATACTATACGTTTTCGTCGGTTTTCTTCTACACGAACCGGCGGGCGCTGCTGCTGAACGGGCGAGTGAACAACCTGGAGTACGGGTCGTACGCGCCGGACGCGCCCCAGGACGTGTTTATCGGCGACAGCGATTTCCAGAGGGCGTGGGCGGGAAAAGAGCGGTACTACATGGTAGCCGAGGGGCCGGCGAGGGCGCGGCTGGAACGGCTGGCGGGTAAGGGCGCGCTGCACGTGGTGGCGGCCAGCGGCGGGAAATTTCTGTTCACGAACCAGTAGAGGGTCCCGGGACCGGATGTCGGCACGAATGCCGACACGGCAAACAAGAATGTTCCCGCCACGGGGCGTCACCAACTTTTAACAAAAATTCGCAGGTTTGTTTTCTAGAAGTTAGAAGATTGAAGCCGGACCTGGGAGAGAGCGTGGGTGCTACTCTCAAGTCGGGTGAGGGTTGCGCGGCTCCGCGATATTGCGGAGCCGTTTTTGTTTTGGAGGGCAGCGATGACGGAGGGACGGCGGGGAACGCGCCGGATTTCGACGCTGGTGAAGAAAGCGCTGAAATCCTTCGAGAAGCGGCTGGCCAGCGACGATTTGAAACTGACGACGGCCGAGTACCTGAAGCTGCTGCAAATGGAGCAGGAACTGGAGCAGGAGAGCCCGAAGGCGATCGAGGTGACATGGGTCGAAGCGAAGGAATCCGACGAGAAATAATCTACGACCCGCTGCCGTCGCAGAAAGCGTTTCACGAATCGGCGGCGCGGTTCAAGGGCTTTTCGGGGCCGATCGGATGCGGCAAGAGCCAGGCGCTCTGCCAGGAGGCGATCCGGCTGAGCTATCAGAATGCGGGGCGGCCGGGGTTGCTGGGGGCGCCGACGTACCCGATGCTGCGGGACGCGACGCAGGTCACGCTGCTGGAGATCCTGGACGCGACCGGGATCCCCTACGAACACAACAAGGCCGAGAACACGCTGACGATGGTGGACACGCGGTCGAAGATCCTGTTCCGACCGCTGGAAGACTTCGAGCGGCTGCGCGGCACGAACCTGGCGTGGTTCGGGGTGGACGAGTTGACGTACACGCAGGAAGCGGCGTGGCTCAGGCTGGAGGGACGGCTGAGGGATCCGAAGGCCAAGAGGCTTTGCGGATTCGCGGCGTGGACGCCGAAGGGGTACGACTGGGTTTATCGGAGGTTCATCGCGAACGGGGGCGAGGACTACCGGGCGGTGATCGCGCGGCCTTTCGAGAACCGCCACCTGCTGGCGCGGATTCCGGACTATTACGAGCGGCTGAGGAAGAGCTACGACGACCGGTTCTACCAACAGGAGGCGCTGGGGTCGTACCTGAGCATGGACGGGTCGCGGGCATACGCGGCCTTCGAGCGGGGCGCGCACGTGACGGAGTTGGCGGTGAATCCGCGGCGCAAGCTGTACTGGGCGCTGGATTTCAATGTGGACCCGATGTCCTCGGTGGTGGTGCAGATCGAGGACGAGAGAGTGCTGGTGGCGGACGAGATCGTGATCCGCCACGGGACGACGCAGGAGGCCTGCGAGGAGTTTTTGAAGCGGTATCCGAGGCACTATCCGGGGGTGGTGATTTTTGGAGACGCATCGGGGTACCAGCAGCAGACGACGGGAGCGACGGACTACGAGATGGTCCGCGAGTATTTCCAGGAGCACTCGAACCTGCGGGTGGAGTACAAGGCGCCGCGGTCGAATCCACCGGTGAAGCTGCGGGTCAACCTCATGAACAGCAAGCTGCGGTCGGCCGCGGGCGATGTGCGGATGGTGGTGGATCCGAAGTGCAAGGAACTGATCGCCGACCTGGAGCAGGTGGTGTTCAAGGCGGAGACGTGGCAAATCGATAAAGACCGGGACCGGCTGAGGACGCACACGTCGGATGCGCTGGGGTATCTGGTGTGGCAGGAATGCAGGCCGAAGGCGACGGTGGGGTTGGGGCAGAGGAGAGTGCTGTAGGGGGGCGGATGTCGACATGAATGTCGACACGGCGGGCAGGAATGCCCACGCCACAGGGGAGGGGACATGAATATCGATCGGGAACATCCGGAGTATGTTGCGCGGAAGGCGATGTGGAAGCAGTACAGGGACCTGTACGGCGGGGGGGAGCAACTGCGGGCGAACGCGGCGGAGTACCTGGTGCGGCGGCACAGGGAGCCGGGAGATGTCTACCAGGAACGGCTGGGGCGGGTGTTCTACGAGAACTACATCGGGTCGATCATCGACTGGTATGCGGCGACGCTGATGCGGCGGGAGCCGATGCTGGAGTTCGAAGGAAGCGACGCCGGGGCGAAAGATTTCTACAACACGCTGGCGGACGACTGCGACCTGAAAGGGACGAACCTGCACGAGTTCTTCCGGCAGCGATTCGTGGAGACGCTGGTGTGCGGCAGCAGCTACGTGGCGGTGGAGTTTCCACGGGCGGCGGGGCGGGCGCTGACGCGGGCCGAAGAAGACGCGTCGGGGAGATCGCGGGCGTACCTGGTGAACTACGGTCCGGACGAGGTCATCAACTGGAATTACGAGCCGGCGGGCGGGTTGCAGTGGGCGGTGGTACGGACGTCGTGCCTGCGGCAATCCAGGGTGACGGATGCGAGGTGGGAGAAGGAGACGCGGTGGATCTACTACGACCGCGAGAAGTTCCAGGTGTTCCGCAAACGGGGGGAACAGGGCGAGGTCGAACTGGCGGACCAGGGACTCCATGCGCTGGCGGGGCTGCGGCGGGTACCGCTGTTCGAGATGAAGGTCACGGAGGGGCTGTGGCTGATGAACAAAGCGGCGCTGCTGCAGATGGAGCACTTCAACAAATCGAACGCACTCTCGTGGGCCCTGACGATGGGGCTGTTCGCGACGCCGGTGATCTATTCGGAGCGCGAGTGGAACCAGATAGTGGGCGAATCCTATTACATCCAGCTGGGGCCGCAAGACCGCTTCGGGTGGACGGAGCCGGAGGGCAAGGTTTACCAGATTGCGGCAGACAACCTGGTGCGGCTGAAAGACGAGATTTACCGGGTTTGCTACCTGATGGGACAGGCGGGAACATCGAGCGCCGGCGATCTGCGGCAGTCGGGGCTGAGCAAGCAGAGGGACTTCAGCATTACGCAGGAAGTGCTGCGGGCGTACGGCGACGCGGTGAAGGAAAGCATGAAGCAGACGCTCCGGGCGGTGGCGGGGGCGCGGCAGGACGGGGTGGGGATCGACGTTTCGGGGCTGGACGAATTCGACATCGAGGATTTCAGCAACGAACTGGACGACGCGAGGAAGCTGCTGGATCTGGGGATCGGATCAGAGACGTTGAAGAGGCAGCTATTTAAGAAGCTGGCCTTCAAGTATCTGTGCGATGCGCGGCAGGAGATCAAGAACCGGGTGGCGGAGGAGATAGACGGGAAGTAGGGGCCTAGGCCCGGGACCGGGGCGTGCGAGCAGGGGCCGGATGCCGGCAAGATTGCCGACACGGCGGGCAGGAATGCCCACGCCACATTGGAAAGGAGGAGGGATATGGAAGGCGTTGATGTGCAGGGGATTGTGAGAGAGGCGATACAGGAGTACGCCAAGCAGGAGCAGACGAAGAGCGAGCCGGCTTACAAGGCGGAACTCGTGGATGAACGGAAGCGCAGGGAGCAGTTGGAGCGGCGGCTTAACGAGCTGGTGGAAGAGAACAAGCGCAGCCGGCGCGTGGCGGAGGAGGCCGAGCGCAGCTCGGCGGTCCGGGCGGAACTGCAGCGGCTAGGGGTGGTGAAGGTGGACCTGGCGTTCAGGGCCGTGCAGGACGGAATCGTGCGGACGGAGGACGGGCGGCTGGTCGCCCGGGGGGAAAGCGGCGAGGTGAGTGTGAAGGAATATCTGGGCGCTTTCGTCGCGGAGAACCCGGAGTTTCTGCCGGCCCGCATCGCGGGCGGGAGCGGAACGACAGCGGGATCCAAGGTTCCGGCGGGGAGAGAAACCGTGGACCTGGAGCGCATCCGGCCGGGGATGAGCGCGGAAGAGATGCAGCGGGTGCGGGAAGAGATTGTGCGGGTGACGGCGCAAACGCTGCGGTAAGGGAAAAGGACCGGGGGCGCAAGGCGACCCCCGGCGGTAGTCAAACAACAAGGAGAGGGAATGGCAGCGATTACTTCAACGAATGTGGCAAACGCGATTGTGAAGCTGGTGGCGGCGGAGGCTCTGCCGGTGCTGGTGGGGAACCTCGTCATGGGCAACCTGGTCAATCGCGACTACGAACCGGCTCTGGCGCAGGCGGGGGACACGATCAACGTACCGATTCCGCCGACGATGGTGGCGAACAACATTCTCGAGGGCGGGACGGTGCAACCGCAGAACCCGAGCCTGGGGAACGCGCAGATCACGCTGAACACGCACGCGGAATCGACTTTTCAGATTCCGGACGTGACGAAAGTGCTGGCGGTTCCGGACCTGTTGAGAATCTACATGGAGCCGGCGGTGGCGGCGATCGCCCAGAAGATCGAGAGCGACCTGATGGGGCTGTACGCGGGGTTCACAGCCAACGCTCCGGTGGGGACGCCGGGCACGCCGATCACGGAAGCGACGATTGACGCGGCGGAGACGGCGCTGTTCCTGGCGAAGGCGCCGCCTTCGGAGCAGAAGTACCTGGTGGTGGATGCGAACACGTATTCCACCTGGCGGCAGATTCCGCGCTTCAGCGAGTTCCAGAGCGCCGGCGACGCGGGGCTGCGGGCGATGATCGACGGAACGATCGGAAAACTGAAGGACTTCTTCGTGTTCCGCTCGCAGTTCGTGGAACGAACGGGAAGCGCTCCGGTGACGACGCACAACCTGGCATTCACGCGGAGCGCGCTGGGGCTGGTGATCCGGCGGCTGCCGCAGCCTTTGCCGGGAACGGGCGCGATCGCCGAATACGCCGAGCTGGGCAACTTCGGGATGCGAGTGGTGATGAGCTACCAGCCGAACACGCTGGCGCAGCAGTTCACGGTAGACGTGCTGTACGGGTGCGGGGTTCTGCGGAACGCGGCGGGCGTGCAGGTGAACACGTAGGGCGCTGTTTTCACCGCCGAGATGCGGAGCTGAGACAAACAAAAACCAAAAACCGAGAGCGCGGAGGGAGCGGAGGAACTTGGAACTCAAGAAGCCTCCGCTTCCGTTGGTTGGGATTGGGCGGGACTAAAGTCCCGCGCAGGCTGAAGGCGGCCCTACATAAGGAGGGGAGATGAATTTGACGGGATTCTATAACAAGTTGCGGGAAGTGGAGGCGACGATTCTGGAGGCTTTTCCGGTGGTGGTGAGCCTGGCGACGCCGGACGGGGGGAAAGACGGGACGGTGACGGAGGTCACGCCGAAGATCGCGGCGAAGATGCTGGTTCAGGGGCTGGTGCGGCTGGCGGGAGAGGAGGAGGCGAGGATCTTCCGGGCGGCGCAAGCGGAGGCGAAGAGGATCGCCGACGCAGCGGTGGCGGCGGCGAAGGTCCAGTTGACGGTGCTGACAGCCGCGGAGGTGAAGAAACTGCAAGACGCCGCAGCCCCGGACAAGGAGTAGGAAGATGGCTCTTTTCACTGACGGCCCGGTATCGACGATCGAGGACCTGACGGGACAGGATTCACAGATCCTGGACGTGGCCAGCACGGAGTCCATCGACCTAGGGCGCAAGCTGGCGCTGGCGCAGGAAGAAGTGGGGGTGGAACTGAGCCTCGCGCTGGACCGGGCGGACGCCGGGCGGAACACGGGGAACGTGGTGGTGACGCCGGCGCTGAAACTGTGGCACACGTTTCGCACGCTGGAGATGACCTACCGGGACGCGTACTACAGCCAGTTGAACGACCGGTACGCGGGAAAGCGGGACGCCTTCGGCGGGATGGCGAAGTGGGCCTACGAGAAGCTGATCCAAGGCGGAATCGGCATCGCGACCGACCCGGCGCCGCAAGCCGCGACGCCGCGGGTGGAAACGGCGCCGGGGAACCTGCCGAGCGGGACATACTACGTGACGGCGGCGTGGGTGAACGCGGCGGGGGAAGAGGGGGTTTGCGCCACGCCGGCGGTGGTCACGGGGGCGGGAAGCACGCTGCGGGTCCGCGCGGTGCAAGCCCCGGCAAACGCCACGGGTTGGAACGTCTACGTGGGAGATTCGGGAGAAACGCTGACGCAGCAGAACGGGGGGCCGATTCCGGCGAGCCAAAGCTGGACGCAACCCAACCCGGTGACCAACACGGGTCGGGCGCCAGGCGGAGGACAGAGGGCGAATTACCTGCTGAAGGCGATCCGGAGGATCCAGAGGGGCTGATGACCAAAAGAATCGGGAGCGTGGCCACGGCGAAAACGGCGGTTTGCCTGAGAGGGCCGAAAGGGGTGAACGCCGCGCTGGCGGCGCTCACGGGAGGCGACCGCGACCTGGCGAGCCTGCTCGAGGCGGCGCAGGTGCGGACGCAAAACGCGGCTGCCGACCTGGCGGAGCGCAGCGGAGGGACGCAATACCCGACGCTGGATATCTACTGCGAGAAGGTGGTGAACAGCCTCAAAGAGAAATTCCGGCGTTTTTCGGGGAGCCTGCAGATGGCGATCGAAATCCGGCACTCGCAGGACCGGCTGGAAGGAACCGAAGAGAAGCTGGAACTGTACGCGGACGCAGCGGCGCAGTCTCTGGATACGGCGCGGGGCGACTGGGGCGACGGCATGTTCTACGCGGGGGGGTACGAGATCGCGTTCAGCGGGGTAAAGCGCGGCGGGAAGAACTACGTGCAGTCGGCCAAGATCACGTTTGAGATCGAGGTGAGCAGGAACTAGCGATGGCTTCATACATATCATCGAATGCAAACCGCTTCTACGCGGCGCTGGAGGAGTCTTTCGGCCGCGTGGGGGCGATCACGGCCGCCAACCGGATCCCGGCGGTGAAACTGGCGATCAGCCAGCAACTCGAGGCCGCAGAGCGGAGAGACAAGACGGGAACCCGGACGTACGCCGGCGTTCCGCCCGGCGGGCGGCGGCGGACGAGCTTCGAGCTGCAGACGTATCTGACGACGTGGCAGAAAGAGGCGGGGGAGCCCGGATACGGGCCGCTGGTCCGGGCGGCATTGGGCGGGGAAGCGCTCGCATTCGCGGGGGGGGCCGTGGCATCGAGCACCGCGGAAGGACGGCTGACCTTGCGGAGCGCGCACGGGCTGGAGGCGGGACAGGCAGTGGCGTGCGGCGGCGAAATCCGGTTCGCGGCGGCGATCGTGAACGAGACGACGGTGCAGTTGAACGCGCCGTTCACGGCGCTTCCGGGAGACGGGGCAGTGGCTTTGGCCACCGTGACGTACGCCCCGGCAACGGCGCTGCCCAGCGTGAGCGTTTTCGATTACTGGAGCCCGGACACGGCGGTGCAGAGGCTGCTGTGCGGAGGGGCCGTGGACCAGATGGAAATCCTGGTGAACGGCGATTACCACGAACTGCGGTTCAGCGGGCTGGCGCAGGACGTGGTGGACAGCAGCAGTTTTTCGGGAGAGGTCGGGGAGCTGCCGAGCTTCCCGGCCGAGCCGGCGCTGGGCGCGTTCGACTACTCGATCGTACCGGGACACATGGGGCAGGCGTGGCTGGGCGTGGCGCCGACGCAGTTCTTTACGATCACGAGCGCGACGCTGACTGTGAATAATGCAGTGGATCTGCGGGCGCGGGAGTTCGGAAGCAACCTGCCGAAGGCCATTTGGCCGGGCCAGCGCGCGGTGACGGCGGCGTTTGAGCTGTTCAGCCAGGACGATGGAGCGACGCAGGGGCTGTACCAGGCGGCCCGCCAGCAATCGCCGATCGGGGTGATGTTCCAGTTGGGCGAGACCGAGGGGCAACTGATGGGGGTGTACCTGAAGAGCGTGATCCCGGAAGTGCCGGAGTTCGACGACGGAGAGAATCGGCTGCAGTGGCGGTTCCGGGCATCGCGGGCGCAGGGGACGGTGGACGATGAAGTGGTGGTGGGGTTCGCGTAGGGGAGGGCTGCGCTTGACGCGGAGATTGAGCGAAAGAGATTCACCGCCGAGACGCAGAGACGCCGAGTCGAAAAGGAAAAAGTCAAAACCTGAGGGCGCGGAGGGGGCAGAGCAAGGTGGCCGGGGGATGGGGGCGGCGGGTGGCGGCGGGCCGAGAGCGGGGCAGTGCGGAGTGAGGCGGGCGTGGCGATCACAGGGGGCGGATGTCGGCAGGATTGCCGACACGGCGGGCAGGGATGCCCACGCCACGGTGAGGGAAGGGGGATGGGATGGTTTACGAGAGCGTGAGGGTGGTGACGTCGCTGGTGGAGCCGAGCGTGACGTTTAGCGTGGCGCGCATGTCGTTTGGCAGGCGGATGGAGTTGATGCGGAAGGTGAGGGAACTGGCGCGGCGGATGGAGTTTGCACAGGCGGGCGAGGGGGCGGGAGACAAGATGGACGCCGCGCTGCTGCGGGGGGAGATCGACCGGCTCTATTTGGAACGGGGGCTGCTGGGCGTCTCGGGGGTCGAATTGGACGGGATGGAGGCCACCCCGGAATCGTTCGTGGAGAAGGGGCCGGAGCACCTGGTGCGGGAGGCGCTGGCGGCCGTGCGGGCGGAGGCGGGACTGAACGAGGCGGAACGAAAAAACTGACGGTCGCCTTCCATTTTCAATTTTCCAGCCAGGCCGGTTGGAAGTGCGACACGTGCAGGAAAGCCGGTTTGGAGAGGAAGCGGCAGTGCGGGTGGATGGAAGGAAAAGAACCGGTGGCGAAAACCGACCACCGGCGGTACCCGGTGGTGTGGGGGAGGAGGGGCGTCGTGCTGGAGACGTGCCCAAGGTCGTACATCACGGGGGAGAGTTTAGCTTGGGTGGAGGAGTATGGGGCGCGGCGGCGCTTTGGAAAGATCGACGTGGCGGAACTGAGCGCGCGCGAGGCGGATGCATTCGCCATCCTGGAGAACCTGACGGCGGCGGAGGTGAAAGATGGACAAAACTCTGGAAGAAGAGCTGCTCGCTAGCTTCGCGGCGGTAGCGGGAGGAGACGAGCCGGAGGCCAGCCAGTTTGTGGAGTGGCTGCGCGGGGCGGTGACGCAGAATGGCGCGGGGACAGCGAGTGGAACTCCGGCGCCGGCGGTGACGGCGACGCAAAACGCGAGCAGCGGCGGCGGAGCCGGATCCACCCTGACGACAGCGGCAAAGAGCGGATTCGGACTCCTGCCGCTCATGGGCGTGCTTTTCGGGCTTTTCGGCGGCGGGGGCGAGAGCGCGCCGGCGGCGCCGGCGAAGTACGCGATGCCGGCGCGGCTGGAGGTGGAAGGCGCGGCGACGGAAGCGGGCTGGAGCGACGTGGATTACGACCAGTTCGGGATGCCGCGAGGATATGCACCCGGGTTCGCGCGTACGCCTATCCCTACCCCGGGCGATGCGCGCGCGGGCGGCGCGGCCGAGAGCGAACAAGTCCCGGCCGCGGCGCCGCAGATCACGGTGAACGTGCAGGCGATGGACGCGCGGTCGTTCCTGGACCGCAGCGGAGAGATCGCGGCGGCGGTGCGCAACGCGATGCTCAACCTGAACTCAATTAACGATGTGGTGAACGACCTCTGACCATGGCCACTTTTCCGAAGCTGAAATCCGCCGCGGCGCTGCAGTATCCGGCAGAACGGCGCGTCCGGCACCAGAACCAGGCGCTGCGGTTTGTGGACGGGACGGAGCAACGATACCGCGACGGCCGCGGCGCCCTGCACCGGTGGGAGATCCCGCTGAGCCAATTGGACGAGAGCGAAATGGCGGCGGTGGAGAAGTTTTTCGAGGCGAACCAGGGGGCCGCGGGAAGCTTCGAGTTCACGGACCCCTGGGACGGCAAGGTCTATCCGAATTGCAGCCTGGAATCGGATGTGGTGGAACTGTCGGCGACGGGCGAGATGAGCGGCGCGACGCGGCTGACGGTGGTGGAGAACCGGGGGTGAGATGGCGGCATATCCGCAGTTAGAAACGGGAGCGTTGAGCCAATTCCCGGTCCGCAAGACGCGGCGTATGCGGACGGTGATCAACACCGCGGCGGACGGCAGCGCGGTCAAATTGGGGGACGCGGCGGCAGAGATCACGGCGTGGGACCTCACATATACGGAGCTGACCGACGGCGAGATGGCGGCGCTGGAGCAGTTTTTCGACGAGAGCGAGGGGACGCTGAGAGGATTCACGTTCCTGGACCCGATGGGGAACCTGCTGGCGTGGAGCGGCAAGCTGGACGAGGACGCCTGGGCGCGCGAGGCGTTCTTGACGGTGGCGGGCGGGGGATAGACGGCCACTGAGCCCAGCAGCAGGGCGAAAAAGAGCAGGGTCAAGGGATATTCCAGTTGGGCCAGGAAGAATTCCACGATGGGCAGGAGGCGGTGTCTAGGGCGGTAGTGGGTGAAGAGGTAGCCCAGTTGCACCGCGGATTCCCGCACGTTGCCGCGTTCCCAACGCAGGTACATGTTACACACGCCCTTATAGGTCTCAGGGACCAAAGTGTAAACCACCGCGGGGCGCTGGTAACTGGTGTAATAACCGCCCCGCAGGATAAAATTGGTCAAAGCCCGGTCTTCGCTGTGGGGGCAGGGGGCGCCCAGAAAGGTTTGGTGCAGCCAGGCCTCCAAATGGGGCAGGAGAGCGTCCCGCCGGTAGGCCGAG
>JAIQFU010000049.1 GCA_020073115.1 Terriglobia bacterium
GTGATGAACAAGATGTACCTGCCCCATCGTTGCTGGCACCTGGCGGCCGTCGCGCTGCTGATCGCCGCAACGGCGACCGCCCACGCCGCGACCGTCACCCTCACCGTCACCAACCCCTCTATGGACCAGCCGCGCCAGGCCGAAATTCTTATTCATGGCGGGATGCCGCGCTCCGCCAGCGGCCTCGCGCTCGCCGCCGCAGACCCGCACGCGCACAATTCCTTCGAGGACCCGCGCGCGGTGGAGCCCAAGCCGGTGCAGGTTGCGCTCAGGGGCTCTGCCGTAACGCACCAGTTCCCGCCCGCCTCCGTCACCCGGCTCACCATCGAGATGTAGGGCCGGCCGGGGGCCCGTCCCACGGGACTCCCCACCGTCCCCAACTGTGACTCCAGCTACAATGTGAATTCAAGCATGAAGCCCTATTTCTTTTACTTCCTGGCGGCCGCGGCCGTGGCCGTTTTCACTGCGGGCTGCAAGCACGCTCCGCCGGCGGGAGTCGCCGCCAAGGTCAATGGGCGCGCCATCACCGACGCCGAAGTGGAGAAGACCTATCAGTCGCAGTATCCGCAGTCCGTTGAGGGCTCCAGCGAAGACCTGATCAACTATCAGAGGCTGGACGTGCTCGGCAGCCTGATCACCAACGAAATCATGCTGCAACGCGCCGAAAAGCTGGGGCTCACCGCGGTGGACGCCGATGTCGAGGCCCAGTTCAATAAGATGAAGGCGCCCTACACTAAAGAGGAGTTCGACAAGCAACTCGCCGCCCAGAAACTGACCGCCGACGACCTGAAATCGCAGATCCGCCGCCAGCTCACCGTGGATAAGCTGGTTAATAAGGACATCACCTCGAAGATCGCCATCAGCGATGCCGACGTCACGAACTTCTATAACGCTAACAAGGCCAGCTTCAACCTCCCCGAGCCGCAAATCCATATGGCCCAAATCCTCGTGACTCCGGCCCCCGATCCGGAAGTGCGCAATCTCAAGAACAACAAGGCCCAAAACGACAAAGAGGCCTTCATGAAGATCAAGGACATCGAGGGCCGCTTGAACAAGGGTGAGGACTTCGGCATGTTGGCGCAGAACTATTCCGAGGACCCGAAAACCACGCCCAGCGGCGGCGACATGGGTTTTGTTCCGGAATCGGCGTTGGCGAAGGCCAGCCCCGAGCTTCGCAAAATGGTGGGTTCCGCGGAGCGGCAGTGACGCGCAAACTTGAGCCAATTCTGGTCGTCGGGAAGGCTACCGCATCCTGAAGGTCATCTCCAGGGAACCCGCGGGACAGCGCGAGTTGAGCGACCCCCAGGTCCAGACGCGCATCCGCGAAACCCTGCGAAACAGCAAAGACAACCTGCTGCGGGCCGCCTACTACGAAGTGGCCCGCAACAGCGCCAAGGTCGAAAATTACCTGGCCCAGAAGATCCTGGATAATGCGGGGAAGAAATAAATCGCTGGCGCGGCTTGGCCCCTGCTGGTTCTGCTGGCGCCGGACGACTGGCGCCTGACGACCTATTTTGTGTGCCCCATCTCGTACACGTAAATCTTGTGCTCCGCCGCGCCGGTCTTGACGATACGGAGTCGGGATTCTCTCCAGCCCTTGATGGGGTAATCGTTTGAAACCACTCGCGCCCCCGGCCGGAGGTACTTTTCGAGGTTGGGTCTCAGGCGCTCGTTCGAGCTGGTCAGCAGGTACATCGTGACCACGGTGGCGGGGCTCAGATCCACACGCAGGAAATTTCCCGGGATAATCCGTACGCGACCCTCCACGCCCTCGGTCCGGATGCGCTGCTGGGCCTCCCGGCAGAGGTCCGGCCGGAGTTCCACGCCAACCGCGTGCGCCCCGAAGACCTTGGCAGCGGTGATGACGATCCGGCCGTCGCCGCTCCCCAGGTCATAGACCATGTCGCTCGGCTTCACGTCCGCGGCTTGCAGCATGGTCAGTACCAGGATCTGCGGGGTGGGAATGTAGGGCGCGAGGCTCTCGGCATTGAACTGCTGGGCGACCGCGGGCAACTTGGGAAAGGCCGTCAGGACCAGCGCGATTGCCAAAGCTCGCATGATTACTGTGACGCGGAGTTGCCGGTTACCGTTCTCCCGAATTTCGATTTTACTATACGGCCCATAATCTCGGTCCAGGCGAAAAACAGGTCGCGCGGACGGGAAATGGTGAACTCCGCCCCTTTGAGCGAGCGGACGGCGCTGCCGATGGCGTCCCTCCAGGGGTTGACTTGCGGGTTCAGGTTGTAATTCATGTAGAAAACAGGGCACTTCAGGTCGCCCAATTGCCTCAACGCATCCTGCGGCACGGAATCGTCCAGTACCACCTTCGGCCCCGCGATGATCACCGCGTCGGGCTGTTCCAGGTCGCTCTTGATCTCGCGCGTGATCAGGCTCGTCAGGAACTCCGTATCGCCATGCTTCTGGCTCAGAAGCTTCAGGTCCACCGTCCCCAGGTTCAGCGTTTTCAGCGCCTCGCCCAGGCCGGGGAAGTCGATCTGGGAAGCCTCCTGCTGCCGGTAAATCACGCGCTGTTCCTGCATGTTGAAGGCGACCACCGAGAACTTCCCGATGCGCGGCTCGCGGGCGATATTCCGCAGGATCGAAACCAGGGCGTTGGTATCCAGAGGCTGCAAGGTCGCCGACGATGCGTCCTGAGGGGCGAAGTTGACGATCACCTTGACGTTCAGCGGCGTCTCGCGCGCTTCGCGCTCCACGGGAGGCTCCTGCTTGAACGGCTCTTCGTCGCCGGGCCGCACCGCCCCGGGACTAATGTCCAGCGCCATCGGCTTATCCTTGGCGGGCAGGCTCGCCTCTACGTCCCAGTTCGACGAACAGACTCGTTCCGCGCGGTCGCGCATCAGCCAGGAGACGTGGTACTTGCCCTCTCCCACGTCGAAGGAGCCCGAAAGGTAAGCGTCCCCGTGCGCGTCCGCGTCGATCTGCGGGACGGCGGTGCGCTGCGAAAAATAAGTCGGGTCGTCGGGCTGGTTTTCGGGTGTTACGCGGAAAACCATCGTCAGCATGTTCTCTTCCCCCGCCAGTTCTTTCAGGGGAATGCTGATGTCGTAACCGGCGTGGAATTTCAGGTCAAAACCCAAAGACGGCTTGACGGGCGTAACGGTGCAAGGCAGGTCGGTGCGTTTTTCCTGGGCTTCCAGGACGGCGGCGTCGGAAGAAAATAAATGCGCGCCGCCGGAAAGCGGCATTAGCTGCTGTCCGGAAAGAAGGCTGGCAAAGGCGGCCCACGCGCCGGCCGCGAACGCGAGCTTCTGCACGGGACCGCATCCCAAGGAGAAAGAGGGTCTGGACGCCATCCGCATGGTTTGTAGCACCTGGTTTACCAGTCTCCGCGCGCCAACACGCCGCCCGCTTGGTATTATGATCCAATTTCGAGAGCCTGCAAAGGGAAGTATACGCGAGTTTACAAACCACCCTTCGGTGGAGGCTCGGGCCGCCGCTAGAATGAAGGACAAATGGCAG
Source organism: Terriglobia bacterium (assembly GCA_020073115.1). Lineage (GTDB taxonomy): Bacteria > Acidobacteriota > Terriglobia > Bryobacterales > Bryobacteraceae > BOG-224. The sequence continues at coordinate 3,481 of JAIQFU010000049.1, forward strand.
ACTCCAAACTCCAGGGTGAATCCATCCCCTTGCCGGAGGGGCTCCCCCATGACGTGATTGTCAGTCCGGATGCCAGGCGCGCGGAAAGGGTTCCGCCCGGGCAGTCGCGCACCCGCAAGTGGCCCGTTCTGGATGCCAGCGGCCCGCCCTCGATCGATTTGAAAACGTGGCGCTTCCGCATCGCCGGCCTGGTGGGTAAAGAAGTCCTGTGGACCTGGGAAGAATTTCAGACGCTCCCCCGCGTTCGGGTTTTCGCCGATTTCCACTGCGTCACCCGCTGGTCCCGGCTGGGGAATTTGTGGGAAGGCGTTTCCACTGGCGAACTGGTGCGCCGCGCGGGCGGCGCGGCGGCTTCGGCGCGCTACGTCCTGGCGTATGGATATGATCGCGGTTGGACCACCAACCTCCCACTGGAGGACTTCCTGGCGGAAGACGCCCTGATCGCCATCTGCCACGACGGCGGGTCCATTCCCGTCGAGCACGGCGGCCCCGCCCGCCTCATCGTCCCCCGCCTCTATGCCTGGAAAAGCGCGAAATGGGTGGCCGGTGTGGAACTGATGGCGGTGGACCGGCCGGGCTTCTGGGAAGCCAACGGTTACCACATGCGCGGAAATCCCTGGCACGAAGAGCGCTACGGCTGGTAGGGGGATTTTGCCGCGCGGCTGTTACGCCGAATGCCCCACGGCCCGCCGCTTGATGCGGTACGACGACACATACGCCGCGCCCGCCGGGCCCGGCTCGGCCGCCGCGTCCGCGTGAATTTCCTGCATCATGCCCGTCACGTGCAGCGCCGCGGAATCAAACCCGTAGGCTTCGAGCGCGCGGCGGACTTCATCCAGCCGGCCCGCGTAGGCGGGAAACTCCACCAGCGTCGTGTCCTCGGCGCGTTCCCGCCCATCGGCGTAGCGATAGACGATCGCCGCATCGTGGTAGATCTCCGGGTTGACCGGAAAGGAAACCTGCGCCAGCGCCTCCAGAAGCGACTCCAGATAGCGCGCATCCACATCGATCGAAACCGAAACCAGCGTACCCTCGCTGCCCGTCAGCGGGGTGGCTGGCGGCAGGGTGTCATGCCAGACGCTCATCTTCACTCCTCCAGCATCCGGCGAAGGGGTCCGCTCAAGAACAAAAAACCCTGGAGCCCAAAGGCGCCAGGGTCGAAAAGTTCTCGAACAGACCGACTCGCCTTTAGCACTTTTTTTCGTGGTTGCAATTAGCCAGGCTCGAAAAGCCCTAAATCAATCCACGTCATCCCCAACATAACATCCGCGCCGGCTCGAGGCAACAGTTTTAATGTAAGCGCCGGTCCGGAGGCCTCCGTTCGTGATATGCTGTACCCCAACTGGAGGGTCCATGAAGAAATGGTTCCTGGCGCTGGCCGGCGCATATCTCTCCACCGGATTGTCCGGCCAGGGGATTCAGCCGCCGCACACCAACCTGAAGGTGGGCGATATGGCTCCCGATTTCACGCTGCCATCGACGGCTGGGGGCAGCGTAAGGCTGGCCGACTACCGCGGCAAGGCCAACGTGGCGCTTGCATTCTTCCCTGCCGCCTTCACCGGCGGTTGAACGAAGGAAATGCTGGCATACCAGGCTGGTATTGCGAAATTCGAAGGAGCGGACACCAAGGTTTTCGGGATCAGCGGAGACAACACGCCATCGCAAAAAGAGTTCGCCACCAAGCTGAACCTCTCGTTCCCGCTGCTCAGCGACTTCGCCACACGGGAGGTCATGGCCAAATACGGAGTGCTGTTCCCTGGCCGCGGTTTCGCCAATCGCGCCACCTTCGTAGTCGATAAGGAAGGCAGGATCGTTCACATCGAGGAAGGGAACACGGCCATCGACCCTACCGGCGCCGAGACCGCCTGCAGCCGCTTGGGACACAAGAAGTAGGACTTAACGGCCCCATTTGTCCGTAAACCGTCGCGCGGCCGCGCGCGGGGCAAACTCCCCGTTTTCGCCAAGTTGCGCGCCCAAGGGGGAGCAATCTGCTAACATTATAAGGGCAACGGATCGTATTACCCTCCTTTCGATCTGCCTCTCGGATAAATGAACAAAACTCACCCCAAGGGCGTGCAGGCTCGTGTCCTGCTTTCGTCCGTATTTGGCCCCTACGCGCAGGATGACGAGTTCGGCAGCCGCGCGATCAACCCCATGGAGCTCTATCACAACCAGGTGACGCGCGCGCAGGGTTCGTTCTCTTTGCGGCGCTTTCACCGCTCCTGGGGTATCCTGATGATCCAGGAGAACATCTCCGCCCCGTGCGCGGTGCTGGATTTCCCCACCCGCGAGGCATTCGCCCGCGAGTTGCAGTCCCATCGATACGACGTGGTGGGCATCTCTTCCATCATCGTGAACGTCGGCAAGGCGCGGGAGATGTGCCGCATGACCCGGGAACTCTCGCCCCAATCCACCATTGTCGTGGGAGGGCACGTAGCCGCCATCCCCGGGATCGAGCGCATCCTCGACGCCGACCACATCGTGAAGGGAGACGGCATCGCGTGGATGCGGCAGTACCTGGGCGAAGATCCCGCCGCGCCCATCCGGCACCCGGCCCTCTCTTCCGGTTTCGACCTGCGTGTCATGGGCGTCAAGATTCCCGACGGGGCGGATACGTCCGCTACCATCATCGCTTCCATGGGATGCCCGATGGGATGCAACTTCTGCGCCACCTCCGCGTTTTTCGGAGGTAAGGGGAAGATGCTCAACCTGTACTCCAGCGGAGAGGAACTGTTCCGGGTGATGGAGGAAGCCGAAGCGTCGCGCAACGTGAAGTCGTTCTTCATCATGGATGAGAACTTTCTACTGCAGCGGAAGCGCGCGATGGAACTGCTCGCGCTCATGCGGGCGGCCGGCAAGAGTTGGGCCTTCAATATTTTTTCTTCGGCGAACGCCATCCGGAAATACAGTTATGAGGAGTTGGTGGAATTGGGCATCTCCTCCATCTGGCTGGGCCTGGAATCCGCGCAGGCCGGTTACGCGAAACTCGATGGCGCCGACACATTACAGATGGCGCGCGAACTGCGTCAGCACGGCATCATCCTGCTGGGGTCTACCATCCTGGGCCTGGAGCATCACACCCCGGAGAACATCGCCGAAGAGATCGGGCGGGCCATCGCGCACGAGACGGATCTTCACCAGTTCATGCTCTACACGCCGGTTCCGGGCACGCCTTTGTATCACGAGATGGAGGACCAGGGCCGGCTGCTGGGAGAGGTCGACCTGGCGGATATCCACGGGCAGGACCGTTTCAATTTCCGGCATGCGGCGATTTCACGCGAAGAATCCAGGCGCTTCCTGGACTCGGCGTTCCAATGGGACTTCGAGCGCAATGGCCCGAGTCTCTTTCGCATCTGCCGCACCACGTTTCAGGGCTGGAAACGGTATAAGAACCACCCGGACCGGCGGGTCCGCGAGCGCTTTCACCGCGAAACCCGGATGCTGCGGCACGCTTACACCGGCGTCCTGTGGGCCATGGAGCACCGGCTCAAACACGCGAACGACCCGGTAGCGTCGCAGATCCGCGCGCTGCGTAAGGAAATCGAGCAGGAGTTCGGACTCGTGGCCGCCGCCGCGAGCCGGGTTCTAGGCCCGGTGCTCTGGTGGACGAGCCTCCGCGAGGACAAACGGCTTGCCCGCGGGAACCGCTACGAACCGCCCACCATCATCGGCCGCCGCAACTGGGCCGAAAGCTGAACCCTGCGTACAGAACCGCGATCCGAAGGGATCGGCCAGCACCCCCTGCCCGCCCTGCCCGCAGTCCCCGCCGGAAGCCTGTCCCGTTCTGGTATGATGAAAACGACAGAAAGTCGATCCGTACCCGCCCCCTCCCTTGACGGTAGCCGGCCCGCGCGATTCCCCTTCTGAACAACGACCGAACAATCTGAATGACAAATTTCTCTGAACTCTCTCTCTCCGCTCTCCTCAAGAACAACCTCGAGAAGCACGGTTTTACGCAAACCACGCCGATCCAGGCGCAGGCGATCGAGCCCGCCCTGGCGGGACGCGATATCGTCGCCACGGCGCAAACGGGCTCCGGCAAGACCCTGGCTTTCGTTCTGCCCCTGATCCAACTGCTCGGGAAGGACGCGCGGGCCGCCGGTGTTCGCGCCGTGGTCCTGAGCCCGACGCGCGAGCTCGCCATGCAAATTGGCGAGTGCTTCGACCAAATGGCCGCCGGGAGCGGCATCCGCGCCGCCATTGTGGTCGGCGGGTTGGGCGAAGGCGCGCAACTGCAAACCATTCGCAAAGGAGCCCAGGTTCTCATCGCGACCGCGGGCAGGCTCTACGATTTTCTGAGCCGCGGACTCATCAACCTGAACGGCGTCCGCGTTCTGGTCCTGGATGAGGCCGACCGGATGCTGGACATGGGTTTCCTCCCCACGATCGAGAGGATCATGGCCGCGATGCCCGCCGATCGCCAGACGCTTCTCTTTTCGGCGACCATCGAAAGCTCCGTCAAACACCTGGTCCAGAAGCACGCCCCCAACGGCGTGCGCATCGAAGTGGGTTCCGCCACCAAGCCGGCCGAGCAGGTTGACCTCCACGTGTACGAAGTGGAGCAGGATCAAAAACTCGGATTGCTGGAGTCGATGCTGCGCCGGGAACCCGGCTCGTTTCTGGTGTTCGCCCGGACCAAGCACGGCGCGGACCGCCTGGCCAGAAAACTGGCGTCCGGGGGCGTGAAGACCGCGGCGATCCACGGCGACCGCAGCCAGAACCAGCGCAACCAGGCCCTGCGCGGATTCCAGGAAGGGCGCTACCGCGTGCTGGTGGCGACCGATGTGGCGGCGCGCGGCATCCACGTGGACGGCATCTCGCACGTGGTGAATTACGATCTTCCGCAGGTTCCCGAGGACTTCATTCACCGCGTCGGCCGCACCGGGCGCGCCGGCGCTCAAGGGACCGCCTCCACCTTCGGGACGCGTTCCGAACGCGGCGATATTGCGCGCATTGAGCGCGCCCTTTCCATCCGGCTGAGCCGGCGCCACTCGCCCGAATTCGCATCCGAAGAAAAGCAGCCGGCGCCCGTGATCGAGATGCCCGCGCCCAAGCAGGCGCGCCGGTGTTGGAGCTTCGGACCTGCACGCAGGAGCGGCGGCCGCCGTCGCTGATCTGGCGCTGAACGGACGTTCGTTTGGAAAACTGCTGAAACGGATGGGGTGAGCCTCCGGCCTGCCCTCCCGGCGCCGTGCCCGCATGAGTTACGGGCACGGCAGGCCGGAGTCCGGTCCTACTTCGCCGCCGGGGGCGTGGCCGGCGTCTCGGGCGGTTTCGCCGCCGGGAAGTACTCCGGATCGAGCGTCACGTTGGTTTTCTTCACCAATTCCTCAACCGTTTTCTGCGCCTGCTGCGGCCCAAGTTGGCGCTCCAGCTGAGGTCGCATTTCCTCGAAAGTCTTCACGGCCTTGGATTCGACTTTGATGATGTGATAGCCGAACTGCGTCTTGATCGGCTCGCTCAACTCGCCGGGTTTCATGCCGAACGCCGCCTGCTCGAACGAAGGCACCATCTGGCCGTGGCCGAACGTTCCCAGGTCGCCCCCGTTTGCGCCGGAGCCAGCGTCGTCCGATTCCGCCGTGGCCAGTTTGCCGAAATCCTCCCCCGCCAGCAGCCGCTTCCGCAGTTCCTGCGCCTTGGCCAGCGCCTCGGCGTCTGTGAGGTCCTTCTGTCCGGGTTTGACCGACACGGGCGATCCCTGCGCCCGGATCAAAATGTGGCGCGCGTGCACCTGCTCGAATTCCGGCTGGTGTTCTTCGTAATATTTCCGCAGCGTGGCCTCGTCGGGTTTGGTGTTCTTGTTGATCTGTTCGAACGCCAGGCTGGCGAGGAGGTTCTCGGCCTGAAATTGCGCGGCCGTTTTGTACGCCGGGGATTCGTCCAGCTTCTGGCGCCGGGCTTCACTTGCCAGGATCATCATCCGCACCAGGTTATCCGCGAACTGCGCGCGGTTCGGGCCCTTTGCCGCGGCCCGGTACTGTTCCGGCACAAGCGAGTCCGCGATCTGGTCGAACTGTCCGGCGGTGATCTTCCGGTCGCCGACAGTGATGATGACCTTGTCCGGGGGGACCTGCGGAGCGGTCTGCGGCGGGGGAGCGGGAGCGATCGTGACTGGCGGCTTCGGCGCCTGCTGGGCCGGACTGGCCGCAGGAGGAGGCGTCTGCGCGACCAGCCACGCCGCCGGGATAAACAAGAGCATACTGCGGAAAAACGTCATGTTGCTATTTTAACAGTCCGGAAAACGCTAACAGACCCGCGCCCGAAGGGAGCGGCCATCGTAACTGCTGACACCTCACCGCCGGCCGCCGCTCACACCACCGGGCCCATGCGCCAGGGAACGAACTCGGCGTGGCCCAGTTGCTCGGCCAGGGTACGGCGTCCGGATGCGGTCTCCAGCATGGCCTCGAAGATCTCGCGCCCCACCTGTTCAATGCTCCTCTCCCCTTCGGCGATGGTTCCCGCGTTGATATCCATGTGGCCCGGCATCCGCCGGTACATCTCGCCGTTGGTCGCGATTTTGATGACCGGGACCGTGGGGAAGCCGATGGCGCTGCCGCGGCCCGTGGTGAACGCGATCAGGTTGCACCCCCCCGCCGCCAGGCCGGCCAGAGATACCGGGTCGTACCCGGGGGTGTTCATGAACACGAAGCCCGGGGAGGTCACCGGCTCCGCATAATCGTACACGTCAATCAGCGGCGATGTCCCGCCTTTTGCCGCCGCGCCCAGCGACTTTTCGAGAATGTTACTGATCCCTCCCGCCTTGTTGCCGGGCGACGGGTTGTCGTCAAACGTCGCTCCAAAACGCTTCAGGTAATCCTTGTAATTATGGATGTAAAACAATAATTTATCAGCCACTTGTCTGTTTCGCGCACGCCCGACAAGAAGGTGCTCCGCGCCGAAAATTTCGGGTGTCTCGGCAAGCACGGGCGTCCCCCCGGCGGCGGCGAGCAGGTCGGAGCAGAACCCCAGTGCGGGATTGGCGGTGATGCCTGAAAAAGAGTCCGATCCTCCGCAATTCAGGCCGAGCACAATCTTCGATGCCGGCGCCTCGCTGCGCTTTTCCGCCGCGGCGCGCTCGATGAACCGCGCGATCTCGCGGCGCGCGGCCTCCAGCACGCCGCGGTCGCCGCCATCCGCTTGCAGGGTCAGGCCGGCGAACCGCCCGGCGCCGGGGCGCTGGCGCAGGTAGTAATCGATCTGGTTGTCCTCGCAGCCCAGCCCGATGATCAGCGCGGCCGAAACGTTGGGGTGGGCCAGAACTCCGGTCAAGGTCCGCCGCAGTTGGTCCAGATCGGGTCCCGGCGCGTGACCGCAGCCGTCGCCATGCGGGAATGCCACAACCCCGTCCACGCCGGGCGGGAGCCTTTCGCCTTCGTAGCTGCGCGCCACAATCTCCGCCGTGCGCGCCGCGCAGTTGCTGGCCGCGATCACGGCGATATGGTTGCGCGTACCTACCCGGCCGTCCGCGCGGTGGTAGCCCTGAAATCCCGGGCCGTCCGGCCGCGGTTCCGGAATGGGCGCCTCGCCGGATGGAAACTCATACGTGGCCTGCAACTCTTCATATGCCAGGTTGTGGGTGTGGACGTGGCGGCCGGCGGGAATGTCTTCCGTCGATCGCCCAATCGCCTGGCCGTACCGCAGAACCACGTCTCCCCGCGCAATTCTGCGAAGCGCGATTTTGTGGCCGGCCGGGATCGGTTCCTGGGCGACGATAACGGCGCTATCGACCAGGACCTCCATCCCCCCGGGAATGTTGACCCTGGCGACGGCGATCTGGTCCATCGCGTGAAGACGAATGACCGCATTCGCGGCCGTGGGCGATTTGGTAATCTCGACGAGCATAGAGGTCCAACTCCTATAATAAAGAGCAATGCCCCGGAAAATCCCGCGCCTCGTGTGGCTGGCCGCCCCGCTGGCGTATTTCCTCTACTTCTACCGGCTGGGCGCGGTGGGGATGATCGGGCCGGACGAGCCGCGTTACGCCGCGATTGGTCGCGCCATGGCGCGCAGCGGCGACTGGATCACGCCCCGGCTGTGGGGCCATCCGTGGTTCGAGAAACCTCCACTGCTGTACTGGATGACCGGAGCGGCCTTCGATTTGGGGCTCGGTCCGGACCTCGCGCCACGCCTTCCCGTGGCGATCCTGGCCCTTGCCTTTCTGGTCTTCTTCTGGTGGATCGTGCGCCGCGAGTTCGGCGCCCGCGCCGCCTGGTGCGCGGCGCTGATCCTGGGGACATGCGGCGAGTGGCTTGGATATAGCCAGGTGGGCGTCACCGATATTCCGATGGCGGTCACGTTCTCCGCGGCGATGCTGCTTCTGCTGCCGTGGATTGCCCGGGGTGAGACGAAATTCGTGCCCCTCGCCGGCGCGCTCCTGGGCGTCGCGGTGCTAGCCAAAGGCCTGGTACCGATTGCGCTGGCGGCGCCCGCGATTCCGGTGATCTGTTGGCGCAAACGTAAGAAGAACCGAATCGCCCCGGGCGCGACCGGCTTCGCCCCTACCCAGAAGAACGGTGTGGAGGGGCCCCCTCCCGGCCCGAATACCCGGCCCTTGTTGGGCGCGGCCGCTCTCTTTTTGATTATCGCCGCCCCATGGTATCTGCTTTGCTATCTGAGAAATGGATCCAGTTTTCTCAATGATTTCTTTTGGAAGCAGCACTTCTCGCGAGTAGTCTCCGGTGCGCTGATGCACGGGCAGCCGTGGTGGTTCTACCTGCCTGTCTTCCTTGGCGCTTTTCTGCCGTGGTCGCCTTTGCTGCCGCTGCTGTTCAAGCCCGCGGGCTACCGCGATACCAGGCGGGTTTTCCTGCTGCTGTGGCTGTTGTTCGGCCTGGGGTTCTTCTCCGTCTCCATAAATAAGCTGCCCGGGTATGTCGTGCCTCTGCTGCCCGCCGCGGCCCTCTTGGCGGCCCTGGGGTTGGACGGGGCGCCGCGCGCGGGGGCGTGGCTCGCCGTTTGCGCCGCGCTGCTCCTCGCCTTTCCCGTTGCGGCGCAGGTGCTGCCGGCTGCTCTCGCCCTCGGGCTGTCCAAAGCCTCCCATCCTGGGTTTCGCTGGTGGTGGCTAGTCCTGGGCGGCGTCATGGCGGCGAGTTGGCTCCTGGAGCAGCGCGGCCGGCGGGTGGCGGCGGTGGCCTGCATCGCCGCCGGGGCCGCCGCCGGAGTGGTTTACCTCAAGCAGACCACCCTTCCGGAGGTCGACCGGGTAGCGTCGGCCCGCGATCTCTGGCGCGCCATCGCTGGCCGGGCGAGCGACGTCTGCGTGGACGGCCTCGACCGCGATTGGCTCTACGGCCTGAATTACTATTCTGTCGATCCGCTGCCGGAATGCTCCATCCGGCCTAGGCCATTGCGCCTTCGGCCCTCTCCGGGAGGGCCGCCGGTCATAGCCGCTCTGGGCGATTCCGGAAATGCTACGGTTGACCCCGTATCGCCTAACGTTGTACCCTCACCTTTCCGGAACTGATTCCGATGATCCTTCCACACACTTACGCGGCTACCCTCACGCTAATGATCCTCAGCATGCTCTGTTGGGGTTCGTGGGCGAACACCTATAAGCTGACCGGGAAGAAGTGGCGCTTCGAACTCTTCTACTTCGACTATGCCTTGGGCCTGCTGCTGGCATCGCTGATATTTGCTTATACCGTAGGCACTTATGGGTACGACGGCTTCACCTTCTATGACGATCTGCTGCACGCGGGGAAGCGTCAATGGGCCTACGGCTTCACCGGGGGGGTCATCTTTAATTTCGCCAACATGCTCCTGGTAGCCGCCATTTCGGTGGCGGGCATGGCCGTGGCATTTCCGATCGGCATCGGCCTGGCCCTGATCGTGGGAGTCGCGCTGAACTATCTCATCAAGCCCGCGGGCAATCCCACGTGGTTATTCGGCGGATGTGCCCTGATCGTCGGCGCCATTGTGGTGGATGCCCTGGCCTACGGCGCCTTGGGCGTCTTGCGCCACGAGCAACTCGCCAAGGCGGGTCTGGCCAAAAGCACCCGCCGGCCGACGCCCGTGAAGGGGATCGTTCTGGCCCTGGTGAGCGGCCTCCTCATGGGAACCTTCTTTCCCCTGGTGGAAAAGGGAAAGGAGGGAGAGGTGGGGCTGGGCCCGTACGCCATCTGCGTGGTGTTCGCGGCCGGCGTCTTCCTCTCCACCTTCGTCTTCAACATGTTCTTCATGAACCTGCCGGTGGAGGGCGAACCGGTAGAACTCTTCGATTACTTCAAGGGCCGTCCCACGCAGCACCTTCTGGGAGTCATCGGCGGAATCATCTGGTGCTCCGGGGCAGTCGCCAGTTTCGTGGCGGCCAGCGCCGGTTCGGATCCCGTGACGAGCGGAGCGCAGGTGGGGCCGGCGGTCAGCTATGCCATGGCCCAGGGCGCCACGTTAATCAGCGCTCTGTGGGGCGTTCTGGTCTGGAAGGAGTTCAAGGGGGCCGACACGAAAGTGAAGTTTCTGGCGGCCCTGATGTTCCTGCTGTTCGCCGCCGGCTTGACCCTCGTCTCCATGGCCCCCCTGCATGGGGGACAGCCGTAAAACCGGCTCGGCCTGGCGTGGGCATTTGCGCCCGCGCCCCGTCTTGTTACCGGGCCGAAAACCGGTAGACCGTGGTGGTGTGATACGTCTGGCCCGGCTGCAGCGTGGTGCTCGGAAAACTCGGCTTGTTGGGCGAGTCCGGGTAGTGCTGGGTTTCCATGCAGAACGCGCCGCGGTGCTGGTAAACCTTTCCGCCCTTGCCCTTGATCGTGCCATCCAGGAAATTGCCGGTATAGAACTGCAGCCCGGGTTCCGCGGTCAACACCTCCATCACCCGGCCCGTCTGCGGGTCGTGCACCTCGGCGGCCTTGGTCATCCCGCCCGCGCCCTTGTTCAGGGCCCAGTTGTGGTCGTAGCCCTTGCCGAACTGAAGCTGCTCGTCTTTCTGGTTGATCCGGGAGCCGATGGCGGTGGCGTTGGTGAAATCGAACGGCGTGCCCTTCACCGCGCGGAGTTCGCCCGTGGGTATCAGCCCCGAATCGACCGGCGTGAACCGCTCCGCGTTGATCATAACCTCGTGCTGCAGAACGTCGCCCTCTCCCTGACCGGACAGGTTGAAGTACGAATGGTTGGTGAGGTTTACCACGGTGTCTTTGTCCGTGGTGGCTGTGTAATCGATCCGCAGTTCGTTGTTGTCGGTCAGGGTATAGACCACCTTGACGGAAAGGTTTCCGGGGAAGCCCTCCTCGCCGTCTTTGCTGTTGTAGGTCAGTTCCAGCGCGGGTCCGTCGGGGCTCTTGGCCTCCGCGGCGTTCCACACGCGCTTATCGAAGCCCTGTGGGCCGCCGTGCAAGGTGTTGTCGCCGTCGTTCTTTGGCAGGTTGTACGCCTTGCCGTCCAACGTGAACTGCCCGTGGCCGATGCGGTTCCCATAGCGGCCGATCAGCGCGCCCAGGAAGGCGGTCTGCTTCCCATAACAGTCCATCGTGTCGCAGCCGAGCACGATGTCCGCATACTTGCCGTTGCGGTCCGGAGCCGTTAACGACGCCAGGGCGCCGCCGTAAGTGATAATGCCGGCCTGCATGCCCTTGGCGTTGGTCAGGGTATAAAGGTCGATGGCGGAGCCATCGGGCATCTTTCCAAAAGGCTTCTTCTGCACGTTCGAGGTTCCTTTCCGGGCCGGCGTCTCGGCGCATGAGGCGAGCGCGAGAAAGCCCAATAGCGCGCCAGCGGCAAAACGGGTACGTTTCATCAGATGATCTCCATTCGACTTCAGCGCCGCCGCCGATGGTACTCGCCGCCGCTCCATCCTCCCACGTCGATGATCACCGCCACAATCAGAATCAGCAGCGGGACGCCCTGGAACGCCTGTCCCGTGTTCACCAGCCAGGCATACACGATGGTGGTGAGCGGCAGAAACAGGAAGCCCACGACCGGCACGATGAGGCCGTGGTACGCGCGCTGCAGATAATTCGAGAGCAGGAACATCAATACCAGCACCACTCGCGGAAAGGCCAATACGACAATGAGCAGCAGGCAAGGCATAGGCGATCCGGCGCAACTGCCTGCATTGTCTCAGAAAAACGGCCCCCCGTGACAGCCGCCGCGGTTTTTCCGGGGCCGGGCTTAAAGGAGTAGAATCAGATCTTTGGATGCATGAACGCACGCGAACCGTTCTGATCGTCGATGACGAGCCGCAGGTCCTCGGGCTGGTGGAAAAGATGCTGCGCCCGCGGCGGATCAATGTCCTGGTCGCGCCGCGCGCCGCCGATGCGCTCCGGATCTGCGAGCGGGAGCCTATCCATCTGCTGATCTCCGACCTCCGCATGCCCGAGATGGAAGGCGACAAGCTGGCGGAACGGGTGCTGAAGCTCCATCCCCGGGCTGCGGTGCTGTTGATCTCGGGCTACGCGAAGGAGATGCCGCCATTCGGCAAAGCCGGACGGGTGCGGTTTCTGAGAAAGCCGTTCTTCCCGTCGGAGCTGTTGCAGCATTTGAAGGAGCTGCTCCCGGAGAGCTAGCGTCCGGCGGGCCGGCCGGCTACCTGCCCCGCGTACTCCAGGACCAGCAAGGTAATGTCATCCGATTGCTCCGCTCCCTCGGTGAAGGAGGCCACCGCGGCCTGAATGGCGTCGTGCATGGCCCCGCACGGCTCCGCCGCATGGCGCGTGACGATTTCCTTCAGCCTTTTTCTGCCGAAGAACTCGCCCGCGGTATTCTGGGCTTCCGTGATTCCATCGGTGTAGATCACCAGCTTGTCGCCGCCGTCGAGGAGCGCCTCGGCCAGGGAGAACTCGGCTCCCTCCACCAACCCCCAACTCGGTAGCCTCCAGCGCCGCGTGCACGTTTCCGGCGCGGACCACTAGCGGGGCGCAGTGCGCGGCATTCACGTAGCTCAGCCGCCCGTCGCGGTGCAGCAGGCAGTAGAACACCGTCGCGTACTTCTCGCCGCCGGTACGTTCGAGCAGAAACCGGTTCAGCCGCCCCACGCGGCGGGCGAGCGCGGCGGGAGCGTCCGTGGCCGCCATCAGCGCTCCTTCGAGGAGCGAGGCCAGCAGGGCCGAGCTGACCCCCTTGCCGGAAACGTCGGCCACTACCGCGGACCAGCAGTCCGGAGTGACTTCGGTGACATCGAAGTAGTCTCCGCCCACTTCGCGCGAAGCCACGCTGCTGCCGGCGGCGGCCAGCCAACCGCCGGTAGGGAGGCGCCCCGGAAGCAGGCTTTGCTGGATCTGCCGGGCCAGCCGCAGCTCTTCTTCCAGGCGCCGCTTACCCTGTTCCTCTTCGAGCAGCCGCGCGTTTTCCAGGATGGTGGAGGCCTCGATCGCCAGGGTTTGGATCAGTTCCCGGTTTCCGCCGGCGAGGTCGGCTGCGGCGACGCGCGAGTCCAGGTAGAGCACGCCCACCGTTTCGCCGCCCGTGGAAAGCATGCTGGTGGCGTCTCCAGCCTCCGTGCGGATTCGGACCAGCGGAACGCAGATCACGCTTCGCAGTTCCAGGTCGGCGATGCTGCCGCCGGCCCGGGTCTGGTCTCCGCTCAGCGGATCGAAGTCCATGTGGAGCAACTCGCGCCGCCGTTCCAGGGCGCGGCGCAGCACCTCGCGGGGGATGCGCAAGTCGCTGTCGGCAAGCGGCTGGCCGTCGTTTCCGCGCGCCACGCGGGTTTCGAGCGCATCGCCCGAGCGCAGCAGCAGGAACCCGCGCTCGGCGCCGGTCACGGCCAGCGCCGTATCCACCACCGACGCCAGGACGTCATTGACCGAGAACGCCGTCTGCATGGTCCGCGCCAGGTCGAGAACCGCCTTGAGTTTGGCGAGATTGCCGCCAACCCCCCGGAGAGCCGTCCCGGCCGGGGCGCCGCCGGCGGACGCCATTTGTTCCATGAGCCTCTTCAGCTCGGCGCCGTCCAGCCAGAATACCAACGCATACGAATCCTGCACGCCGAATTCGATCCGGTCCGAATCCCGCAGCGCGCGCCGCGAAATCCGCTGCCCGTTCACGTAGGCGCCGTGACGGCTGCCGCAATCCTCGACGACGTATTCGCCGTTCTCCAGGAGAATGCGCGCATGCATGCGCGAAATCCGGCCGTCGCGTATGATGAGGCTGCTCTCCGGGCTGCGGCCGATGGAAAAAGGCAGCGGCTCGATCGCCGCGCGCGTGCGCCGGCCGTTGGGGTCGATGATCTCCAGCGACGCGCGGGCGGCGCGGGGAGCGGCGGCAGGCGGTTCCATCACTTGCGGCGCGCGGGGCGGCGGGCCGGTTTCACTTCGGGAGGCGCGTTCCGCAGCTCGTCCAGTTCCCGCGCCCGCAGCGTCTGGCAGTGGGCGCAGTATCCGCCGATTTCCGTGCGGGCCAGCAGCACCTCGAACCCGAAGTGCGTTTCAATCTGATGCCGCAGACGCTGCAGGGGCTCTCCGAAGAACTCCTCCACCCTGCCGCAGCGCAAGCAGATGACGTGCGCGTGCTCCTGCTTCACCCGCGTCTCGTAATAGTGCTGGTCCCCGCCGTAGTGCATGAGGTCCAGTTCGTCCACGAGGCCGCCCGTCTTCAGCATCTTGAGGGTGCGGTACACCGTCACCCGGTTGATTTTCGGGTCGCGCTCCTTGGCGAGCTGGAAGAGACGCTCGGCATCGAGGTGGGCCCCGGTCTGGTCGATCAGTTCGAGCAGGATTTGCCGCTGGCGCGTGAGGCGGAGGCCTCGTTGCTTTAAAGAGCCTTGTATCGACTCGAGCGTCATGAAACCACTCCAATTCTAACAGGTGCGCTTTTCCAGCGTGGTATCTCAAATGCACGTCTCCAGGTGAGTCGCCATGTCCGACGAAATGCGGCCATGCCTGCGCCAGCAGGCGCTTATCGCCGAAGTGCAGCGCCATCTCGTGCGCTTGGCGCAACTGGCTCGCGCCGAAGCCGAACTGGTGGGAGGCCCGTCCGATGCCTGGCTCGCAGTCGACAAAGAGATCGAATTGGAGATAGGCGAGAAAGAGCGCTCGATGGGCGCCCTGAGGCAGCACCGTGAGGAGCACGGTTGCTGATACGTAGCGCACGCACTCCAAGTGGATGCGCCGATATCGGGCGGAGTGGGCCTCCGGCCTGGTGCGCCGGCGTCCGTGCCGGCGTTCTGCACACAATCCCGACGCCGCCTTGGCAAGTCAGAGGCTTACACTACATTGCGGCGGGTTTCATTGACTTCGGTGCGCAGTCCTGCGCCTGCGCTACCCTTCCATGGGCCGCTTGAGCCCATGCTCTCTGGCGAACCGCACCGCGTCTTCATATCCCGCATCGGCATGGCGGATTACCCCGATACCCGGATCGGTGGTCAGCACCCGTTCCAGGCGCCGCGCGGATTCATCGCTTCCGTCCGCCACTACCACCATCCCCGCATGCTGGGAATAGCCGATCCCCACCCCGCCGCCGTTGTGAATCGAAACCCACGAGGCGCCCGCGGCCGTGTTCAGCAGCGCGTTCAGCAGCGGCCAGTCGGCGATGGCGTCCGAGCCGTCTTTCATTGCCTCCGTCTCGCGGTAGGGCGACGCCACGGAACCGGCATCGAGGTGGTCGCGGCCGATGACGACCGGCGCCTTTAGCTCCCCCGAACGCACCAGGCGGTTCATGGCCAGCCCGAACTCGGCGCGCTCGCCATAACCCAGCCAGCAGATGCGCGCCGGCAGCCCCTGGAAACGCACGCGCGACTGCGCCAGCGGCATCCACCGGGCCAGGGTCTCGTCGCGCGGAAAGAGTTCCAGCGCCAGCCGGTCGGTGCGGTAAATGTCTTCCGGGTCGCCGGAGAGCGCCACCCAGCGAAACGGCCCCTTTCCCTCGCAGAACAGCGGCCGGATGTACTCCGGGACGAAGCCGGGGATCTGGAACGCGTCCTCCACCCCCGCCTTCTTCGCCTGCGTGCGGATATTGTTGCCGTAGTCGAACGTCACGGCCCCCCGGCGCTGCAGCGCGAGCATGGCCTCCACGTGGGCTCCCATGGCGGCCATGGAGCGCTCGACATATTCCTCCGGATCGCGCGCCCGCAGCGCTCGCGCTGCGTCCAGGGTCATGCCGTTCGGCACGTAGCCGTTGAGGGGGTCGTGCGCGCTGGTCTGGTCGGTGAGGGCGTCGGGCGTAAAGCCGCGCCGCACGAGTTCGGGCAGCACGTCGGCGCAGTTGCCCGCCAGGGCCACGGAGAGCGCCTGCTTTCGGGAGCGCGCGTCTTCCATCAGGCGCAAGGCTTCGTCGAGGTTGCGGGCGAGGCGGTCGCAGTAGCCGGTCTCGAGCCGCCGCTGGATCCGTTGGGGGTCCACTTCCACGCCCAGGAAGCTGGCGCCGTTCATCGTCGCCGCCAGCGGTTGAGCGCCGCCCATTCCGCCCATGCCCCCCGAGACCACCACCTTGCCGGCCAGGGATCCACCCAGATGCTTCCGTCCCACCGCCGCGAACGTCTCGAATGTGCCCTGCACGATGCCCTGGCTGCCGATATAGATCCAGGAACCGGCGGTCATCTGGCCATACATGGTCAGCCCCATGCGCTCCAGGCGGTTGAACTCTTGCCAGTTGGACCACTGTCCCACCAGGTTGGCGTTGGCGATGAGTACGCGCGGCGATTCGGCCTGCGTGCGGAAAATGCCCACGGGCCGGCCCGATTGCACCAGCAGGGTCTCGTCGTTTTCGAGCGATTGAAGCGCCCGGACGATGGCGTGGAACGACGGCCAATCGCGCGCCGCCCGCCCCGTTCCCCCGTACACGATCAACTCCCCGGGTTTCTCCGCCACTTCCGGATCGAGATTGTTGTGCAGCATGCGCAGAGCGGCTTCCTGATGCCACCCCTTGCAGGTCATGGCGCGTCCGCGCGGCGCCTGAATACCGGTGGTAAGACTCATGGCAATTTCGATTCTACGCCCGTGTGAGGCGGGGCTTCGGCCCTGCCGCCGGGCTTCTGCCCGGCGCGCCGGCCGGCAGCGGGGCGGAAGTCTCGCCCCACTATTCCGGGGTGAACTGCACCACCACCGAAATGCGCCGGTTGCGCGGATCGTTGGCATCGGCCGCATTCAGCAGTTTCCGTTCGGCGAAGCCGCGCACTTCCACAACCTGGTCGGGACGGAGGCCGGACGCGTGCAGCAGGCGGCGCGCGGCGTTGGCGCGTTCCGTGGAGAGGTCCCAGTTTCCATATCCTTGAGCCGGCCCGCTGTTGCGGAAAGGCAGGGCGTCCGTGTGGCCCTCAATCACAACCCCGTTCGGCATCCTGCCGATCTCCGTCCCGAGCGCGCGCAGCAGTTGTTCGCCCGCTCCTGTCGGGTTGGGACTGCCGGTGACGAAGAACATTCCCTGCTCGGTTTCCAGCAGTTCGATCCGCAGTCCCTCGCCCGTGACGCTCAGCTTCACGTTGTTGCGGATGCGCTGGAACTCCGGGGCCCGCCGCAGGGCCTCTTCGATTTGCGCTTGCATGCGGGCGATAGTGCTGCGGGCCACCGGGAGTCCCTCGCCGGAACCGGCGGGGCCGGCGCCCAGCTTGCGCGTATAGCCGCGCGGGTCGCGGAAATAACCGCTCACCGAGCGCTTCACGCTCTCGCTGCTGTTCATCATCCACAGCACGATAAACAGGGCCATCAGGGCCGTCACGAAATCGGCGTAAGCCACTTTCCAGGCCCCGCCGTGCCGGACGGGTTCCGCCGCGCGGCGGAGCGCCGGCGCCGCCAGGGGCGGCGCGCCATCTTCGTTCGCCGGCGGCGGGTCAGGCAACCGAATCC
>JAIQFU010000572.1 GCA_020073115.1 Terriglobia bacterium
CAAACGCTATCGGGTGGATACGGAGAAGCTGCAAAAGGCCGTGGCAGAGGAACTTGCCGCGAAACGGGAGAAAAAGACGAAGGCGGGAGGCAAGCCGAAGACCCGCAAGACAGCCTAGGCCAATCCCCCCTAGATTCCCATTTTTTATGGAATTGGAGCCCAGCGCAGCGGTGTCAACGGTCCCCAACCCCGCGACCGTTGAAGCTTTCTTTGGCAACGCACAACCGGGAACGATTGTGCTCCTGTCGGAGGGCGAATTAACCCTCCCGTCTCGGTCAGTCTGCCAAACCCAATACCCCCGGAACCTCCGTCTGGAGCCGCTTTCGGATCGATGGCTTCTAATTTTATTTCGTCTTTCGCGGAACCTTTTCGAACCGGCCGGGTTCCAAACCCATAACCACTCGTCGCTTCACATGCAAATGGCAGGACGAAACACCTGGTGTTACCCAACTCGTGAACGGAGTTTGGAGCAGTGTTTCCCAGCGTTGAAATACGTCACCTGCTTGCAGTCATTGCCTTGGCTGAAGAGCTGAACTTCCGGCGCGCCGCGGACCGACTGCATATCACCCAGCCTGCGCTCAGCAAACAGATTACGGACCTCGAAGCCGAGCATCAGTTCCACCTGTTCACTCGCAATAAGCGACGGGTTGTGGAACTCACCGATGCAGGGCGTCTCTTCGTCGAAGAGGCCCGCTCTGCGCTCGCGCACACAGAGCGGGCCGTGCATCTCGCTCGTGCTGCCCATAACAGGTCCGATACCATTCTTCCTTTATACCCAAGGCTCGAAATTCGACTCAAGACACAGTTTGCAAGGGAGTCGGTCCATAGCGTTCTTGTCGGCGAAGTCAACCTCGCCCTGGTAACAGCGCCACCGCAGGATGCCCAGATCACGGCCGTGCCGTTTGCTCCGGCTCCACTTTACGCGGTACTTCCAGAGGACCACCCCGCTGCTCAGAAAGAAAGTCTGCTGCTTCAGGACCTGGCCAAGGATGAATGGATTCTTTTTCCGAAGCGTTTCGATCCAGTGGTGTTTGATGCCATCATGGACGCCGCACAATCCGGGTCTATCGTTCCCAGGTATGCTCACGATGTCATTGCGCCCCAGCAGGCAGTGGAATTGGTATCGGAGCACTTAGGTGTCGCTGTTCTTACGCAGCCTCCCACGACCGGCTTTCATGCTGATGGGGTAGTCGTAAAACCGCTTTCCGATCCGTCGTTGTGCTTCAACACATGTGTGATCCTGAGAGCCGATAACACCTCGCGGCTCGTAGAGGAATATGTGCGCATGTTCCTCCGCCGATATTCCTCCCAGCGCCTGCCACCAAACCAGGTGAAATTGTCGATCTCCGCCTGAGTCTTGGGCTTGAAAACGCCAATCCCGTCGCGGACTTGAAGCACAGCAGCGCCGGAACCGATAATTCGCCATGTTTAAGACACTATCGCAAGACGATTCCGGCCCTCTTCATTTGGGATGCCAACAGCCTGCCGAACTGCTGATCCGCGATCTTGAGGCCTACGACGGTGGCAGAACAACTGATTCAGAATCAGTTGTTTGATCGGACGATCGGAGCAATAAGCAGGTTCATCCAATTCACGAGGATACGTCTACCCTAGAAAGGAGTGTGGCTATGCTCCGCTCCACCGGACGGATTGCGTTTTTTTCTTTCGGTGCGCAGAGCTGGCTGACTGCCAATCAGTCTACAGCCACGGTTTTGCTAGGAATATGGCGGGTCCGGTGTGCAGGCTGTGGGCCAGATTTAGAGTTCATTTGGCTTGCGAGCGCGCCAGTTGCACCATTTCCACCAAGACTTTCCGGGTCTCACCCGGATTGCTTACCTCCCTCAAGAAGGCGATGCGGGCGCCACGCATGCCCGCAGCAGTTTTCAAGCGGACATGAAAGCCGAGGCGATCGACTGCGGTCATCGTTGCCTCCGTTGAGTCGATGTGAGCAAATGTCCGGGCAAGCATGACGAGCGCATCCTTGTGGTCGGCGTTCATGTGCTGAATGATTTCCGCCATGGAGTCCGCAAGAGGGTCAGGTTGGCTGCGGTCATAATCGGATGCGGATACCCAGCCCATCACTCCGAAGCCTCCCACGTAATAGACATCAACGACGTCCATGCGGCAAAAAGAAAAGTCTTCAAAATCTACCCAATATTTGCTGTTGGCACGACGCTCTAGGTAGAGCTTGCGAGCCTCGGCCAACTCGGGCTTCGGTACCGGCAGAACATTCCCCAGCAGCGTTACCCTTGCTGCTCCAAGTGGTTCGCCCTCGGTGTCCTTCTGAGTGACAAGCAGACTAGCATGGGGATCGGCCTGCAAGTTCTGCGTGTGCATGGCCATTGTGCTGATCAGGAAGATGGGACGGCCATGATCGTCGAGCCCATAGGGCATCACCGAACCGAAAGGGAATCCCGGCTGTTTGCGCGAGTGCGTCGCCAGGCTGCCGATCCGTCCCAGGTGTATGAGGGTGCGCGCGCGCTCGGCGAGCGACGGTTCCGGAACCTGCCGCTCTGGAGCCGGCGGACCGGCGTGCTGCCGGGAAGTTGCCATGGACCAGATTTTCCCCTCTCTTACTATTTAGCACATCCCCGCACGCCCCGGAGCGATGATGGGAGCAGGGGGAGAGGAATGAAACAGGTCTTTCGCGCGGCGTTGGTGGCCGCCGTGGTCATCCTGCCGGCCAGCTTCGCCTCCGCGCAGCCGGCGCCGGATAAAGCCGCCCACCCGTACATCCGCACGATGGGTGAAGCCATCGTCTCTGCCAAGCCGGATTGCGCCCGGTTGGATCTCGGCGTGGTCACGCAGGCAGCCAGAGCGCAGAACGCTGCCGCTCAGAATGCCGCGCAAACGGAATCCATGGTGGTGGCACTCCGCCGATCGCTCGGCTCCGAAGCCGAAATCCACACCAGCGGTTACTCGCTTACGCCGGACTTCAGCTATCCCAAAGGCGGCGGGCAACCGGTCCTTACGGGATATACCGCTTCCAACACCGTGGAAATCACCACGGCCGGCCTGGCGGACCTCGGCAAACTGATCGACGCCGCGACCCAGGCCGGCGCCAACAATGTGCGCGGCCTCGAATTCCTGCTCAAGGACGAAGCGCCCGTGCAAGCCCGGGCGTTGCGGGAGGCGGCTCAAAAAGCCCGCGCGAGTGCGGACGCCATCGCCGCCGCGCTCGGTTTGAAGGTGGTGCGGGTCCTGTCGGCGGAGCAGGGCGCGCCGCAGGTGGTCCGCCCCATGCGGGCGATGGCGATGGCTGCCGCGGCCGCTCCCACCACGCCCATCGAGTCCGGAAACATACAGGTGCAGGCCACCGTGACGCTCACCGTGGAGGTCGCTCCCTGAAATATATTACTTTACAATGCAAAGTTCTCTGATGTATGATGCAGGTATGCGTCATACGGTTTTGGCTCTGTGTATGCCGTTTCTCGTGCTCTCGGGGTGTGTCCGCTATCGCTATACTCCGCTCATCGAGGCTGTCCGGACGGGCGATACGCACGCCATCGAGGCGGCTCTGGCCAGGGGTGCGCACGTCAACCAGAAGAATGGCGGCGGGTTAACCGCCCTCATCATCGCCGCCCGCGCGGGAGACGTTCCGGCCGTCGAAACCCTGCTGCAACATGGCGCCGACCCGAATCTGCGCGGCGGCGTGAACGACTGGACCCCGTTGATGCACGCCATCCACAAGAACCAGATCGGCACGGCGCAAGCCTTGCTCGACGGCGGCGCGGACGTCCACGGCCAGGGCCGCTCCGGCGAGACGGCGTTGATGATGGCCGCCGGCTACGGCTATACCCCGATCGTCGAGCTGCTGCTGGACAGCGGCGCCGACGCCCGGGCGCAAATGCCCGACGGCGCGACCGTCTTCTCCATCGCCGTGGGCGGAGTCCCCGATATCGATCGTTTTACCCTGGGCGGTTGCCAGGTCGCGACAGTGAATGCCCTCAAGCGCAAAGATCCGGCGCTGCGCTTGCCGGACAATTTT
>JAIQFU010000573.1 GCA_020073115.1 Terriglobia bacterium
GCCGATATTGCCGCCGCCACCGCCCCCGCCCCGGCCACCCCGCCCGCCGCCCGCGAAACCACCGCCGCCGCCGCCCACCGAGACGGACGCGTTCAGCTTCTGGAACTCATCCTGAATCTGCTGGCGCGTCTTGTTCTTCGTGCCCATCATCAGGAGCGAGCCGGCGAACTGCGCGGCGGCCCTTTGGCCGGCGAGGGTCTTCCCGTCGCCGAAGTGGAGCTGGATGACGGCCGAAACCCTGCCGTTCGCCGTTTTCTTCGGCAGCAGGGCCAGCCGCATCCCGTTGGCCAGCTTGACGCGCTCCAGGCGCTTTTCGATGTTGGCCGGGGCGGGATCGAAGGCTTCGCCGCGCTGCACGACGATGTTGGGTTTATAGTTCATCAGCATGGAGGAAAAGGTCGGCGGGTTCGGAATTACCGTGCGGTCCGGCTGATCGTCCGGAATAAAGACTCCCACGGTGCGGTTGGAGGGCTTGAAATAAGTCTTGATCACGCGGACCACGTCCTCCGGAGTGACGTCCTTCACCCGGTCGTTGTTCAGGAACAGGAGCCGCCAGTCGCCCTGGGCGATGGGTTCGCTCAGTCCCAGGCCGAACTGCTGCGCGTCGGACATGCGCAGCGGCAGGGAGCGCGTCATCTGGGTCTTTACGCGGTTCATCTCCTCCTGGGTGGGAGGCTCGGTCACCACGCCGTCGATGGTCTGGAGGATGATCTTTCGGACCTCATCGATGGACTGGTCCTTGCTGAGGCTGGCCGAAACCAGCACGAAACCCGGGTCGTGCAGGAGTTGGAAACTCATGCTGGCCGACTGGGCCTTTTGGGTGTCCACCAGGGCCTTGCGCAAGCGTCCCGTGGCGCCGCCGCCACCGCCGCCGCGTCCGCCCCGTCCGCCGCCGGCGCCGTTCATGATGCCGGAAAGCACCTGGAGGGCGATTGCGTCCGGATGCGCGGCCGAAGGCCCATGGTACGCCATCATGATGTTCTTGCCCGTGCCGACGCGCCGCAATTCCACGGAACGCTCGCCATCCTGCGGCGGCTCCACCGTGTAGGTGGCTTCCAAAGGAGCGGTGGGCCGCGGCACGGCGCCGAGGGTCTGGGAGACCCACGCCAGGGCGTTCGCGGGATCGAACCGCCCGGCGACGACCAGTACGGCGTTGTCCGGCCGGTAGTATTTGTGATAGAAGGCGGCAAGCCGGTCGATCGGGACTTTCTCGATATCCTCCTTCGATCCGATGGTGGACTTGCCGTAGTTGTGCCAGAGGTATGCCGTGGCCACCACGCGCTCCTCGAGAATGCCTGCCGGGCTGTTCTCGCCGCGCTCGAACTCGTTGCGGACCACGGTCATTTCCTTGTCGAGCAGTTCCTTGGCCTGCCTGATGTTGACCATGCGGTCGGCTTCGAGGCCCAGGGCCCACTTCAGGTTCTCGTCGGTGGCGGGGACGGTCTCATAGAAATTGGTGCGGTCGTAAGAAGTGCTGCCGTTGTAGGAGCCGCCATGGTCCGCCAGTTCTTTCTTGATGTCCCGGCCGTTGGTGCTCTGGATGAAATTCATGTGCTCCAACAGGTGAGCCATGCCCGTCTCGCCATACCCTTCGTGGCGGGAGCCGACCAGGTAGGTCACATTGACCGTAACTTTGGGTTGCGCATCGTCAGGGTAGAGCAGGACGCGCAATCCGTTGGGGAAGGCGTATTCCGTGACGCCGGCGAGGGAAGCGCCCTTCTGCACACCCGATGGCAGGGTCTGGCAAAAGGCGGAAGAGACCAGCGCAAGGACCATGGCTGGCGCAAGGAGAGCAGTTTTCACACGCATGGAAGCAAAACCTCGGACAAACTTACCGGATTATACCGTATGGCGAACCGCAGCCTGTTGAATTTTCAACATTGGCCCGGAAACTGCAAGATAAAACATCTCCGCCTCATCGTGGCGGGGGAAGCACTCATGCTCATCTGGGCTCTCGCGTTTTTTATCATTGCGGTAATCGCCGCGATTCTGGGATTCGGCGCTGCCGCCGTGGCGTTCGCCGCGCTGGCCAAGCTTGTTTTCTACGTGGCGGTCGTGCTGTTCGCCATCAGCCTGATCGGCCACCTGATGCGCCGGATCTGAAACGAGCCCGGAAGGCGCTATCGCCTTTCGAAACGGCCCATGTACTGCGCTTCGGCCAGAACGTGGCTTTTCAGGGCAGGGTGCAGCTCCGTCGTCTTCACGCCGGCCGGCAGCCCTAACGTTTGGACGTCGAGGGCGTACAGCTTGAAAAAATAGCGGTGCGGCCCGTGACCCTTGGGAGGGCACGGACCTCCGTACCCCTGCCTGCCGAAATCATTCGCGCCGCTGAGTCCCAGATTCCCGGGCTTGTACCCCTGCGCCAGGCTGTGGACTTTGGGCGCGATGTCGTACAACAGCCAGTGCGTCCATGTGCCGGCGGGCGCATCCGGGTCGTCCACTACCAGCGTGAAGCTTCGCGTTTCCGGAGGTTCACCGCTCCATTCGAGCGTGGGAGAAACATCGGCGCCCGTGCAGGAATGGAGTTCCGGAATCCAGCCGCCGTCTGAAAACGCATTGGAAAACAACTTGAACGCCATAAATCCGCCCCCGAGGTTTGATCGTAGCGCAAACCGCCTGGGATTTTAGGCCAATGACGCCTCGCCCAGGCAGGTGAACAGTTCGCGGTAGAACTCGGGGTGGGATTCCCAGGTCTGGGCCGTGACCAGCTTGCCGTCCCGAACGGCGGGCTTGTCCACGTACTTACCCCCATCCCGCTCCACCTCGACCTGCACGTTCTCGTGACAGGTTACGGTGCGGCCGCGGGTCAGGCTGGCAGCGGTGAGGACCTGGATGCCGTGGCCGATCGCGCCGATGCACTTGTTCTGCGCGGCGAATTCGCGCACGAGCGAGAGCACGCTGGGGTCGTTGCGCAGGTACTCGGGCGCCCGCCCGCCCAGGATCACCAGGGCTGCGAATTCCTTGGCCGCGACGGCCGTGATCGCCACGTCGGGCACGATGCAATGGCCGGGACGTTCCACCGGGATGTCCCACCCCGGCTCCAAATCCTGGATCAGCATATGAAGGCGCCGCCGGGCCGGCGCCGCCACTACCGGCTCCCAACGGCCCTCGCGGAACCGGTGAATGGCATACAGGACCTCGTAGCTGTCCCCGCCATCGCCGGTGACTATGAGGATCTTCCTACTCATCGGACGCCCCGCCTTCATGGACAGCATAGCAGGGTCACCGGGCGAGGGCGCGCAGAATGGCGTCGATGTAGTCGCGCGTTTCGCGGATCTCCGGC
>JAIQFU010000574.1 GCA_020073115.1 Terriglobia bacterium
TGCATCATGGCCATCAAGGCGCGCAACGCGATGATCTTCGGGCCGCACCCGAGAGCCTGGCGTTGCTCGGCCGAGGCCGTCCGGGTGATGTACGAAGCGGCCGTGCGGCACGGCGCGCCCGAAGGCGTTTTCACCTGCCTGGAAGAGCCCACTCTCCCCGACAACGGCTGGCTGATGCGCCACAAAGACGTGGCGCTGATCGACGCCACGGGCGGCCCCGGCGCGGTCAAGGCTGCCTATAGCTCCGGTAAGCCGGCCCTGGGCGTCGGGGCCGGCAATACGCCGGTCTACCTGGACAAAACCGCGGATCTCGATATGGCGGTCGTCGATATCATCACCTCCAAGACCTTCGACAACGGAACGATCTGCGCCTCGGAGCAGACCGTGGTGATCGACGACTCCGTGTACGACCTCGCCCTCAAAAAATTCGCCGCCCTCGGCGCGCACATCTGCAACGAGCAGGAAACGGCGCTTCTGGGCCGCATGGTCATCGATCCGGATAAGGGCGCGGCGCGGCCCATGGCCGTCGGCCAGAAGGCGGTCGACATCGCTCGCGGCAGCGGCATCCCCGTCCCGCCCGACACCAAAGTCCTGATCGCTCCCATTCACGGCGTGGGCCCCGAACATCCTCTCTCCGTCGAAAAACTCTTCCCGGTGCTCGCCGTCTATCGCGCCCAATCTCAAGAAGAGGCGCTCCGCGTCTGCGTGGAGGTGAATCGTTTCGGCGGCCTCGGCCATACAGCACCACCGATAATGACAACGTCTATCATTACCTGAATATCAAGCGCGTCGCCCGGAGGACCCAGACCCATATGTGGTTCCGTATTCCCAACCAGATTTACTTCAATATGAACGCCGTGGAGAACCTGGCCCAGTTCCCCTCGCGCTGCACCATCGTCGTCACGAATAAGGCGTTGGAGCAGATGGGCCACGTGGAAGTAGTCCGCCGCTCGCTGCCGCCGCAGACCCACATCCACGTCCTGACCATTCCCGATGCGGAACCCGAACTCAAGGTCGCCATGCGCGGCGTGGAAACGCTCGGTTTCTACAAGGCCGACCAGATCATCGCCCTGGGCGGCGGTTCAGTCATCGACGCGGCGAAGATCATGAAGCTGAAATACGAATCGCCGGACGCCGACTTCGAGCAACTGGGCGCGCCGTTCCTGGACATCCGCAAGCGCGTGGTCCGGTACCCTACCGAGAAGGTCAACCACGCGCGGCTGATCGCCATCCCCACCACCAGCGGAACGGGCAGCGAGGTCACCCCTTTCGCCGTCCTGATCGACAAAGACCTGGGCCGCAAGATCACGCTCGCCGACCCCTCGCTCAGCCCGGACGTGGCCATCGTCGATCCGCAATTCGTCATGTCCATGCCGCGCGGCCTCACCGCCGACACGGGAATCGACTGCCTGACCCATGCCCTGGAAGCCGGCGTCTCGGTTTACGCCTCTCCCTTCACCGATTCCAACGCCATGCAGGCCATCCGCCTGGTTTTCAAATACCTGCCCATTGCCTGCGCGCGCCCGCGCGACGTGGAGGCGCGCAGCATGATGCACAATGCCGCCTGCATTGCGGCCCTGGCGTTCTCCAACGCGTCGGTGGGCGTCAATCATGCGCTGGCGCATGCGTTCGGAGCGCGCTTCGGCGTGCCGCACGGCCGGGCCAATGCGCTCATGCTGCCGCACGTGATCGCATACAATGCGGCCGTTCCTTCCAAGTTCATGCCTTCGCCTCACCAGAGGGCGTACACTGCCCACAAGAAGTACGCCACTGTGGCGGACCTGCTGGGCTTGGGCGGCGATACCGTGGAGCAAAAGGTAGAGAACCTGGTGGCCGCCACGGAACGGCTGCTCGACCAGGTGGGTATGCCGCGTTCCATCGCCGAGTTGGGAATCCCGAAAGAGGATTTCGAGCGCGCCATTCCCGACCTTGTACGGATCGCCTTTGACGACCCGTCCTGGCGCCCGACTAATCCCCGTATGCCCCTCATGGATGAGCTGGCCGGCCTGTTCTGGGCCGCCTACCACGGCCGCGCCGCCCAGGCCAAAGCCGCCGGCCAGGCATAGAGCGTGGGGCGAGGCTTCTGCCCCGCAGCCCGGCTGCCGGGCCGCAGTCCGGCTGCCGGGCCGAAGCCCCGCCCCACGTTATTCCTCATAATACCCCTCCCGCGCCCGGATCACCAGCCCCTTCCGCCCGGCTACCGTGATCCCGATCCTGCGCCAGGCGTTCCCCGCGGCGGGCGGGGGCTGGAACGCCAGCAGGTAGCCGTGCATCAGGTCCTCCGACATCCTTTGGAACGCCGCCCCGATATCCTCCGGCCTACTGATGAGGAACGGGGCGCCCCCCGTGGTCTGTGAAATATTGTTGAGCTGGGTCACCAGCCGCGCGTGCAGCAGCGCCTCGCCCTGGGCGATAGCGTAAACCGGAATGCCTCCGCTCCTGGCCCGCCGTATGGCAATTTCGGCCGTCAGCGCGCTGGCATTGTCGTCGCCGTCCGTGAAAACGATGATGACCTTCTTCCCGCGCCGCTGCGCCAGTTCCCGGTTGACCCGCACCAGGGCGTCGTAGAGCGCTGTTGTCCCCGCCGCGTGCGCCCGCAGGATGCCCCTCTTGACGGCGGTCTTGTCCGTCGTGAAAGGCTGCAACTCGGTCAGGCGGTCGTTGAACCCGTAGACCGCCATGGAATCCCCGGGCCGGAGTTCGTCCGCGAGTCTCATGGCGGCGTTCTTGAGCGATGGCAGGGTGGCGTTCATACTGCCCGTGGTGTCCAGCAGCAGAGCCACGGAAACGCTCGCCGTGTGATTCTCGAACGCGAACAGCCGCATGGGCTGGCCTTCCACCTGAATGGTGAAATCGCCGGTCTCGAGGTCGTCCACGTACCGGCGGCGGCTGTCGGTAACGGTCGCGTAGACCTCCACGATCCTCCCGCTCGCCCGGAAGACCGGCCCCGGGGGCAGGGAAGTCGATGGCCCGCTCGCCCCCGCGGCAGGCGCAGCAGCTTCTTCCGGCGCGGCGGCCGCGCCCTCGGGCTCGCCCGCTGCGCCCTGGTCCGCGGCCACCGCGTCCAACCCGCCCGCCACCTCGCGCAAGTTCGCGAACCCGCCGGCGAGGTGCGAGCCGGGAGGCGCATTGGAAAGGACCAGTCCCGAGTCGGCGAACAGCCGCGGACGGCCGTCCGGCCCCGTCAGGAAATCGTGTCTGGAGAGAAGCCCCGCATCTTCCGCCATGAGCAGGCGATCCGGCCCGAGGACGGCGGCGTAGACCGCGCCGCTCAGGGCCGCCAGCGTTTTGGCCGGGTCGGGCGCGCGGCCCAGGGATGCAATCGAGGGCGCCCTCTGCATCTGCCTGGCGCGGTCGAACTTGTCGCGCCTCTCGCCGCTGAGGCGCAGCAGGCCGGCGGCGAGCGCCTCGTCCGGATCCATCCCTCCGCCCGCGATCTCGCGCAGCGCCTGCACGGCTCCCGCGGAGAAATTCACGGCGCTCAGCGCCTCGCACACCCGCCCGAAGCCGTGCGCCGCCCGCGCGGCGTTCAGCGAACCCGACTCGCTTGCCAGCGCAAGGATCTCCACGAAAGAGTGCCACTGGCCCATCAGCAGGGCCTGCTGCGCCGGCCCCGCGCGCCGCGCCACTTCGCCGAAGCGAGCCAGAGACGTGAACTCCGCCGCCCCCAACCCCGGCAGCCGCTCGAAATACGGAAAGACGTAGCGCCACTCCTCATAGTGCTGCGCCAGCAGCGGGACGGATTCCGCATCGAGCGGACGCCCCCGTTTCTTTTCCAGCCGCGCCATCGCGGCCAGGGCCTCCAGCGAAGCGAGCTGGAGGAGAACGTCATCGTCCGCCCCGCCGGCGGTGGTCCAGGCCGGCCGCCCGCCGGGAAATTGCACGGAGCCGCCGGCGTCCAGCGGAAGCTCCTGTAAAATACCCGCCTGCCAGCGCCCGGTAGCTGGTGTGGGAGGAGCGGCGCCGAAAGATCCCCGATACCACTGGTACACCGCCGCCGCGCGTTCCGCCGCCAGAGGTCGAAGAAAAAGGCCAGCAACGCTCCACCGTCTTTTTCGAAGAGCGCGCGGAAGAATGCGGGTGGGCTCTGCGGACTCACGCCGGCCACCTTCGCCCAGGCCGCCTCCGCCCGAGCCCCGCCCGGAACCGTGGCGCGCCCGCCGGAAAGCGCGAGCGATTCGCCGTACGCGGCCAGTGGTTCGGAGTACGCGGCGATCAGCGGGACGAGTCCCACGCCCGCCACCACCGCCGCCGCGGTCTCCGTTTCCAGCGCACCGAGCCCCGCGTACGCCCGGGCAAAGCGCCAATCCCGAACAAAAATGTCGGCCGCTCCGAGGGCGGCCGCGGGCCCGTCCTTCAGCACCGCGCCCCAGGCCGCGCCGCCCACCAGCCGCGCGTTCTCCACCGGGATTTCGAATTGGAAAGGCCGCCCGGCCGCGACTGCCTCCCGCATCGCCAGCTCATCCACTCCGAAAGCGCCGGGAATACGCTGGCGCAGGCCGTCGATCAACTGGTCGCCGGCCTCCAGCCCGTATCCCTCTCCGGACTCCCGGAGCCGCCAGCCGAGCAGCGTCAGCGCCCGCTCGGTTTTCTGACGCTGTTCGGGGGATTCCACGGAAAGCCGGATCACCACACGGTCGCCGGTGCGCTCGCCCAGCCGCTCCAATTCGGGGATGGTAGAAATGAAGGCTCGAATGGCGTCCGACGCCTCGCGCGTAGGCGTGGATGGGGAGCAGGTTCCCGACCTCCCCGCCCGGCAGGGCGATTCGGAGACCGGCCCCACGATGGCGCGGCAATACTGCAGAAAAAAATCCCCATACCCCGGCGTCCCCGGAATCCGGGCAATCGCCAAAAACGCCCGGATGCCGCCGGGGACCGGCGCCTCCCCCGCGGCCAGCGTCCGCAGGTCCGCCGAGGCCGCGTCCGCGGCCAGGTCCACTGCCGGTTCTTTGCCCAGCTTCTCCAGCCGGTTTTTCACGGCGGCGGCGTCTGCGCTGCGCGGGTGCTGCTCGAGGTACCGGCGCATCTCGGCCGCGGCCGGGTCCAGTTCGCCGCGGGCTTCCAGAATCACGCCCCGGATATACCCGGCGCGCGGCAATTGCTGCCGCGTATCCAGCCGGATCAGTTCGTTGATACGCGCCAGCGCGCCTGCGTAATCCCGCTGCTGGTACCGCGCCACGGCGCTCACCAGGTAGGCTTCGAGATATGTGCGGGAGGAATCGGCCCCAATCAGGGCATCGGCGGTGGCGGCGGCTGCGGGCCAGTTCTTCAGCTCGGCCTCGACGCCGGCCAACTCCATTTGCAGGGCAAGTCGCTTCGGATCGAGCGCCACGGCCCGCTCCAGCGCCTGCCGCGCATCGGCGGGCTTTCGCTGGTTCCGGAACACGGTTCCCAGCGCGGCCCACGCGGGCGCGAAGCCCGGGGCGGCGGCGGTGGTGTCGAGCAGGGCCCGTTCCGCCGCGGGCCAGTTCTCGGCCGTCAGTTGCTTGAGCGCTTGCGCCCACGGCCTGCGGGCGGGGCGGGGAACATCCGTCGCCGGGACGGCCATTACCGCTTCGGGACCCTCCCGCGACAGCACGATATCGGGGAGTTGCGGACTGCTGGTCGGGCGCCGGTCATTGAGGTTCAGCCGCGTGGAAGTAAAAGGTCGGAATGGGAACGACGTTTGCGTTGTTCCTCCCGCACGGGTCGTCGTGACCACCTCGAGCGGGGGCAAGCTACTCGTCGTCGACGACGATCGCGAT
>JAIQFU010000575.1 GCA_020073115.1 Terriglobia bacterium
GCGTGGATTTCGACATCTACGGCCCAATTGAGGATGGCTCCTATTGGCAGGAGTGTCAGAATCTGATTGGCAGACTTCCGACGAACATTCAGGTGCAGTACAAGGGCATGATCCCCCACAGGCAGGTTTACACTGCACTCTCCAGGTACGACCTCTTTCTATTCCCAACGCTTGGCGAAAACTTCGGTCATGTGATCGCCGAAGCTCTCCTTGCGGGGTGCCCAGTCCTGATTAGCGATCAGACTCCGTGGCTGGGCCTGGAAGGTATGGGGGTGGGTTGGGACCGCCCGGTGTCTGAGCCCGCGCGATTTCGCGAAGTTCTTCAGCGCTGTCTGAGCATGGGGCCCGAGGAGCATGCCGCAATGCGCGCGCGTGCGGCTAGATTCGGGGCGAAACGCGCGAACGACCCGGCCGTCATAGAGCAGAACCGGGCCTTGTTCCGATGCGCTCTTGAATTCGCGGCGAAAGATCGCGAGAACTCGGCTCTGGGAACGTCCCGGACTCCAAATAGCAATGAGGGTTTTTGACATAGATATGTTTAAAGGACGCACACTACTGATCACCGGCGGGACGGGCACCTTCGGGAATGCTGTGGTTCGCCGGTACCTCGAAACTGAGATTGCGGAAATCCGGATCTTCAGCCGCGACGAGAAGAAGCAGGATGAGATGCGCAACGCCCTCCGTAACCCGCGGCTGAAGTTCTTTCTCGGCGACGTTCGCGAGCCGAGCAGCCTCCTGGCTCCTATGCGCGGCGTCGACTACGTCTTTCACGCCGCCGCGCTCAAGCAGGTGCCATCCTGCGAATTCTTCCCGCTTGAGGCTGTTCGAACCAATACGTTAGGAGCCGAGAACGTCCTCAGCACCGCCCTGGCGTGCAGCGTCAAAAACGTCATCGTGCTCAGCACCGACAAAGCCGTATACCCCATAAACGCCATGGGAATATCCAAGGCGATGATGGAAAAGCTCATGATTGCGAAGGCGCGCATGCATGGCGATAACGGCACTGTCTTCTGCGGAACCCGGTATGGCAACGTCATGGCTTCCCGAGGCTCCGTCATCCCGTTGTTTATCAGCCAGATCTTGGCCGGCAAGCCGCTGACCGTCACCGATCCGAACATGACCCGTTTCATGATGACCATCGAAGATGCTGTGGACCTTGTGGTCTACGCGTTTCAGAACGGCCGCGCCGGTGACATATTTGTGCAGAAGGCGCCGGCCGCCACCATTCTGACACTGGCGGAGGCTGTGAAGGAGCTCTTCGAGGCCGATAACGAGATTCAGATCCTCGGTACCCGCCACGGCGAGAAGCTTTACGAAACGCTTCTCAATCGTGAAGAGATGGTCAAGGCGGAAGATCGCGGCGGCTACTATCGCATTCCGGCCGACATTCGGGACCTGAATTACTCCCTGTACTTCAGTGAGGGGCAGGAGGACGTCTCGTTCGCCGGGGAATACACCTCGCATAACACGCACCGGATGGACCAGGCCGAAATGATCGAGCTCCTCCTGAAACTCGATTGCGTGCAGGAGGCCTTGAAAACCAGGCAGGTTGCCGTATGAGCGTCCTCGTAACGGGGGCTCGCGGCTTCATTGGGCGGAACCTCACCGCGCACTTGCAGGCGACCCAGGGCTGCGAGGCAACCCTGTACGACATTGACAACTCGCCAGACGACCTGCGCGCCGGACTGGAGACGGCTGACATCGTTTACCATCTGGCGGGAGTCAACCGTCCACAAGTTACGGAGGGGTTCGAAAGCGGCAATGCGGGGCTCACGCGCGAGCTTTGCGCGATCCTCCGCGAGCTTGGTCGGGCGCCGATAATCGTGATCTCGTCCTCCGTCCAGGCGGAGCTTGATAATCCGTATGGCGCCAGCAAGCGGCGCGCGGAGGACGCACTGCGGGAATTCGCGGTCGAAAGCGGGGCTCAGGTGCGCATCTATCGCCTGAAGAACGTATTCGGAAAATGGTGCCGGCCAAACTACAATTCCGTGGTGGCAACCTTCTGCCACAACATCGCGAATGATCTTCCCATCCAGGTCTCCGACCCGGGCCGCGAGGTTGAGTTGGTTTACGTGGACGACGTTGTGAAGGCTTTTCTCGCCGATCTGCCCCTCTACGCAAGGTCGAAAGATTGTCGTGACATCCCGTCCTTTAAGCTGACGCTGGGAGAGCTGGCAGGCCGCATACAGTCCTTCCACGACCTGCGGGCCAGTCTGCTCGTTCCCGACTTCGCAATCCGGTTCAACCAGCAGCTTTACGCAACCTACCTATCTTACGTGCCGCATGACGCGCGGCGGCGCCAGCTCGAAATCAAGGCCGACCAGCGCGGCGGCCTGGCCGAGTTCATAAAGTCGACCAACTTCGGCCAGATCTTCATTTCGCGCACCCGGCCCGGCATTACCCGCGGAAATCACTACCATCACACAAAAGCGGAGAAGTTTTTTGTCGTCGAAGGCGAGGGCGTAATCCGGATGCGCCAGATCGAACGCCCGGAAGTGCGCGAATACAGGGTCTGCGGCGAGGCCTTCCAGGTGATAGACATTCCGCCGGGATACACGCATTCCATCGAAAACGTCGGCGCGGGAGAAATGGTCACGCTCTTCTGGGCCAGCGAGATCTTCGATCCCGACTGCCCCGATACCTATTTCCTCCCGGTCTTGACGTCAGTACGTGCCGAAAGCACGGTTGGGGACGCTGTGTGAAAGTTGCTACCGTTGTAGGCACCCGCCCGGAGATCATTCGGCTTTCCCGAGTCATCGCGGCGTTGGACCGGCATATGGACCACGTCCTGATTCATACCGGCCAGAACTATGATTACGAGCTGAACGGTATCTTCTTTGAAGATTTGGAAATACGCAAGCCGGATTACTTTCTCGAAGCTGCCGGCAAATCCGCGGCGGAAACCATTGGCAACTTAATCGCCAAGAGCGATGACGCGCTCGGCAAAGTCCGGCCAGACGCCATGCTCGTCCTGGGCGACACCAACAGTTGCCTGGCCGCGATCGCCGCGAAGCGGCGCAAGATTCCCGTCTTTCACATGGAAGCCGGAAACCGCTGCTTCGACGAGAGAGTGCCGGAGGAGATCAACAGGAAGATCGTCGACCACATCAGCGACATCAACATGCCCTACAGCGACATCTCGCGGGAGTACCTCCTCCGCGAAGGCATACCGCCCGATCGCATTATCAAGACCGGCAGCCCGATGTACGAAGTTCTGACGTACTATCGCCCGAAGATCGACAGGTCCGCTGCGCTTCAACGTCTCGCGCTGAACC
>JAIQFU010000050.1 GCA_020073115.1 Terriglobia bacterium
CGATCAACGGCGTATACCCCGGCCGGTACTGGATTCGCCTCGGCAGGCCGCCCGCGGGGATGCATCTCGCGGGGTTGATGCTGGACGAACGAGACGCGCTGGACCAGCCCGTCGATCTGGGGCCCAAATCGCCTCCGATCCGGGTTATTTACCGGGCCGGGGGCGGCTTTCTGCGCGGCTCGGTCGAAAACGGAGCGCGCGTCACCGTCGCGCTGCTGCCCCGCGGCCCTGGGTCGGAGCGGGGCGTTTACATCGAAACCCAGTGCGATTCCAGCGGCCGCTTCGAGTTCGACGCCCTGCGGCCCGGCGACTACTACGCCGTGGCATTCCGCGAGGTAAACGGCAATCCGCTGGAGGATCCGGTATTTCTGGCGGACATCGGGGCTCACGCTGCCGCCGTGCCCGTGCAAGCGGGGACGGTGGCCTCCCTCGAACTGCGGATCGCCCGGTGGCCCGACTGAGCGCCCTATGAAGAGACGCGATCCCGTCGAAGAGACTTTGGATGCCCTCTCCGAACTGCGCCGCAACCCGGACCCGGAGCAACTCCGGAACCTCCTCGCGCACCGCTCGAACCTGGTAGTCGCCAAGGCCGCCCAAATCGCCGGCGAACTGCGCGCGGCCGAGCTTATTCCGGACCTCGTCGCGGCGTTCGACCGTCTGATGGCCATTCCCGCCAGGCTGGATAAAGGCTGCGCGGCCGTCACCGCGATCGCCGGCGCGCTTTACGCCATGGACTACGACGGCGCGGACGTGTACCGCAAGGGGGTGCGGCACGTCCAGATGGAACCTTCCTACGGCTTGCCGGTGGACGCCGCGGCGCAACTGCGGGCCGACAGCGCTCTGGGCCTGGTCCGGACGCTCCACCCGGATGCCCTGTTCGAAGTGGTCCGCCTGCTCGCCGACAAGGAGCCGCGCGTGCGCATGGGCGCGGCCCGCGCCATCGGGTCCGTCGCCGTCGAAACGGCCGAACTGCTGCTGATGCTCAAGGTCCTCACGGGCGATGAAGAAGCGGACGTCATGGGCGAGTGTTTTTCCGGGATGCTGGCCTCCGGCACGGAGCGCTCCCTCGCGTTCGTGGCCGCATACATCGACAATCAGGACCAGTCGATCGCCGAGGCGGCCATATTGGCGCTCGGCGCCACCCGAATGCCGGGCGCTATCGACGCGCTCCGGGACAAATGGACCCGCACCGCCCAAGGCTCGGTTCGGAAGGTCCTGCTCCTCGCGTTGGCCACTTCGCGCCAGGATTCCGCGCTCGACTTCCTCTTGTCGCTCGCCAGAGGCGACGATTCCCGCATCGCGCGCGAGGTCGCAACCGCCCTGCGCACCTATCGCAACGACGAACGTGTGCGCAAGGCCCTGGATGCGATCACCACTCCGGCAGCCCTCTAACTCTTCTTGTTTCACCGCCCGATTTCAGACTCCAATCCGCCCCCGTGCTATTGTGGTGCGGCGCAAATGTCGTCGGGTATCGGCACAGCCTGCAAAGCGGGGACTGGCTCGAATTTCGCCGTCTTTGCGAAACTTCGTGCCTGTACCCGGTTTGCCCTTTCACGGATCGTACTGCATGGTGGAAGCGTTTGCCGCGTGTCCATGGAAACCTCCGCCGAGTAGCCAAAAACAAAAATGGCGAAACAAACCCATTTTTCCCCCGAACCTCAAGGAAACACGCCGCTTCCGCCGCGCAAAAGGAACCCACCCTCTGTGCGCCCGCCCCCGCGGCTTCAGCCGCGCGGTGCACGCGCAGAATTTGCGGAACTTGGCCTCGCTTCACCGCACGGCTTCAGCCGTGCCGCGGGACCGGCGGGAAGTTGGGCTTCAGCCCCTGTGGAGGC
The DNA here is from genome assembly GCA_020073115.1 of Terriglobia bacterium. Taxonomy (GTDB): domain Bacteria; phylum Acidobacteriota; class Terriglobia; order Bryobacterales; family Bryobacteraceae; genus BOG-224. Next base: position 1,836 of record JAIQFU010000050.1, read on the forward strand.
CCTGTTTTCATCTGTGTTACTCTGAAAATTCCACGTGTGCCAGCGCGTGTCAGCGAAGCTTTAATTCTGCGTACTTACCCGCTGAAGGAAGCCGACCTCATCGTGAGCTTTCTCACCCGGGACCAGGGAAAGTTGCGGGGCGTGGCCAAGCGGGCGCGGCGGCCGAAGAGTCCCTTCGGCTCGGGGCTGGAGCGGTTGTCGCACGTGCGGATGGCGTACTTCCAGCGCGAAACGCGCGAGCTGGTGAACCTGGATTCCTGCGAATTGATCCGTTCCCAATTCGACCTGGTTTCCGATTACTGGCCGGCCCTGGCGCTGGATTTCTTCGCGGAGGTGAGCGAGCAGTTGCTGCCCGCCGCGGAGCCGAACGAGAAGTTTTTCCGGCTCCTGCTGGCCGTGCTGGATCACCTCCGGCCGGCGGGCGGGGAGCAGGATGCGGGCAGGGCGTGGCGGGCCGCCACGTATTTCTCGCTTTGGGCGGTGCGGCTCGCGGGATGGCTGCCGGAGTTGCATGCCTGTCTGGGTTGCGGATGTTTTTTGGACGATCCGGAACGGCCCGACCGGGCTTTCTTTAGCCGCGGGCGGGCAGGTCTGGTCTGCGCTCATTGCCGGGGCGCGATGAGCGTTGGAGGCAGTTGGGAGTTGAGCGCGGCGTCCCGGGCGATCGCCGCCGATATGCTGGTGAAACCGGTGGCGCAACTCGCCAAGACGAACTGGGACCAGGCGACGGCAGCCGATTTGCGCAGATTCCTGGTACAGCAGATCGAATCGCACGCCGAGCGGAGGCTGACTACGGCGCCGATGCTGGAGGCCGCAGCGGGTCTATAGAATGCAATCGTTTCAAGACATTATCTTCAACCTGAAGCGCTACTGGGCGGACCGCGGCTGCATTATTCAGGAGCCGTACGATGTCGAGGTCGGAGCCGGCACCATGTGTCCGGAAACGTTCCTCCGCGTCCTCGGTCCGAAACCATACCGCGTGGCCTACGTGCAACCCAGCCGCCGCCCGGCCGACGGCCGCTATGGCGATAATCCCAACCGCCTCTTCAAACACTCGCAGCTTCAAGTGATCCTCAAGCCCTCCCCCAACGACGTCATCGAACAGTACCTGGGCAGCCTCGAAGCCATCGGGATCGACCTGCGGCAGCACGATATCAAGTTCGAAGAGGACAATTGGGAAGCGCCCACCCTGGGCGCGTGGGGGCATTGGCTGGCAGGTGATGCTCGACGGCCTCGAAATCACCCAATTCACGTATTTCCAACAATGCGGCGGCATCGACCTGGACCTGGTTCCCGCCGAGCTGACCTATGGGTTGGAGCGCCTCACGGCCTTCCTCCAGGTGAAGGACAGCGTTTACGACATCGAGTGGGCCAAGGACTTCTCCTACGGCGACGTGCGCTACCTCGACGAGCTGCAATATTCCGTCTACAACTTCGAGATGGCGGATGTGGCTGCGCTCTGGAAGCTCTTCGATCTGCACGAAGCCGAAGCGGCGCGGCTGCTGAAGATCTACGATCCGAAATCGCCGGATAAGCGGCGCTTCCCGCTGCTGCCCGCCTACGACCAGGTCTTGAAGTGCTCCAACATCTTCAACACGCTCGATGCGCGGGGCGCGATCAGCGTCACCGAGCGCGTGGGCGTGATCCAGAGGGTGCGGAAGATTGCGGTGGGGGTGGCCCAGGCTTGGGTGGACCAGCAGCAGGAAGCGGCGGCGGAGGTGGCCAAATGAGCCTTCCTTTCCTCCTCGAAATCGGCACGGAAGAAATTCCCGATTGGATGATTCCGAACGCGCTGGAGAACCTGCGGCTGCTCTTCGAAAAGCTGGAGATCCCGCACGAATCGGTGACCATGGATGCTACGCCGCGGCGCCTCGTGCTGCGCGCCGAAGCTCTTCCGGAACGCCAGCCGGACCGCGAAGAGCGCATTCTCGGCCCCGCCAAATCCGCGCCGGCGCAGGCCGTGGCGGGCTTCGCGCGCAAGCACGGCGTCACGCCCGGGGACCTGATCGTCGAAAACACGCCCAAAGGCGTCTACTATGTGCTGGTAAAGAAGGTCCGGGGCCGCCGCACCACCGAAATCCTCTCGGACGCCCTCCCCGGCTTGATCCTCCAGATCTACTTCCCCAAGACGATGTACTGGACCGGTAAGAACGGGCCGCGCTTCATCCGGCCCGTCCGCTGGCTCCTCGCGCTGCTCGGCGAGGACATCGTGCCCTTCGAAATCGCCGGCGTGCGCTCCTGCAACCTCACCGCCGGACACCGCCGGCTGGGCGCGCGCGAGGTGGCGGTCACCACCGCGGACTACGAAAGGCGGCTCCACGACCATTTCGTGATCCTCTCGGCCCAGGAGCGGCGCACGAAGATCTCCAACGAACTGGTGGGCATCCGGGTCAAGCCCGATCCGGCGCTGCTCGAAACCCTGGTCTATCTCACCGAGTACCCCACCCCCATCACCGGGAGATTCGATCCCCAATTCCTGGCGCTCCCGGAAGAAGTGCTGGTCACGGTAATGCGGCATCACCAGAAGTATTTTTCGGTGGAGGATGCCGAAGGCAAGCTGGCCCCGCAATTCGTGGCGGTGATGAACATCGACTCCGATCCCGAAGGGTTCGTCCGCCGCGGCAACGAGCGCGTGCTCCGCGCGCGCTTCAACGACGCCCGCTTTTTCTGGGAGACCGACCAGAAGAAGAAGAAACTCGCGGCCCGCCTGCCGGACCTGGGCCACGTCACCTTCCAGGCCAAGCTCGGCACCTATCTCGAAAAGACGCAGCGCAACATGGCGCTCGTGAAGGAACTCGGCGGCGATGCTCACGCGGCCCGCGCGGCGGAATTGTGCAAGTGCGATCTCACCACCGAGCTGGTCAAGGAATTCACGGAACTGCAGGGCGTGGTGGGCGGTCTCTATGCGCGCGCGCAGGGCGAGCCCGAGCCGGTGTGGCAGGCGATCTATGACCACTACAAGCCGGAGAGCATGGAAGACGCCATCCCGCGCCACCGCGTGGGCCGCATCGTGGCGCTCGCCGACAAGCTCGATACGCTGCGCGGCTGCTTCCGCGTCGGCCTGATTCCCACGGGCTCGCGCGACCCGTTCGCTTTGCGCCGCGCCGCCCAGGGCGTGGTCAAAATCCTGGTGGAAGGCAAGCTGGAGTTGCCGCTGCTCCAACTCCTTCAGGGCGACACCCAGTTGATCGCCTTTTTCGAGGAGCGCGTGAAGTTTTATTTCAAGGACGTGCGCGGCTTCAAGTACGACGAAGTCAACGCCGCCATGGCCGCCGGCTGGAACGACCTCGTGGACCTGGACGCGCGGCTGGAGCGCATCCAGAACTTGCGTTCGTCCGCCGATTTCGAACCCCTGGCCGCGAGCTTCAAGCGCATCCGCAATATCCTGGAGCAGGCGGGCTTCGGGTCGGAAGGCCAGGCGGCCCCCTCGGCGGAGATCGATCTTTCCCTCCTCGAACCCGGTCCCGAACAGGACCTCTACGCCGAGTATAAACGCATCCAGGGACAGCCCATCGAAAACGCCATCACCCGCCTGCGCCCGAAGGTCGATCTGTTCTTCGACAAGATTTTGGTGAACGCGCCGGACCCCCGCGTCCGGCAGAACCGTTTGACGCTGCTCAACACGCTGCTGGCGGAGTTTTCCACCATCGCGGATTTTTCTGAAATCGTAACTAATTCATAGGAGCTAGGAGCAAAGTATGAAGAAGTTTGTCTACTCGTTCGGCGAAGGAACCGCCGACGGCGACGGAAAAATGAAAGATGTGCTCGGCGGCAAAGGCGCCGGGCTGGCCGAGATGTCCCGCGCCAAGCTGCCGGTGCCCCCCGGCTTCACCATCTCCACCGAGGTCTGCAATATTTACTTCCAGAACAACAATGCGGTCCCGGCTGAGATCAACGAAGAAGCCCTCCAAGCCCTCGGGACGCTCGAACAGCGCATGGGCCAGAAGCTCGGCGACCCCGCGAACCCGCTGCTCGTCAGCGTCCGCTCCGGCGCCAAGTTCTCCATGCCCGGCATGATGGACACCATTCTCAACCTCGGCCTCAACGACGAGACGGTCAAGGCGCTCGAAGCCAAGAGCCAGAACCCGCGCTTCGCCTACGACTGCTACCGCCGCTTCATCCAGATGTACGGCAACGTGGTGCTCGAAGTCCCCAAGCACGACTTCGACGAGGTGTTCGACGGCCAGAAGAAAAAGGCCAAGGCCAAGCTCGATACCGCCCTCACCGCCGAAGACCTCAAGCAGGTCATCGAGGGCTACAAGAAGCTGGTGCAGAAGAAGACCGGCAAGCCGTTCCCGCAAGACGCCATGCAACAGCTCCAGGGCGCGCGCGATGCGGTCTTTGGCTCCTGGTTCAACGACCGCGCCAAGCACTACCGCAAGATGAACCAGATTCCCGAAGACCTGGGCACCGCCGTCAACGTGCAAGCCATGGTGTTCGGCAATATGGGCGAGACTTCCGCCACCGGCGTGGGCTTCACCCGCAACCCCGCCACCGGCGAGAAGGCCTTCTACGGCGAGTTCCTGGAAAACGCCCAGGGCGAAGACGTGGTGGCCGGCATCCGCACCCCGCACCCCATCTCCGAGCTCGAAACGTGGAATCCGGCGGTCTACAACCAGCTTCGGGAAATCACCACGATGCTCGAAAAGCACTACCGCGATATCCAGGATTTCGAGTTCACCATCCAGGATGGCAAGCTCTACATGCTGCAAACCCGTAACGGCAAACGCACGGGTCCGGCCGCGGTCCGCATCGCGGTGGATATGGTCGGCGAGAAGCTGATCACCAAGGAAGAAGCCATTCTGCGCGTGGATCCGCAGCAGCTCGATCAACTGCTCCACCCGGTTCTCGACCCGGCTTCGAAGAAAACTCTCACCCGGCTGGCCATCGGCCTCCCCGCATCTCCGGGCGCCTCGGTCGGCACTGTGGTGTTCACGGCCAACGACGCTGTTGTGGCCTCGCAGAAAGCTCCCGTCATCCTGGTTCGGAAAGAGACCGTCCCGGACGATATTCACGGGATGGAAGTGGCCAAGGGCATTCTCACTTCGCGCGGCGGCATGACCAGCCACGCGGCGGTGGTCTGCCGCGGCATGGGCACCCCCTGCGTCGCCGGCGCGGAAGCGATCACCGTCAGCGAGGCGAAGAAGGAAGTCAGCGTCACGGTGGGCGGCAAAACCGTCACCTTGAGGGAAGGCGACTGGATATCGCTCGACGGCTCGACAGGCGAGGTCTTCGCCGGTAAGGCCAACACCCTGGACGCGGACCCCACCTCCGGCATTCTGGCCACCTTCATGGCCTGGTCGGACGAGTTCCGCGGCAACTTCGGCGTGCGCGCCAATGCCGACATTCCACGCGACGCCAAGGCCGCTCGGAAGTTCGGCGCCGAAGGCATCGGACTGTGCCGCACCGAGCATATGTTCTTCGCCGAGGGCCGCATCGAGCACATGCAGGCCATGATTCTGGCTCGCGACGAGAAGACCCGCCGCAAGGCCCTGCAAAAGCTCCTCCCCATGCAGCGCGCCGATTTCGCCGGACTCTTCAAAGCCATGGACGGATTCCCGGTGGTGATCCGCACGCTCGATCCGCCGCTGCACGAGTTTCTCCCCAAGCGCGAAGACCTGATGGTGGACATCGCCGTCCTGCCCTACGCCGATATCAAGAAGAAGCGGCAACTGGTGGAGACTTACAAGAAGTTCGGCGCCGAGGTCAAGAACCTCAAGACCGTGCTGCCCGACCTGCTGAAGCGCGTGGAAGAGCTGCACGAGTTCAACCCCATGCTGGGGCACCGCGGCTGCCGCCTCGGGATCACCTATCCCGAGATCACTGAGATGCAGGCCCGCGCCGTTTTCGAAGCCGCCGTGCAGGTGGCCAAGAAGGGCGTCAAGGTGATTCCGGAAGTCATGATTCCGCTGATCGGCGGCGTCAAGGAACTGGAAAACCAGGCCAATATCGTCAGGCAGATCGCTGAGGAAGTCCTGGCAAAGGCCGGCATGAAGGACCTGAAGTACCTGGTCGGCACCATGATCGAGATCCCGCGCGCCGCCCTGACCGCCGACTCGGTCGCCACCGTCGCCGAGTTCTTCAGCTTCGGCACCAACGACCTGACCCAGACCGCCATGGGACTCTCCCGCGACGACTATACGAAGTTCCAGAAGGACTACCAGGACCGCAAGATTTTCGCCAACGATCCGTTCGCCGTCCTCGACCAGGAGGGCGTGGGCCAGTTGGTGAAAATGGCCGTGGAAAAGGGCCGCAAGGCCAACCCCAAGCTGGAAATCGGCATCTGCGGCGAGCACGGCGGCGAGCCCAACTCGGTGCAGTTCTGCTACCGCGTGGGAATGAACTACGTCTCCTGCTCCCCCTACCGCGTGCCCATCGCGCGGTTGGCGGCGGCCCAGGCGGCCATTTCGGGCGACAAGTCCGAAGCCATGCGCACCGCGTAGGCGTCCGCTTTCAGGTTATCTTCGTACGACCGCTCTCCGCGCCCGCGGAGAGCGGTCTTCTTTTTGCGGCCGCGGGCTGGTAGGCGCCAGCGCAGACCCTACTCTTTGAGCACGCCGTCGTCGTACCACGGGCTGTGCAGGCTGCGATCGCCCTCGTCTAATTGGAAGCCGGCGTGTTCTTTCAGGTCCAGATAGAACTTCACTCGTCGTCCCTGGCTGTCCGTGTAAATCCGCCCTTCAATTTCTTTACCGATCAGGGTCTCCAGATCGGTAAAGAACGGCGCCGGGAACACAAATGTCGGGCGCCCCTGCTGTTCCGCATCTGCCGCCGTGATCACGTCGTGCGAGCGGCAATAGCATTTCGCAACCTGGACCATGCGGTCCTCTTCACCGAGCATTCGGCCCTCGGAACGGTGGACCTTGTAGAGGCGTCCGGTGCGCAACTCCACAGTGTCGTATTCAGGCGCAATCGCAGTTTGCACGGTCATGGCAATCGGGACAAGTATACCCGAATGGCGGATTCGCCGTTTGGTGATCTATGGCACGGGTACCAGTACTTCTGTTAATAATCCCCACCGGTTTCGATCCTCCTCCTGCTTGCTTTCGCGGATGGCCGCACGTAGGATAGGGCGTGCTGCTGCAAGCCTATCGTTGCCCGCCGGACCCGGCTGAAGTCGCCGAGGCGTACGTGATGGAGACGCTGGCCGGATCCGCCGCCGCCGCATTTGAGGAGCATCTGCTGACCTGCGCGAGTTGTTGGGTGGCGGTGGGCAAGGCGGACATCTTCGCGCAGGCCATGACGGCGGGGACTCGGCAGGTGTGCGCGGCCAAACCCTGATGGCGTCGCGGGGGCTAACCCCAGGCCGGTACTGGCCTTTGAATCGGTACTCTTGGGCCTTTGCGTCTCTCCGGTATTGGGGCACTATCTATCTGTGGCCCGACCCCATCGTTCGAGCTCGTGCGCTTTGAGATTCGCGTCCGCTGAGAGCGCGTCTCATCCGGAGGACCGGGCCGCACAAATTCCAGCTTGGGGGTGAACATGCAGCGCTCCAAACCAAGCGCTTATCAGGCGTTTCGCGCGTTAGGTGAATGCGAGGCGCAGCAAGATCTCTCGCCGCGCCAGACACGCGAACCAGACAACGCCTGCCGCCGGCGGATTCCCGACGTAACCACTCCCGTCCCGCTCCGCCCTTACCGGCGGTGTACCTGCGGGGTTTGCCGTGAATGCGCCGACAATGCGAAGTGGGACCGGATCTTCAAGAAATTCGAGGCCAGGCAAACGGAAGTGCGCGGGCTGTTCCAGTGCGCGCTGAACGATTTCTGAAGGGGCATCGCCCTCCGCCCGTAGCCGCCCATTCCGCGGGTTCTTGCTCCCGGCCTCTGCGCCGGTCAGGCGCGCCGTGCCGGGTTGGTGGACTCGCGGGCAACCAGCTTCGGCTCCAGGATCACGCTCCTGGGGCGTCCGCTTTTCGATTCGATCAGGCTGAGCGCCAGCTTCGCCGCGCGTTCGCCGATGGCCGCGCTCTGCTGATCGATGCTCGATAGCGGCACGCGCAGCGACGGGTCGTAATGTACGTTGCCGCAGCCGATCACCGCGATGTCCTCGGGAATCCGCAGTCCGGCGCCCAGGATGGTATTCATCGCGCCCATGGCAGTCGGGTCGTTGTAGCAGAACACGCCGTCCGGCCGGGGGTCGAGTTGCAGCAATTCCCGCATGGCCGCTCTGCCGCGGGCCTCGCTGTCTTCATCGCCGGCCGTGGCCGCCGGAACGTAGTTCGGCAGGGGGCCGAGGTGGTGGCGCCCCAAAGCGCGCCGGTAACCCTCCAGCCGGCCAAGGGCCGTGCTCACCTCCGGTCCCCTTATGTGGGCCACCCGGCGGCAGCCGACCGAGACCAGGTGCTCCGTGGCAAGTTCGCCTACGGCTTCGTCGTCCACCCCTACGAAGTTGGCCCGCAGCCCGGCAAACCGCCGGTCGACCAGGACGTAGGGAGTCTTCTGCTCCTCGATGCGGCGGAAACTCTCCGCCGTCCCTTGCGTCGAGGCAATGACGATGGCATCCAGGCGGCGCGCCAGCAGCCGTCCGATCTCCTGGGCCTCCAGTTCGGGATCCTCTTCCGAAGACGCCAGGATCAGGCTGTAGCCCCGCTTGCGCAGACTGGAAGAAAGTCCCTTGGCCACTTCGGCGAAAAACGGGTGCACCAGGTCGGGAACCACCAGCCCCACGGTGTAGGTCCGGCCCGTCACCAACGCCCGCGCGGCGAAGTTCGGCTGATAGTTCAGGTCCTTCATCAGCTTCAACACGCGCTGCCGGGTTTCCTCGCCGATATCGCTGTGGTTCCGCAGCACCTTGGAAACCGTCACCACCGAAACCCCGAGCTCCTGGGCGATGTCCTTCATCCGAACGGCCATAGTTGATTCTCCTCCACGCCCGAAAAAGATCCGATTACCGGCTTCGTTCGGACGCCCCGGCTCATCGGATTCTGACTGTGACGTGCAGCGATCCTGGAACCGGCTCCGCGGAGGCGACGAACAGGTACCCGCCGCCGCAGCCGGAATACATGGCCCCGGCGTACCGCGCCTGGTAAGAGCCGAGGAGCGCCTTCAAATCGATTTTGATGGTCGGGTGGAACAAGGTCTGCGGCAGAATCGTCTCCCAGCAAACCATGCACTCGTTCATCGAGGCCCCCAATCCGCGGAGGTCGCGGTCCGCAATCGCGCGGTAGCAGTCCTTTCCGGTCTGCCCGAGGCGGCGGACCCAGCCGGGATCGAGGTTCTTGACGCCCAGCGGCGAGTAGCCCTCGGGACGCTGATTGATCGGGACCAGGTGCAGGATGCTCTCCAGCCACCGCGCCGTGACCGGGTCGCGGTTGCACTCGATGTGCGCCGGAAAAACGCCGCCTTCCACCGCGGCGTCGTAATCCAGGCGGCTGATGCCCGGGTAGATCAGGCCGATCATGTCCTGCGACCCCGAGGGATCGGCCTTGTCCTGGTTCTCCGCCCTGTACAACTCGCGAACCAGTTCCGGCAAGGGCCGTTCGGGCAGGTTCTCACCCCAGAGTTGCACGGCCACTTTGCGCGTCCCGCCGGCCATGCCGCAGCGGTCCATCAGCCAGATATCCGGCTCCAGCGATACCACCACCATGGACCCCGGAGGCTCGGGGTTGAGCTTCGATACGAACGGCTGATCGATCCATCCCCCGGCCAGGGCCAACCGGTGCGGAATCCGGCCGATCACCGAACCGAGGTCCGGCGGTCGCTCAATCACGCCGGCATGAGATCGCTCCGGATCACGGCTCCGGAGCGACGGAAAGGTCGCCATGCTCAATCCTGAACCACCCGCTTGCCGGCCTTACGGTCGGCGCACTGGCGTTCGATCCAGGCGTAAGTCCGCTCCATACCCGTTCTCAGCGGTGTCTGAGGTTCCCAGCCCAGGACTTTGCGGATGAAGGTATTATCGCTGTTGCGCCCGGCCACCCCCTTCGGCGCGCCGGGGTCGTAGGTGCGCTTCAGCTTCACTCCGGCGATCTCCTCCACCATCGTCACCAGGTCGTTGATGGCGATCAACTCGCATGAGCCGAGATTCACCGGGGTGGCGATGAGCGCGTCGGTGTGCATGATCCTGTCGATGCCGGAGACGCAATCGTCGATGTAGCAGAAGCTGCGCGTCTGTGCGCCGTCTCCCCAAATCTCGATGGACAGATCGCCGGTGTCCCGGGCCTCGATTACTTTCCGGCAAACGGCCGCGGGAGCTTTTTCGCGGCCGCCGAACCACGTCCCGTTCGGACCGTAGATGTTGTGGAAGCGCGCGATGTGCGTTTCCAGGCCGCGCTCCGCCCAGTATTCCTGGCAGAACATCTCCGAGATCAGCTTTTCCCAACCGTAGCCGCGCTCCGCCATCGCCGGGTAGGCGTCCGATTCCTTGAGCGCCCGGGATCGCGGGTCTTTCTGGAGATCCGTGTTGTAGGCGCACGCCGACGAGGAGAAGAAGTAGCGCCGTGCGCCCGCGCGCCAGGCGGCGTCGATCAGGTGGGTGTTGATCAGGATGCTCCGCAGGCACTCCACCCGGAAACGCTCGATGAAGCCCATGCCGCCCATATCGGCGGCCAGGTTGTAGACCTCCACCGCGCCTTCCACCGCCCGGATGGCATTCTCTTTCTCGCTGACGTCCATGGAGAGGCATTCCACGCCTTCCACCCGCTGATACCATTCCGGCAAAGGCTTGCGGTCGAGCGCCCGGATCCGGGTGAAGCCGCGGTCGTGGAAGTGGCGCGCGAGCGAGCCCCCGATGAACCCGCCGGCGCCGGTGATGACGATCTGGTCGTCCCACCGCGTCTGGTAGCCCGTGTCTTGCTTTGAGATGTGTTCCATTTCCAGTTATCCGAATGTGATTTCGTAGCGGAATCCACGCTGCCGGGCGTATTCTATCCGTAACCGTTAAAGTAGATGGATTTACCGCGGATGTCAAGGGGAATCGCCGGCAAAATTATGACGTTTCAGTAATCGTAAAAGCAGCCGAAAGCTGATAAGATGGCCCTTGCTCCGGAAAACAGGCCGGAAAGTCCGCCTGCGGACAATGCGCCCCTCCGGGGAAGCGAGGCGTCCATGAAGCCGACACCGCGGTATTTCGCTCTGGCGTGCCTGGCGGCGCTGCTGCGCGTAGCTTGCTCCGCCCAGGGCATGGCGGGCATCCCCCGGCTGCAGAAGCAGGGCGATGCCACCCAATTGATGGTCGATGGGAAACCGTTCCTGGCCGTCGCGGGAGAGTTGGGCAACAACACCGCTTCGAGTCTGGAGAACATGCAGCCCGTCTGGGCCCGGCTCGTATCCGGCAATCTGAACTGCGTTCTGGCCGCTGTGTCCTGGGCGCAGTTGGAGCCCGTCGAGGGCAAGTACGAGTTTGCCCTGGTCGACGGACTCATACAGGACGCGCGCAAAAACAACCTGAAGCTCGTGTTTCTCTGGTTCGGCAGTTGGAAAAACGGGCTTTCGAGCTACGCCCCGTACTGGGTGAAGGCCGATTACAAACGCTTCCCGCGCATTCAGATCAAGGGCGGCAAGAGCATCGAACTCCTCAGCGCGTTCGGAGACGCCACGCGCGATGCGGACGCCCGCGCGTACCGCGCGCTGATGCGTCACATCAAAGGGGTGGACGGCCAGCAGCACACGGTGGTGATGATGCAGGTGGAGAACGAGGTGGGCGTGCTGCGGGACTCGCGCGACCGCTCGCCAATGGCCAACAAGGCCTTTGCCGGCTCCGTTCCCAAGGAGTTGATGGATTACCTCCGGAAGAACAGAGAGACCCTCGCGCCGGAACTTCGCCAGGTGCTGGCGGAAAACGGCGACAAACCCTCCGGCGCTTGGGAGGAGGTCTTCGGCGCGGGCAAGCCCGACAGCGTCGATATGCCGATCCAGACGACCAGCCCGCCTATGGCGAGAGAAGAGCACGACACCGCATGGCGGAAGCTGCACTGGCCGGTGGATGAGATCTTCATGGCGTGGAACTACGCCCGCTACGTCAACAAGGTGGTGGCGGAGGGCAAGGCGGAGTATCCCATACCCATGTACGTGAATGCCTGGCTCCAGCAGCCCAATATGGCATGGCCCGGGACGTATCCGAGCGGCGGCCCGCTGCCCCAGGTGAACGACGTCTGGCGGGCGGGAGCGCCCGCCATCGACATCCTCGCCCCGGATCTTTACTTGCAGTACTTTGATGAAACCTGTGAGCGCTACATCCGCAACGGAAACCCGCTGTTCATCCCCGAAACCAACACGAATGCGCTGAACGCGATCAACGCGTTCGTTAAGTACAGCGCCATCGGGTCGCCCTTCTTTATCGAAAGGGCGGTGGGCCCGAACAGCGATTTGGCGGCTGCCTACGCGCTGATCGCCAGGATGGCCCCCGCCATCGCGGCGGCGCAGGGCAAAAACAGAATGGCCGCGCTGCGGCTCAACCAGGGTGATCCGCCGGCCAAGGCGTCTCTCGGCGAATACACGCTCAACCTGACGGCCATGGGCCGAGGGCGCATTCCGATTGCGCCGGAAGCGACGGCGGCGGCGCAGACGGGCGGCCGGGCCGCGCAGCCTCAACCGGCAGCGCCCCGGCAAGCGGAAAATCAGCCCCAAGGCGGGCGCGGCCAGGCCGATCAACAAGCCCAGGCGCAAGCGCCGGGCGGCCGCGGTCCGGCGCCGCAGCAGCCCGGGGCGCCGCCGTTCGGCGGACGCGGCGGCCCCATGGGCCAGCAGCAGACCGCCGGCCCGGGAGTCGCCATCTTCATCGCCGCCGCTCCGAATGAGTACTACATGAGCGGCGGGAACGGCAACATCCGGGTTGCCTTCACGCCGAATACGCCCGGCCCCCAAATCGTCGGGCTCGGCGACGTGCAGGAAGGCAAGTTTGTCGATGGCAAGTGGGTGGTCACGCGCCAGTTGGGCGGCGACGATACGGGGCAGGGCGAAATCCTCACGCTGCGTCCCAACGCCCTGATGCGCGTCACGGTGTACCGCTATGAATAGGAGCGGCTGGGATGTGGGGCGGGGCTTTCGCCCCGCAGTCGGGCTTCTGCCCGGCGCCGTTCCGGGCGGAAGCCCGGCCGCGGCCCGGAAGGGCCGCCCCACCTGGCGAGCCGCGAGCCTGTTCCTGGCGCTCGGCTGCGCCGTGCTCCTGC
>JAIQFU010000576.1 GCA_020073115.1 Terriglobia bacterium
TGGCCTGTTGCGTTGCCCACCAGGGTGCCGTCCACGATGCCGAGCCCCACGGCCAGCGGACGCAGCCCTCGACGTCGCGGATCAGGGCGAAGTCGGTCCGGCCCTTCAGGACGAACGGCAGCACCGTCGCCTCCGCCGGCAACAGCGCGCGCGCCGCGTGCCAGCTCTTGCCCGACACGTAGACGTCGTCGACCAGCAGCACGCGCCGCCAGCCGCCCAGCGCCGGCACCGGGGCCAGCAGCCGCGGCTCGGGATAGCGGGGCTCGTTCGCCTCGTCCCGGTAGTTCAGCGCCACGATCTTCAGATCGAGGCCGAGCCGCTGGGCCACCAGCGCCGCCGGCACCACCCCGCCCTGCGCGATCCCCACCACGCCGTCGAGGCGCTCGGGGAACCGCCAGCGCGCCAGGCGGTTGACGATGTCGGTGAGGGAAAGCGCGGTAAGCGCGGCGGAGCCCGTGCTCATAACCGCCACTCAAGCCGCCCGGCCGCCGCGACGCACGCCAAACCGGACGACAGGGCAATCCCCGGCGTGCTTTCGACAAATCATGCGGTGTGGTGCCCCCGGCGCCGGTGTTAACGTCTGGTGGACCGCAACCCTGCCGCCGACCGTGTTTTGGCTGGCCTCCGCTCTGCGGGCCGGGCGCCATTAAGGAGATCGTCCGCCAGATTCGCCTGCGCGACCTGGGCGGCATCATCGTAGTGGATTTCATCGACATGGACGAGCGCAAAAACCGCCAAAAGGTGATGCAGGCGCTCGAAGAAGCCATGCGGGCCGACCGGGCGCCCTACAAGATCCTGCAATTCAACGACTTCGGTCTGGTGGCGATTACCCGCAAGCGGGTGAAGCAGAGCCTCGAGCGCACCCTCTGCACTCCGTGTCCGTACTGCGAGGGCGCGGGGTACGTCAAGAGTCCGCAAACCGTGGTGGGCGAAATCCTTCAGGAAGCGCAGAAGATCGCGCGCGCCGTGGAGAGTAAGGATGTCATGCTCCGCGTCTCCCCCGAGGTTGCCAGGCTCCTGAAATCCAACCAGAACACCTACCTGCAAGAGTTAGAGGAGATCCTGGGCCGGACGGTGATCGTCAAAAGCGATAACCAGTTGCACCAGGAAAAGTTCGACTTGGCGTGAGTTCAGCCAACCGTTCTCCTACGGCGGCGGCTCGCACCTCTGTTCGGATTTTGCGAGCCGCGGCCGTAACGTAAGGGAGCGCTCGGCCGGCTTCAGGCCAGATGCTTCGCCAGGAAGGGCAACCCCTGCTTGCCCCAGAAGCTGTGCGGGCCGTCGAAGACCTCGTGCCCCGTCCTGTCCCCCGCCCCGAAGACTTCGTAGATCCGCTTGACCCGTGCGAAGCTGGCGCGGGCGGCGGCCACAGGAAAGATGTTGTCGCGCTCGCCCGATTCGGCGAACAGCGCCCGCGGCGCAATGAGGCCGGCCACGTCGTACATCTCGGCCCAGTTCAGAATCCCCGGCACGTAGTTGTCGATGCAGTGCGAGACGCTCATGACGCTGTCGCGGAAAGTGTTCAGATAGGAGCTGACCAGGGCCGCCCGAATGCGCGGTTCGAGCGCCGCCGAGAACAGGGTGCACGTCCCGCCGCCGGAGCAGCCCATGCAGCCCACGCGCTCGGGGTCCAGTTCCTTGCGGGTCTCGATCCAATCGATGGCGCGCATCACGTCGTACGCCCGCCAGCCGATCATTGTCTGGCCGAGCAGCAAAGCGGAGCCGGCCGCCGGTTGGCAGGCGCTCGCGGCGAATCCTTTTTGCGCGGTGACCGGGTCGCGCCGGCAGCCGAAAGCCATCGGCTCCAAAGCCAGCGCAGCCATGCCGTGTTCGGTCACCTGGATGGCGTAATCGTACTCGTAGCCCACCTTGACGGTGCGGTCGCGGCCCTGCTCGTCGATGCCCACGATATCGTCCACGCCGCGGCCGTGCCCGGGGATGCAGATGACTGTGGCGTGCGGAGCATTCCCTTGCTTCGGAGTCAGGAGGTACCCGAGAACCCCAACTCCGGTCCGGCTCTGAAAGACGAACTTCTCTCTTCGGTATCCGGGGTAATCGCGGATTTCGAGCGTCCGCGAGTCCAGCGGCGCGCGTTTTTCGGGAAATCCGCCGAGCAGTTCCGCAACCTTCGGCCTCAGCGCGTTTTGCCAACTCGCGGCCGCGGCCCGCGTCTCGGCCCGGAAGGTCATCCGCAGCGGCGCCGCGTCGTGCATCGTTTTAGTGTAGAGCACGGGGTCGAAAGCGGACGTGTCGAGCTGGTTCTCGAAACCGGCGAGCGCGCCGCCATACTTCTCCGCGGCGCGGCCCTGCGGCGCATCCAACGCAGCTGAAACCAGGGCCAGGCGGCCCAACTGGCGCCGCGTAAGCGCGGACTTCCGGGAGGACATGCCTCATGGTACCGCGGACCACCGGCCGGCGAGAACCGGCGTCCGGCGGAGTTGCTCGTTGTCTAATGCGCCGAATACTGGGGCTGCGGCGTGTTGAGCTTCACTTCGATCGTCTTTTCCTCTTCATTGATGTCGAGGACCTTCCCGTAGGTCTGGTAGCCCTTGGCGTTGACGAGGACCTTGATCTTCCCTTGGGGGATGGAGGGGATCGTGGCCTCGCCGTCCTGGTTCGTGCGGAGGTCGTAGGAAGTGCGGACGGCTTTGCCGAACTTCACGACCGAGCGGCCCTGGACGAAATTGACCACGACTTCGGCCCGGTCGATGGGCCGTCCCCCCTGAGTGGTCACCAGGACCTTGATTTTGGTCATGGACGTGTCGCCATAGGCCGCCAGGGCCCCAAACAGCAGCGCCGGGACGAGGATCAGGAAGCGGCGAAAAGCATACGGCTTGCGCATACTTCGATTATATTCGCGGGAGTGGTAAAATCGTAGAGGTACCCATCAAGCGCTGCCGGCCATGGGGGCGTAACGGATTCGACGGGATTGAATCGTGGTGGGGAGGCGTGCCGGGTTCCGAGCTCCCGTAAAACGATCGGAAAACCAAAACTGCCAATCAGCAGTTTGCATACGCTGCCTAAGTAATTAGGTGGCCGCTCCAGCCGTTGAGCCCGCGCGGCGGCCAGTGAGCGTCATTTTGCGGGATAGGTCAAAGGCTTCGGTCCGGAGCCGGCGACTGAGACTCAATCGGGCTAGGCCGCCGCCGCTCTCGTCGGTTCTGAAGCGGTGGCCGAAATTTTTGAGCCGGCTACGCACGTAGTCTCCTCATGGCGGGCTTTCTCGGACGGGGGTTCAACTCCCCCCGCCTCCACCAT
>JAIQFU010000577.1 GCA_020073115.1 Terriglobia bacterium
CAACGGATCACGCCGCTGCAGGCGTGAGCGCGGGTGTTGCCGAGCACCCGCCGCACTTCTTCCCGCAGCGGGCCCAGGCTGCGCGCGTAGATCATTTTGTAGGCCTGGCAGAAGTAGTCCAGATCGTCGAAATTGCCGTGCGGGCCATGCCGCAGCTTGGGGCAGCCACCGTGGCACACGGGTTCGTACTCGCAAGCCAGGCATTCGGAGTGCGGCAGCGTCTTTTTCGCGGCGAACTGGTAGCGCCGCGCGCGGCGCGCGATCTCCGACCAGGAATCGACCTCGATGTTGCCCAGTTTCCAGGAACCCTCCACAAAGAAATCGCAGGGATAGACGTCGCCGTTGTACTCCACCACGGCGTAGCTGTCGCAGGTCTCGTGCAAAGTGCAGTTGCCGGGCTTCTGGCCGGCGAGGGCTTCGGCGACATTATCGAAGAACCGGACGCGGACCTTGCGGCGGTCGGGCCACCACAGGTCGAACCATTCGCAAAGAAACCGGCCGTACTGCTCCGGCGTGATGGTGAAAGGCAGGGGCGCGCCGCCGGGGCCGAACTCCGCCAGCGGAATCAACTGAATGTTATCGATGCCCATCCCGCGGAAGAAGCGGTACAGCTCCTTGGGGCGCTCCACGTTGGCCTGGCTGAGGACGCACAGGACGTTGAACTCCACCTGCCGCCGTTTCAACAGCTCCACGCTTTCCATCACGCGCTTCCACGTGCCGCGGCCCTGCTTGTTGACGCGGTAAAGGTCGTGCTCGGCCTCGGGACCGTCGAGCGAGACTCCCAGCAGCCACTGGTACGCGCGGAACAACTCGCACCAGGCATCGTCCAGCAGGATGCCATTGGTCTGGAGCGAGTTGCTGACGTTCTGCCCGTTGCGGCCGTACTGCTGCTGGAGTTCGACGACGCGTTGGAAGAACGGCAGGCCGGCCAGGGTCGGCTCGCCGCCCTGGAAGGCGAAAACGCTGCTCGGGTACGAGTAGAGAAGATACGCGTCCACCAGGCGCTCCAGGATTTCGAGCGACATGCGGCGGCCGGGCAGGGCCTTGTAAGGGTCGGCCGCGCGGTCCAGGTAGAAGCAGTAGGAGCAATCGAGGTTGCAGACGGCGGACGCGGGTTTGATCAGCAGCGACCCGATGCGCGGAGGCGCACCGTCCGGATAGATAGAAAATGGAGTATCCCCGCCCACTGATTACCAATTCTACCGTGTTTGACAGCCGCCCCCGTTGGTGTTACCTCTGAGTTCGTCACCATGAATTCTTCCGCCGACGTCAGACTCATCACGCTCGATCCCGCCCACTTTCACGCGGCGCTCGCGCAGAAGCAGATGCTCCCGGGCATTTGCCGGCGCGTCGCAATCTACTCCCCGCTGGGGCCGGATCTCTACGAGCACCTGAAGCGCATCGAACGCTTCAACACCAGGACCGAGAACCCGACCGCCTGGGAGCTGGACGTCCACTGCGCGCCCGATCCGGTGGAACGCATGCGCGCCGAACGGCCGGGGAACGTGGTGGTGCTCGCCGGGCGCAACCACGACAAAATCGGCAAGATCGCGGCCTCGCTCGACGCCGGGCTGAACGTCCTGGCGGACAAGCCCTGGATCATTCACGCGCGCGACCTGCCCGCGCTCCAATCCGCCCTGGAGACCGCGGACCGCAAGGGCCTGGCGGCCTACGACATGATGACCGAGCGGTACGAGATCACCACCCTCCTTCAGAAGGAACTGGTGAACGCCCCGGAGGTGTTCGGCGAGCCGCTGGCCGGCTCTGACGGCGAGCCCGGCGTTTTCATGGAAAGCGTGCACCACATTATGAAAACGGTGGCCGGAGTACCCGGGCTGAGGCCCGCGTTCTTCTTCGACATCCTGCAGCAGGGCGAGAGCCTGCCGGATGTGGGCACGCACCTGGTGGACATGATTCCGTGGACGCTCTTTCCGGAGCAGGCCATCCGCTGCCCGGAGGAGATCGAAGTGGACAGCTACCGCCGCTGGGCGACGCCCCTCGGCGCCTCCCAGTTCCAGATGGTCACCGGGCTCGCCGGGTTCCCCGCGGAACTCTCCGCTTACGTCAACGGGGACCATCTCGATTACTACTGCAACAGCCAGATCGCCTACAAGCTGCGCGGGATTTGTGTGAAGCTCAACGTCCTGTGGAACTGGGAATCACCCGCCGGAGTGGATTTGCACCATGCCGTATACCGCGGGAGCAACGCGGCGGTCTCCGTGCGCCAGGGCGAAAAAGAAAACTACCGGCCCGAAGTTTACGTGACGCCGAACCAGCCTGTCCGGCGTGCCGCTACGGGCCGGGCTCTGAGTGGGATGCTGGAACGCCTGCAAACCGCTTATCCGGGGGTGGGCAGCGACGAGTGCGGCGGGGAGTTCCGGCTAAAGATCCCGGACCGGTACCGGATCGGCCACGAAGCCCATTTCGCGCAGGTGGTGGCGCAATTTCTGGAGTACTTGAAAGCTCCGGGAACGATGCCCGCGTGGGAGCGGCCGAATATGATCGCGAAGTATTACGTGACCACGGCGGGCTCGCGCAAATCGTAGAACCGGCCTCCGGCCCTACGTGTCCCCGCGCCGTGTGCTACATTTTCCTGAACATTTGGCTCTGAATGTCTGCCGGAGGTTCTGAAGATGTCGCACATGTATGCCGTAGCCGTGTTTCTCGCCGCCGCCGGGCTTGCGTCGGCGCAGGGGCGCGGCGGCGCCCAGGCGCAGGCGCCGCCCGCCCCGCCGCCGGTCAA
Source organism: Terriglobia bacterium (assembly GCA_020073115.1). Lineage (GTDB taxonomy): Bacteria > Acidobacteriota > Terriglobia > Bryobacterales > Bryobacteraceae > BOG-224. The sequence continues at coordinate 2,744 of JAIQFU010000577.1, forward strand.
TGCGTCGGCGGACCCTCTGTTACGGGGGTTTGAATTCCGCTCCATCGGGCCCGCCACGATGATGGGCCGGGTAGACGATATCGCCGGCTCCGAGAAGGACCCGATGCTGATCTACGTCGGCTATGCCACGGGCGGCCTGTGGAAATCCACCGACGGCGGCAACCACTGGAAGTCGGTGTTCGACGAGATGGCCTACACGTCCGTCGGCGCGGTGGCGGTGGCGCCTTCCGACCCCAACGTGGTCTACGCCGGGATGGGCGAGGCGAACAACCGCCAGAGTTCCTCCATCGGCGACGGCGTATGGGGCACGACCGACGGCGGCAAGACGTGGAAACACCTCGGCCTGGATGACACGCAGAGCATCGCGCGTATCGCCGTGGACCCCACCAACCCGAACGTGGTCTACGTGGCGGCGCTCGGCCACCTGTTCGGCCCGAACCCCGACCGCGGCCTCTACAAGACCGCGGACGGCGGCAAGACGTGGAAGAAGGCGAAGTACATCGACGCCG
>JAIQFU010000051.1 GCA_020073115.1 Terriglobia bacterium
CACCAGGTGATCTCCGAATATGTGGGAACATCCCGGGCAATCGTCACCTTTCAGATGAACCATCTCCGGCAGAAAGGCTATTTGCGGTATTCCCGTAAGGGCATCCAGGTTTATTCGGATGCGCTCCGGGAGTATTTGCAGGCGCAAACCGGCCAGGGGCTCAAATGGCCCAAGCCGGGAGAGGACCGGAGCTTGACCGCCGGAGGCAGTCCTAACTTCGGATAGCTGGACGCTCGCTCTCCAAAAGCAGGAAGATCGGAGCGGCGACCTTCGGATAGAGTGTGTAGTGCTCGTCCGGAGATCCCGTATGATCGTTTTGCGGAAGGGGCCCGCGTTCGCCTTGGCGGGCCATCTGGTTTTAGGCGCGGCGGCCGTGTTCGCACAGACCGCCGCTTCAGCGCCCGTGTCGGGCGATACCGAACCGCGAGACACCCGGATCGTGAGACTGCCGGGTCCCCGGCCCGCTCCCGTGGAAGAACAACGGAAGCTGGCGCCGGCCGCGCCGGATCAGGAGGAACCGGCCACAACGGCGGTGCCCGCCCTCCCGGCTACGCCGGAGCCATCGAAACCGGTCCCGCCGCCCATCGAGTCCGGTCATTTCCGTCCCGCCGATCTCGACCGCGATAGCGGAGCCTTCTGCCAGAAGCGCATCGGCCGGTGGACCGAAAAGGACGCCACGGAAGCCCTGGGTCCGCCGGAGCGCGAACGCGCGGCTTTGGGCGACGGCGGCGCCGAAACCGGCAGGATTCTGGCTTTTTCCGATCCCAGCGGCCGGCACAGGGAGATTGAACTCGATTTCGACGCCAAAACCGGCCTGCTTCGCACCGTGTTCGTTTACCCCTGGTACATGTCCTGGGAGGACTGCCGCCGCCGCTGGGGCTTGAACGTCTCGGCCGCCAAGGCGAATAAAGGACGAATGTTCTACTCCTACCTCGATCGCCGCCTGGATGTCCTTGTGGACAGCGAGGGCAAGGTGGTCAGCTTCGGGCTATACTGAATTTAAGACGTCCCGCCGCCCCGAAAAAACATCATCATGGGGCGAAACCTGCGCGCTTTCTGAAGCGTTTAACAGGTAGGGTTACGCCGCCTGTCCTCGGGGCGTATAGTGTACCTTTAGGAGTTCGGAGCATGAAACGCCTTCCTGCAGTTCCCGTGACGCTGTTGGCCGCGCTCGGTCTGGTGGCTTCCGGCGCCCTGGCCCAGGACAACGCCTCCGCCAATCCCGACAAAACCGCCGCCGCCGACAACGCCAAAACCAAGGCGAAAGCCAAGACTAACGATAAAGCCAAGGCTAGCGACAAGAAGAAAAAGAACGAGAAGGACGACACCGAGGCCATCGGCTCGCGCGACGTGGGCAAGGGCGTCAACTTCTACTCGCTGGAAAAGGAAATCGCCCTCGGCAAGCAGTTGGCGCAGGAAGTCGAACGCCAAGCCAAGATCATCGACGACCCCATCATCGCGGAATACGTCAACCGCGTGGGCCAGAACCTGGTGCGCAATTCCGACGCAAAGGTACCCTTCACCATCAAAGTGCTGGATTCCGAAGAGGTGAATGCCTTCGCGCTGCCGGGCGGGTTTTTCTTCGTGAACTCCGGACTGATCCTGAAAGCCGACAACGAAGCGGAATTGGCCGGCGTGATGGCGCATGAGATCGCGCATGTGGCGGCGCGGCACGGTACCCGGCAGGCCACGCGCGGCGATCTGGCCCAGATCATGACCGTTCCCCTGATTTTCATGGGCGGCTGGACCGGCTACATCATTCGCCAGGGCGCCGGGTTGGCCATCCCCATGGGCTTCCTGACGTTCTCCCGCGGCTTCGAGCGGGAAGCCGACCATCTCGGGCTCCAGTATCTCTACAAGTCAGGGTATGACCCCACGGCGTTCGTGGACTTCTTCGAGAAAATCCAGACCCTCGAAAAGAAGAAGCCGGGCACCATGTCCAAGGTTTTCGCTACGCACCCCATGACGGACGACCGCATCAAGGCCGCGCAGGAGGAAATCCAACAGATTCTGGTGTCGAAGCCGGAGTACGTGGTGAACACGTCCGAATTTAACGACGTGAAGAACCGTCTCTCGATGCTTCACAACCGCCGCAAGGTCGACACCACGGAAGATCCCAACCGCCCGAAGTTGCGCCGCGCTCCCGGCAGCGGGAACGGCCCGGTGGACGACAATCCCGACGGTACGAAGCCCAAGACCGACCAGGACGAGCGCCCGACCTTGAAACGCCGCGACGGGTAAGAAGTTGTCGGTATTCAGCGATCGGCAGTTGAGGCAGGTCTTCGGGCCTGCCTTTACTTTATCCCCGTATACTCCCTCTTAATTCCCGCGATATTCTTGTTTGCCGTCGCCTGAAACGGCCCTGGAATCGCGGCGCACGCCCGATAGAAATTCACCGCTTCCTGGATCTTCTCCATCTTGTAGTTCGCGAACCCCAGGTAGAACAGCGTCTCCGCTTTCATCGCAGCGTTGGATTCCACCATGGGCAGCGCCGCGCGGAGTTCCTGGTCGGCTCGGGCGAACTGCGCGCCTTCGTAATACAGCTTTGCGTCTACGAACCGCGCCACCCCCGTCACCATGTTCTTGCGCGCGGTCCAGTCCGCGTCCGCTACGCCCTCCGGCTTGGGTTTCTGCGCCATCAGTTCGATCACCTTGGCGGCGTAGGCGTGGGCCTTTTCGGGCTCCTTCTTCTTCTGAAGGTAGTCGTCGGCCACCATCAGCAGCATGTCCTCGTTGGTCTGCTGCGCCGCCACCGTGCGCTCGGCCAGGGCCAGCGCCTTGTCGTTGAATCCGGCCTGCCGGTAGGCGACGAAAAGGACGTCGGCGGCTCTGGGGACGTACTCGCTCTTGGGGTTGCGCTCTTCGAGCGGCTCCAGAAGTCCGATTGTCGTTTTCGGATCGTGCGACTCCAACCCCGCCCGGAAAAGAGCGTACTCGGTGTAGGTGTCCACCTGTTTCGCGTAGTCCACCTCGGTTTTCCATGCCGCCGCCTCTTCCGCTTCTTTGGGTTGGGGCGTGGCCGCTACCTTCCGCGCCAGGGCGGATGCCGCGGCCGACCATTTCAGGATGAGCGCGCTGTCCTTTTTCGCCTCCGCCGCCTTGAGGTTCTGCAGCGCGGTTTCGGTGTCCTCCGGGTCCATCGCCAGGAGTTTCTCGCCGGCGGCCAGCGCCTTGTCGGGCTGATCGGTCTTGAGATAGTCCTTCTGCAGTTGCTCGAGGACCCAGCCCATGGCTTCGTGTTTGGGATATTCTGCGGCGAACTGTTCCAGTAGGCCGGACTGCTTGGCGGGGTCGTCCTCCCCCATGATCTGCTGGAGCAGTTTCCCGTCGGGCTTCTCGATATCGATATTCTCGATCTTGTGACGTTGACCGAATGCCGCCAGCGCGGCCAAAGCGATCAGCAACGCAAGCTTGCGCATACGAACCTCCCCGTTTCCGACGGAATATTAGCACAACGGGAGGTAGTACAGAGCCGCGACCGCGGGGCGCGGTCAGCAGTTCCTTCGAATTTCTGAAGCGCCGTCTATTCTACAAAACCCAGCCGCTTGAGCGTCGCAATGGGCTCGTCGCCGTCGAATTTCGTCACACGGGATTTTTCGCGCCCGTTCTCCAGGGCGACGCCCCACGGATAGCTGGTATACCCGAAGGTCTGTTTCAGGCGCGGAAAGTCGGTCGTCACCACGGCCTTCAACCCGGTATCCGCCAGGAATCCCGCGGCGTACTGAGGCATTTCCACGGGCACCGCGACTACCCGCGCATCGTTCCAGGCGACCTTCGCCATGCGTTTGGCCGCGTCGAAACAGTGCATGCATTCGGGGTTGAAGAAGTACAGGAACACCTTACCATGGTCCAGCGAATACGGCTGCCCGGCGACCCTGATATTCTCCGGAGCCCGTGTTCCGAGGTGGCGCGCCGTCGCCACGCCATAAGATACCAGCGCGAACACCACCACCACGCCCAGCACCAGGACCGCGCTGCGCAAGCCTTCCGGCGGCCGCGACCAGACGCCGGCAATGAGGGCCAGCAACAGCATGATGCCGTCCCCGATGAAGAACCCCGGACCGACCGCGCGTTTCAACCACGGGAAACAACTGCAATCGGCGCCGCGCAAGGCGTCGTACTCCACCGCGAAGTAGACCATGAACGCCACCAGCATGGCGCCGGCCAGCACGGCTCCCCATCGCCGGAAACGCGGCGTCAGCACGAGGACCCCGGCCAGGGTCTCGGCTATGCCGAAGCATAGCGCCGCGGCCAGGCTCAGCGATTCCGGCACGCGGGCCTGCGCCATGCGCATCGCCGCCCCCTGCGCATCTGTGATTTTCCAAAGCCCGGAGGCTAAAAACAGGAGGGCGAGCAGGACGGAAGCGATCCAGCCCAGAGAGGTTTTCCAGCCCGGCCGTTCGAGGGGGATCAAGCAAGCCCCTCCCCGGGCTGTGCCATACTGTCGATCATGGTCCCCATTGTACCGTTTCCCACGCTTCCGAAGGGGCGCCGGCCACCCGGGAGCGCCGCCCGCCCATGATCGCCGCTGCCTGCCTGCTTCTGTTCGCCGCCACGCGCGTGGACCTCGTAGACGACGTTTACCAGGTTCCCGCCAACGAGTGGCGGTATGTGGATGTGGCTCTTCGGCAGAGGACGGCCGTGGTTGAGGCCGCTTACCAGGCGGAGCGCCAGCCCGCCGATGTTCGTGTGGCCCTCCTGCGCCGCGAGGATCTCGAGCGGCTGCGAAACGAGAAGCCCCATGGCGTGCTTGCGGCCACCGACCCCGGCGCCTCGGGGCGGCTGCGGCACCCCATTTCCCAGCCGGGCGAATACGCCATCGTGGTCGATAATACCGGCGACGCGCCCGCTGCGGTCCACTTGCGCGTCTGGCTCGACTTCGGGGAACAGCGCGGGCCCGCCGTCACGCATCTCTCACCCCGGCGGCAGCTGGTCGTGATCCTGATCAGTTTCGCCGTGTTCTTCGGAATCGTCACCTGGTCCGCCCGCCGCCTGCTGCGAACCATGAGGTAGCGATGTGGCGTGGGCATTCCTACCCGCCGTGCCGGCTGCCATGCCGGCATCCGGCCATTGCCGCCTATGCGGCAACCGCCCGCACCGCCTCGATCGTCCGCCCAATATCCTCTTCCGTGTGCGCCGCCGAGACGAATGCCGCTTCGAACTGCGAAGGCGCCAGGTACACGCCGCGCTCCAGCATGGCCCGGAAGAACCGCCCGAATCGTTCCGTATCCGACCGCTTGGCCGACTCGTAATCCACCACCGGCCCGCCGGTGAAGAAGAACGTGAACATGGAGCCGGAGCGGTTGACCGTGACGCCCGCCGGCGCCGCCGCGCACAAAGCCGCCGTGCGCCTTTCCAGCTGATCGTAGATTTCCGGATGGGCCTTCAGATGCCGCAGCATCGCCAGCCCCGCGGCCACCGCCAGCGGGTTCCCCGAAAGCGTGCCTGCCTGGTATACCGGCCCGGAGGGCGCCACCTGGCGCATGATATCCCTGCGCCCGCCATACGCGCCTACCGGCAGCCCGCCGCCGATCACCTTGCCCAGAGTGGTGAGATCGGGACGGATTCCGAAGCGTTGCTGCGCTCCGCCGAAAGCCACGCGAAACCCGGTCATCACTTCATCGAAGATCAGCAGCGCGCCGTGCCTGGCGGTGATCGCGCGCAGCGCCTCCAGGTAGCCGGGCAGGGGAGGCACGCATCCCATGTTGCCCGCCACCGGCTCCACGATCACCGCCGCGATCTCGCCGCCTCTTGCCCGGAAAGCGTCTTCCACGGCGTCCGCGGAATTGTAGGGCAGGGCAATGGTCGTGTTGCAGAAGGGTATGGGGACGCCCTGCGTATCGGCGATGCCGAGCGTCGCCACGCCCGAACCGGCCTTCACCAGCAGCGAGTCCACGTGCCCGTGATAGCAGCCTTCGAACTTGATGATGAGGTCCCTTCCGGTGAAGGCGCGCGCCAGCCGGATGGCCGACATGGTGGCTTCGGTCCCGGAGTTCACCAGCCGCACCATCTCGATCGAGGGCACGGCCTCGCGGATCGCCTCCGCCAGTTCGACCTCCTGCCGTTCGACCGGAACTCGGTGGGCGCTCCGAAACTGGTCCCCACCTTCAGGGCGCCTTCGATCGCGGCGAGGATTTCCGGATGCCGGTGTCCGAGCAGCAGGGGACCCCAGGAGCCCACGTAGTCGATATACTCGTTGCCGTCCACATCGAAAAGACGGGATCCCTCGCCGCGCGCGATGAACGGCGGGTTCCCTCCCACGCTGCGGAAAGCGCGCACCGGCGAGTTCACGCCGCCCGGGATGACCTCCTGGGCCCGGCGAAACAGTTGTTCGGATTTGGTTCTGGTCATGGATTCATTGGGGCCCCGCCGGTCCGGGCATGCCCGGCGCCTACGCGCATTGACCTGGCCGCGGCGCGCCTCTCTTGCAGGGGCGAGGCATGCCTCGCCCGGAGCCTCCCGCGATCTACCCCGCTTTCCGCGGTACCAGCCGGCTGAAGCCCAGGCTCATACCCATGTCGTACAAGCTTCCGTTGAGGTTCCGCAACAGCCGGCGCTTCAGGCTCGAATAGGGCTGCTTTCCGGCGAACAGATCCTGCATGATGGCCGAGAACCGCGGGCTCCGGCGGCTGAACTGCACCATGCGGACGGGCACGGAGTCGAACAGGAAACGGCCTCGAAAAACGCGCTGCGCCAGGCGGGAGCCGAACTCCAGCTCGGCGGCGAAATCGCGCCGCAGGAGTTGCCGGTACTGATTCACCTTTTCCGCGGTTTCCGAAAGCAGCGTCCGCGCCGCAAGGTCGGCCGAGCGAATCGCGTAGTACAACCCTTCGCCCGTGATGGGATCCACGAGCCCCGCCGCATCGCCAACCGCCATCCAGCCCTCTCCGGAAACGCGATTTTCGCGCCAGGATGCGGAATCGAGCGACGGCAGCAGGTGGCTGTAAAAGGACGCGCCCTTCCATCGAATCCCGCGTTCCGTCATGAACCGCTCCAGGCGTTGGCGCAGGGAACTGGCCGGTTCGCCTTTGCCGCAGATCCCCACCGAGAGGTGGCCGCAGCGTGGGAAAATCCAGATGTACCCCCGCAGCGTCGGCGCAAACTCGATGTCGATTCGCGCCTGGTCGCCTTCCACGTAATAGCCGAGGGCGGACATGGCGTCGCCCGCTGAAAGCTGCGTTCCCACTTCGCGCAGGGGGTTCCGCGCGCCCGTGGCGACGATGCAGAAGTCCGCCTCCAGCGAGCCGGCATTGGTCCGCAGGCGCCACCCCGCGCCGCCGCGCGCCATCTCCAGCACGCGCGCTTTCTCGATCTGCGCGCCGGCGGCCTCGGCGCGTTCCAGAAGCATGCGGTTCAGGTCGAGCCGCGAGTAGATCACCAGTGGATCTTCCAGCTTCAGAACGGCTTCGCCGGCCTGCGGCGCCGCAATCGCCGTCTCGCGGATGAAGCGTTTGGGCGTGGAATTTTCGATGAGAAACGGATAGTTGTTATACGCCTTATAGGTCAGCCCGCCGCCGCAGGGCTTCTCCCAGGCCAGTTTCTCGTCGAAGAGGATTACGCGCAACCCGGCGCCGGCCAGACATTCCGCGGCATACGCGCCCGCGGGACCGCCTCCCAGGATCGCTACTTGCTTCATTGCTTCTTGCTGGCAGGCGGCAGGTTCTCCGGAGGAGGCATTTGCCCGCCGCCATGCGGATTCTGGGCCGCGGGCATGCCGCCCCCGGGCATCGCGCCGCCCGGCGCTCCCGCTCCGGGCATCGGCATCGCGCCGCCGTGCGGGTTCGCGCCCGATTCGCGGCCCACCACCACCCACTTGTTGCCCTGCTGCTCCAACTGATACGGCATCGTCATGCCTTGGGACGCGTTTCCTCCTTTCGGCGTGACCAGCACCACCGCATCGGCGCGGTTGCCCTTGAAAGTCACGGAGGTGACGGACACCTCCACCGGGATGTTGCGCGCCTTCAGGTGATCCTCGATACCCTGACGCACGGCATCTTTGTTTTGGATGCCGCGGTTACACGCTGCGAGACACAACGTCAGCAGAACAGCGGAGATGATTCGCACAGACCAATTATAACGGTTGCCGGGCGTGCGCGCCGCGTTAGGGCTCCTCGACATCGTCGAGTTCCCGATTCGCGGGCTTTCCGGATCGCGGCTCGACATAGGGCTCCTCAGGGGTTACGATTCCGCCGCTCCCGGCGCCCCTGACGCGCGGCGCGGGCTTGTCCGTGTTGGCGAAATCGCCGCGCTTTTCACCGGCGGAAGCGATGTCCTGGGCCCCCGTCCGTTCCAGGATCTCTTTCGCCCGTTTCACCCAGTCTCCGGAATCGCAATGCGCGGACAGCAGGACGCCGCCCTCGCGGATTCGCCCCTCGTACCGCTTTGCCTCGTATTCCGGAATGCCAATTCCAATGAGGGCGCCGACAATCCCGCCCGCCGCGCCGACCGCGCCCGCCCCCGCCAGGGCCGCGACAATCGGTCCTGCCGCAACGAACGGGCCCAGGCCGGGAATGGCCAGAGCGCCGATGCCCGTCAGCCACCCGAGCACCCCGCCCGCGATGCCGCCCACTACGCCCCCCGTGGTGGCGCCTTCCGGAGCCTTGGTGTTCTTCTCGTGCGCAAAATCCTTCGTCCCTTTGTTGTCGGGGAAGAGCACCGAGATGTCCGCGCTGCGGAAGCCGGCGGTCCGGAGGCTCTCCACTGCCTCCTCCACCGCCGTGCGGTCCGGATAAATACCGAAAACTGCCGTATTCTTTCCTGCCATACTGCGCTCCTGGCTGCCAACGAGCAAGACGCTGGCCACGGCATCGGGACGCACGCTTCAGCGCGCCGGCGCCGGCTTCAGCCCGCGCCTGCGGGTTCGGGCTGAAGTTCGCCTCGCCCCATGCGAAAGCGCAGGCCGCAAACGGCGCTAGAATTGGGAATACGCGTTTTCGGTGAACCACATGAGTACTCAAACGACGCGGCGCGGGTTTTTGGGCGTGGCCGCGGGAATTGCCGGAATGGCGACGGCCGGCGCGCCGCCTGCCTCCGCCCGGATTGAGCCCACGCCGTGGGGCATCAAGCTGGGGGTTGCCAGCTACTCCTTGCGAAAATTCAGCCGGCCCGACGCCATCAAAATGATCCATGCGATCCAGACGCCCTGGGCCAGCCTGAAGGACATGCACATGCCCTTCACCTACACTCCGGAGCAGCTCAAGGCCGCACACGCGGAGTATGAAGCCGCGGGCATCAAGATCACGAGCGCGGGCAATACCGACATGACGAAGTACAAGACCATCGAGGAGATGCGCCGCCCGTTTGAATACGCGAAGAACGCGGGCATCCCCATGCTGGTCTGCGCCCCCACGCACGACAATGTCAAGCTGATGGAAGCGTGTGTGAAGGAGTACAACATCCCCTGCGCCATCCATAATCACGGCCCCGAAGACAAAAACTTTCCGACCCCCCAATCCGTGCTGGAAGTGGTTCGCGGCCTCGATCCGCGGTGCGGCCTTTGCATGGATATCGGCCATTCCGCCCGGGCCGGCGTGGATATCCTGAAAGCCGTCGCCGACGCGGGCAGCCGGCTTCTCGACGTGCACGTCAAGGATCTTCGCGACATCGTTCCGCCCAAGGCGCAGCAAGTGGATGTGGGTGACGGCGACCTGCCGTTCCCCGCGCTCTTCAAGCAGCTCAAGAAAATGAACTACCAGGGGTGCGTCAACCTGGAATATGAGATCAAAGCCGACGACCCGCTTCCCGGAATGCAGCGCTCTTTCAGCTACATGCGTGGCGTGCTCGCGGGCCTGGCAGCGTAATCGAATCGCTTCGGGCGAGGCGGGCCTCGCCCCTGCAACGCGCGCGGCCGGGTAGGGGCTGGGCATGCCCGGCCCGGCGGCGCCCGGTTTTCAAATGCACCGCATCACCCTCGGTTCAAAGGCCGAACAGAAGCTGCTGGTCACCAGCGAAGTAGCCATTAGCTTCATGGGTGTGGAGGGCGCGCGCGTGCTCTCCACGCCGCACATGATCGGGTATATGGAGCGCACCTGCCGGGATCTGGTCCTGGCGCAACTCGATCCGGGGTACGATACGGTGGGGACCCACGTGGACGTATACCACCTTGCGGCGGCGCCGGTCGGCGCGTCCGTCAGATTTTTGGCTGAGATCGTCCGCGTGTCCGATCGTCGCATGGAGTTTCGTGTTGAGGCGTGGAACGAAAACGAAAAAATCGGTGAGGGCGCGCACGAACGCGCCATCGTTAGCGTTGCCCGGTTCGCCACCCGCATGGCGGCGAAGCAGCAAAACGAGTTCAGATGATGGTAGAGGCCGGCCGGAAACCGCCGAACATGTCTTTGCCGTTGCCTCCGCCCGGGCCCGCGGCGCCGCCGCCGGTTCCCGATTTTTGGAAATACGCGGCGAGGATTGCCGATTCGTCGTAATCGATGGCCCTCGCATATTGGCGGATATAACTGGTACTGTAAATTCCGCCAGGGAGTTTCTGGAATTCTCCGCGCTCGATCGCTTCCAGTGATCGAATGCTGATCTTAGTGGAGTCAGCAATTTGCTGAAGAGAAATGCCCCGATTTTTCCTAATAGTAGATAAGGCCAGGAGACTGTTGTCTTCTTTCATTTGCCTGCCTTCCGTCCGGCCTCCGGGGGGACCGGCCGGTTGGGGTGTACTGAACATCACACTATAACATTACTCCTGCCTCTGTTAAACTCTTTTTTCATGGATATTTGCCGCCGACAGTTCAGCGCGTGGGTGCTCGCCGGACTGGCAGGTCGCGTCCTGGCCGCTGGTCCCCGCTCCAAACTATTGGTTCTAGTACTACTAGAGCAATTCCGCCCTGATGTCCTGGAATCCCTGATACCCCAGTTTGGTTCGGCTGGATTTCGCAGATTGTTGGAAAAATCAGCATACTTCCCGGACTGCCGGCATCTCGCGAGTACCTTTTCTTCCTCGGCCATCGCCACCCTGGCCACCGGAACGTGGCCCGCGCAGCACGGGATTGTGGCGGACCGCTGGTTCGATCGGGCATCGCGCAAGCCCGTTTTGGCTTCGGATGAGGCGCTGCTGGCGACGACTCTCGCGGCGCAAGCGGCCCGGGACGCGAGTTCCCGGGTGTTCGTTGTTTCCATGGATCAGGCGCAGGCCCGGCTCTTTGCGGGAACCCGGCGGGCCCGTGTTTTTTGGATGAACCAGCGTGGCGAATTCGTGACCGGCTCCGACTGGCCGGATTGGCTGACCGATTTCAACCGTGTCAAACCGGTGGAGAATTTGCACGACGCGCCCTGGATGGCGCTGGCCGCGCGCCCGGGCGCTCCCCCTCTCCGCACGCTCCGCTTCGATCCGGACAAGCCGGAGCAGTTCCTGACGCTTTACAAGTCTTCACCCTTCGGCCAGGAGGCGCAATTCGCGTTTCTGGGCGAACTGATCACGCGCGAGCGGCTGGGCCAGGGCGAAGGGCTGGATTTCATTTGCCTTCTGGCCGGTTCCAGCGCGCTCCTGGGCTACGAAACGGGCGGGTTTTCGCCGCTGATGGAGCAGTTGATGCTGAAGCTCGATCTGCACCTCCAGTACCTGCTGGACACGCTCGCCAAGTCGCCTGGGGAAAACGCCTTCGATCTGGCCCTGGTGGGGGCGCACGGAGCCCCACCCGCTCCCGAAGAGAACGCGTATGCCCGGATGGCGGTGAACGGGGAGGCCTTGGCCCAAGCCATCGAGAAGAGCCTGGCCGCCGGCGCCGGCAGCCATGTCGAGAAGTACCTGTATCCTTTTCTCTATCTGGACGCGAATGCGTTCCGCGATCCGGAACCGGCCCGCCTGGCGGCGGCGCGCGCCGCTCTGCAAAACGCCGCGGTCGCGGACTACTACACCGCCGGCGGGGCTGCTTCCACGCGCGACGAGTGGCAACGGCGCTTCCGAAACAGCTTTCATCCCCGCAGATCGGGCGACGTGATGTTGTCCTACCGGCCGGAGTATGTCGAGGACTACGGGAAGGGCCGCGGCATCTCCTACGGCTCGCTGTACAACTACGATGTGAGCGTCCCGCTCTTTCTCTACGGACCGCATTTCCGCGCCGGGTCTTTCGGGTCGCCCGTGGAGTCGGTGGACGTCGCTCCCACGCTGGCGCACGTCATGGGAGTGGCCGCGCCCTCTTCGGCCACCGGGCGCATCCTGGGAGAAGCCTTGAGCGGGGGAGACTAGATGGACTTAGCCACGTCGCTGTGCGGGATTGCCCTGCGCAACCCGGTCCTGGCGGCCTCGGGGACCTTCGGCTACGGACTCGAATTCGAAAAACTGGTGGACTTGAATGCCCTGGGCGGCTTCGTGGTGAAGGGCCTCTCGCGCGAGCCGATCGAAGGCAACCCGCCCCCGCGGGTTTACGAGACCGCGGGCGGGATGATCAACTCCATCGGCCTGCAGAACGTGGGCGTGCGGGCTTTCGTGCGGGAAAAACTGCCGGCCCTCGCCCGGCTTCGCACCGCCGTCTTCGCCAACATCTTCGGATACCGGGCGGAAGACTACGCCGAGGTGGCGCGCGTACTGGAGGACCACGAAGGACTGGCGGGCTACGAACTGAACGTCTCCTGCCCCAACACCAGCCACGGCGGCATGTACTTCTCCAGCGACCCCCGCCTGCTGGCCGAGGTCGTGGCCGGCGTGAAGCGCGTCGCGCGGCGGCCTGTGATGGTGAAGCTCTCGCCCAACGTCGCCGCCATCGAGCCGCTGGCGCGCGCGGCGGAGGAAAACGGCGCGGACGCGGTCTCACTGGTGAATACGTTCGTCGCCCTGGCCATCGACGCGCACACGCGCCGGCCGCGGATCGGCGCCGGTTTCGGCGGCCTCTCGGGTCCGGCGATCAAGCCCCTCGCGCTGCGCCTGGTTTGCCTGGCGGCGCGGGCGGTGAAGATTCCGGTAGTCGGGCTGGGCGGCATCGCCACAGGCGTGGATGCGGCGGAGTTCCTGATCGCCGGCGCCACGGCCGTGGAAGTGGGGACAGCCACCTTCTGGGACCCGCGCTCGCCGTTGCGGGTCGCGGAGGAGTTGGGAGCTTTCCTGAACCGGGAAAAGATAGCGAGCGCAGCCGAACTGGTCGGCACGCTGAAAATGTGATGTGGGCGGGCTTCGGCCTGCGCGGGGCTTCAGCCCCGGCGGCCCTTGCGAGCGCGGAAGCCCCGCGCAGGCTGAAGCCCGCCCACCACGCCGCTACTTCCTCTCTTCCAGCATGGCCCGGAGGCTGGCGATCTCGCGCTTCAGCTTGCGCTCCCGCGAGACCATCATCAGGACGTATACCGCCAGAATGACCCATGCCGCGGTAAGCCCGTAGCTCAGGAACTCGTACTGGTGCTGCAGGCGCGCTTCTTCGGTGACGAGCTGCGCCAGAATCGGGTTGGTCAGAAACATAGAGATTCCGTTAGAGGGCGTGCGCCGTGCGGCGCAGCGAATCGATCTCCCGTTGCGCTTCCTCCTGCCGCAGCCGCACCGAGGTCATGACGACGCCTAGCAGGACCATCGCCACCATGTTCCACAGGAAATGGTGCGTCCAGTCGGGAGGGAAGCTGCCGCCCGACCAGAACACCGGCTGGGGGTGCTGCGTACGCCACCACTTGATCGAGAAGACCACGATCGGCACGTCGAGAAAAGCGAAAATCGAAAATACGGCGGAAAATGTGGCGCGCTGGGTCGGCTCCTCGATGGCCTTGCGGAGCATGAGGTAGCCGCCGTACAGCAGCCAGCACACCAGCGCCGAGGTCAGCCGCGCGTCCCAGGTCCACCAGATGCCCCAGATCTCGCGACCCCAGATGGAACCCGTCACCAGGCCGACCGTGGTGAACGCCAGCCCCACCTCCGTAACCGCCACGGCCAGCGCGTCGTACTTGAAGTTCTTCGTCACCAGGAAGGCCACGCTCGCCAGCAATGCCGTGCAGGCCGCGGTAATAGCGGCTGCCCACATGGGGACGTGGAAGAAGATGATCTTGAACGTCACGCCCTGCTGCGTTTCTTCCGGCAGCCGGGCGATGGCGTTGATGTTCCATGTCAAAATCACCAGGGCCGCGATGCCCAGGAGGTATACGATTCTCTCGCGCATAATGGCTAACCCACTAAGACTGTTTCCACCAAAAACAGCGATATCGCTGTGTACATCACGTCGAACCCGATCAGCAGCTTCAGCCAGCGCATCATCTCCGGCGCGATGGCGTTTCCCGCGATCAGGGGCATGGTGAGCTGCATGGCCGCCATCAGGGCCGGGGCCAGGATGGGGTAGGTCAGCATCGGCAGCATCACCTCCCGCAATTTGATATTGACGGTCAGCGCGCTGAAAACGGTTCCGATCACCGTCAGCGCCCACGTACCCAGGGCGAGAACCAGCAGCAGTGCGCTCAGTTGATGAGTCCAGTGCACGTTGTAGAAGATGCCGAAGACCGGTAGAGAGACCAGCTCTACCGCCAGAAGCAGAACGTAGTTGGCCAGGGCTTTGCCGAGGAACAGGGCCGCCCCGGAGACAGGCGCGGCGATGAGGGCGTCGAGGCAATCGTTGGGCAGTTCGCGGGCGAAGCTGCGGTTCAGAATCAGCGTTCCGGCGAAAGCGAACACCAGCCACAGCAGGCCGCCCGAGAGCGCCTTGTTTGTATCCACATCCGGGTCGAAGGCGAAGCTGAACAGCAGCAGGATCACCACCGCAAAGCCGAAGGAGCCGTTAATGGCCTCCTTGGTGCGCAGTTCGGCCCGCAGGTCCTTCAGCATGACCACCAGCGCCATCCGGAAGAACGAGTACCGCCGGTGATCGGCTTGGGTCGCCGGTTCCTTTGGTTTAATCGTGGTGATGGTCTGCGCCATCACCCCTCCCCATACGTGGCGTACACCAGTCCCGGGTCCGCCACCATCTCCGGCGTGCACGGGCCATGATACGCCACCTTCCCGCGCACCAGCAGCGCGACGTGGGAGGAGAGCTCGAGCGCTTCCCTCAATTGATGGGTGGACATGATGACGGTCTTGCCCGCGGCCAGCGCCTGGCGCAGCAGGGTCTGGAGGACCGCGATGGCGCGGTCGACCAGGGCCGTGAAGGGCTCGTCCAGAAGGAGGACCGAGGGTTCATGCAGGAATGCGCGAGCCACCGCCAGCCGCTGGCGCATGCCCCTGGAGAATTCGCGCACCAGGCCATCCCGCACGCGTTCCAGTCCGGTGCGTTCCAGCCATTCCAGCGCGCGGGCGCGCGGGTCGGGCAGGCCGTACAGCCGTCCGAAAAGCGTCAGGTTCTCCAGGGCGGAAAGCTCGTCGTAAACCGAAATGCCGTGGCCGATGAAGCCGATCTGGCGGCGCGCCTCGGTTTCCCGGGGCTCTTTCCCGAAAATCAGGACCTTGCCCCTGCCCGGACGCGAGAAGCCCGCCACCGTGCGCAGCAGCGTGGTCTTCCCCGCGCCATTGCGGCCGATGAGCGCCAGACACGCTCCCGCGGGAGCTTCCAGCCGGATGTCGCGCAGGGCGGGGTAGTCGCCGTAGAACTTCCAGACGCCCTCAACGGCGAGCGCGTTCATTGGACTCCTTGGCCGCCGTCCCCCCGGGTGTGGCGCGGTACAGGATCGCGAAACCGATGGCGAGAAGGCCCAGCGCCAGCGCCAGAATCAGCTTGGCTTGTCCGAACACGTGGGGCATGACTTCCACCATCTGCGGGGCGCCGGAATCGGAATCGTCGCCCGCCGCGTCCGGCGCCGCCACCGGCGTTCCGCTGAGTTCCACTTTGTAGGCAGCCGCCTGCAACCCGTAGATGTGAGCCTGGGTCTGCGGCTCCGGTCCCAAATCGTTCAGGTTGCCGCCCTTGAGCGTGACGCCGTTGGGCGCAATCAGGTACGTGTTCTCGTCCTTCGTGACGATCTTGCCCTCGTAGGCCCCGGCCCCGGCGTACGGCGTGTTGTAGGCGACATCGATACGGGTCTCGCCGGGTTTGATGGGGAAGTCGATGGCGAACACATCGGGCTGGGAGGTCTTTACCAGCGCGGCGCCGATGGGCATGCCGCCCGGCGCGGTGGCGTTCACCTCGGCTTTCCCGCCGGCGCCGGCCGGAAGATAAAAGCGCACCGTCCCGCCCTGCGCGTCGTACCACGCGGTCTTCCCGTTGTTCTCCAAAAGGAATGTCTCGCTCACCGTCATCTGTCCGCCCGCAGGCTGCAGCAGGAGCATGTGCTTGCTCACCTTGGCGGCTCCGGGCTGCCGGGAGACGCCGTAAACGTCCACCCCGATGCCCGCGGTAGGTGACCCCGGCGGCAGCATGTGGTTGTAGGTGACTCCTTCGAACGCCGTGCGGAGCAGGCTGGGACCCTGGAGGGTCTGGTTGATGGTGAAGTTGCCCTGCGCGTCCGAAGTCGCCTGGTCGATCATTTCCAGGCCGCTCTCCGTCCCTACTTTGTAGAATCCAACTACGGCGCCGCTCTGGGGCTTGCCCGTGGTCCGGTTGCTCACCGTCCCGCTGAGGGCCGCCAGCGCCGGAACGCAGGATAAGACGAATATCAAGAGCCGCTTCATGCCTTTGCCGCCTTCATGGGTTTGCCGCATTCCCCGCAAAACTTGAGTTCCTGGTCGAACTTCGACCCGCAAGATGGGCAAACGAACCCAATTTCCTTCGCCGCGGCCGCCGGCTGGGCCGGCCGGGCGGCTTGCGCCACCGCCGCTACCGGGGGAACCGCGCCGTTCACTCCGATTTGCCCTTTCAGCCGGTCTACCTCGGCCAGCACCGACGCCAGTTCCTTCTGCAGGTCCCGCTTGGTGCTCTGGTAGTCCTGCTCGGAAAGTTTCCCCACCCGGTATTCGAACTGGAGGTCCCGGAGGTTGTCGTAGATGGCGGCCTTTTTTTCGTCGAGGTGGGCGAACGGCGATTCCGGCTCCGGCTGGGGCAGATCCTTGCCCCTGACCCCTAAAACGAACGCGATGACGGCGATCGCGATGATGCAAGCTATGACGATGATCAAATGAATTCCAAGCTGTCAGCTTTCAGCTCTCAGCTTTCAGCCAACGCCTCATGAGCTGATAGCTGATAGCTGACGGCTGAGAGCTGCTTTATTCCAATTTCGCCAAATCCTTCTCGATCTGGTCTTTATACTTGGCAAGATCGGGATCGTCGATTTCCGCGGGGCCGATTTCGGCCAGCGGCTTCGGCTTCCGGTACTTCCGGATGAAGAGCCAGATTACCACCAGCCCGAAGCCCACTGACGCGTAAGGCACAATCCAGCCCCAGGCGTTGGGCGGGGCGAGATAGATCCCCGGGCCGTAATCGCGGACGAACGCCTGGATGATCTGGTCGTCGCTCATCCCCACCGCCTGCATGCGCGCAATCCGCTCCTTGGCGGGCTTGGAGAAACCGCACTCCAGCATGCTGCAGGTGGCCACGGAATCCTTGCACCCGCACTGGCACGCCAGGCGGGCGCCGACGCGGCGGACATCCAGGGTCGGCTTCTCCGCGGCGGTCTGCGCCAGGGCGGCGGCCACCACCACTACCAGCGCTAAAAAACTACTTTTGAACGGTCGCATTTCGATTCACTACGCCCAGCACCTGCGTGCGGGCGTATTGCATTTTGATCTTGCTGGGCACGAGACAGATCAGGGTGCCGCCGATCAGCACCAGGCCGCCCACCCAGATCCACGACACCAGCGGGAATACGTAAGCCTGTATCACGGCGCGCTGGTTGTCGTCGGACATGCCGCCGAAATTCAGGTAAAGGTCTTCGTTCAGCCGCGGGCGGAGCCCGACTTCCGAAGTGCCCTGCCGGCTGGCTTTATAGAACCGCTTTTCGGGCCGGAGCGTCCCCAGCAGGCTGCCGTCCTTGTAGACATCCATGACGGCGGTGTGCGATTCGTACAGGTCGTTGTCGCCCTGGTCCAGCCTGACCATCTTCAGGTCGTAATGGCCGATGCGGAGGTTGTCGCCCGCGTTCATTTCCTTCACGTCGCTCAGCTTGAACGCGTTGCCCGTGAACCCGACGAACATCAGCACGATGCCGATGTGGACCAGGTACCCGCCGTACCGCCGCGTGTTGCGGTGCGTCAACTCCACCGCGGCCCGCAGGTAATTCATGTTGTTGCGATTTCCGATTGACCTCGCGCCTTTGTAAAACTCCACGATCACGGTCAGCGCCACGAAGAGGCAGAAACCGAACGAGATGAGGGCGTAGGGGTGGCGCACGCCGGCGGCGAACAGCGCCCCCACCAGCACGATGGAAGCGATGCCGGGCCACTGGAAATTGCGCCGCAGGCTCTCCTTGGACGTCCGCCGCCAGGCGAACAGCGGCCCCAGGCCGGTCAGCAGCAGCAGGAACAGCCCGATGGGCACCATCAGGCGGTTGTACCATTCGGCGTCCAGCGAAATCTTGTTATTGGAAACAGCCTCGGAGATGACCGGGAAGAGGGTGCCCCACAGCACCGCGAAGCAACTGGCCAGCAGGATGAGGTTGTTGAACAGGAAGCTGGACTCGCGCGAGATGACGCTTTCCAGCTCGGATTCGCTCTTCAGGTAGTCCAGGCGGTCCAGGATGAGGAAGATGGTGGTGGCGATGCCCAGCGCCATGAAAGTGACGAAGTACTTGCCGATCTCGGACCGCGCGAAAGCGTGCACCGACTGCACCACGCCCGAGCGCGTGAGGAAAGTACCCAGGATGCAAAGGAAGAAGGTGGCGGAGACCAGCACGATGTTCCAGACCTTCATCATGCCTTTCTTTTCCTGCATCATCACCGAGTGCAGAAACGCCGTGCCGCTGAGCCAGGGGAGGAGGGAAGCGTTTTCCACGGGGTCCCAGGCCCAATATCCGCCCCAGCCGAGCACGTGGTAGGCCCACGCCATCCCGAGCATGATCCCGGTGCTCTGGAAAAGCCAGGTCACCAGCGTCCAGCGGCGCGTGGTGTGGATCCAGGCGTCTCCCGGCTGCCGCGTGATCAGCGACCCCAGGGCGAAAGCGAACGGCACCGAAAACCCGACGTACCCCAGGTAGAGCATCGGAGGGTGGATGGCCATCGCGGGGTATTGCAGCAGCGGGCTTAGGCCGTTGCCGTCCGTCACGGCCGTGATGCGGCCGTCCATGGATAGCATCTTGAAGGGAGTCGCGATGAAGTTGTTGAGCAGCAGAAAAAATGTCTGCACCACCATCAGCGCGCCCACGACGTACGGCATGAAGTCGCGATGCCGGCGGCGGTTGGTGAACACCACCACCGAGGAATAAGTGGCCAGCAGCCAGCTCCAGAACAGGAGTGAACCTTCCTGCCCGCCCCACCATGCCGCAAACTTGTAGAGCGCCGGCATGGCGTGGTTGCTGTGCTCCGCCACGTAGGAGTAGCGGAAATCCCCGGTAAGAAGGGCATGTACGAGAATGGCGGCGGCGAGAGTGACGAGCGCCCAGATGGAGTAGACCGCGCGCTCGCCGCTAACTACCAGAAAAGGCTTGCGCCTGACGCGGCCGACAATCGAAGCCACTGCGGCGTAGATAGCCACGCAGAAGGCCAGAAGGATGGCCAGCGAACCCAGATTTTCCATAAAACCCTTTAGATGCTGCTTTTGGCCCCGTTGATGTTGGAAGGAACCTGACCCGGCATCTGGCCCGGTTTAGCCTCATATTTCGAAGCGCACTTGGCCTGGACCTTGCCGGCGTGGAACACCCCGTCTTTACCCAACTTGCCGTCGGCCAGCGCCTGTGCGCCGTCGCGGAAAGTATCGGGCAGCGGGTCGGTTCCGGTGTAGGCGACTTTCAGTTTGCTCTTGTCCTGCACCAGGACGAATTGCACCTGGGCCCCGATTTTCTGGATGGAACCGTTTTCGATGTCCCCCCCAACCCGCAGGCGCGTCCCATACGCCTTGTCGCCCATCTGCCCTAACTCGGCGATGGTTTTGTAATACGTAGCGTTGGAAGCCCCACCCTGAATCGCGAGGTACGCCAGAGTGCCCACCACCACCGCGATCAGAGCGGCAAACTTGCCGTACTTTTTCATACCACCCCTCTAATTACGAGTATATCGTGAACTTGAGTCTCTCTGAAGCCGGGGGCGGTGCGAGATCTGCCCCACCCTACCAGCCCAATATTATAGAGCTTTTCTACAGTGTCTTGCTTCCACAGCGGTCGATCACTTCTTGCGGGGACGCCGTACCGGTCCCTTTTTTCATGATGGTGACGGAAGCGACCAGGTTACCAAAACGCGCGGAAATTAACGGATCGGAGGTGACCTTCAGGGCCAAGGCTGCGCCGGCCGAAAAGCTGTCGCCCGCCCCGCAGATATCCACGGGGTTCTCGACCGGTTCCGTCCGGACCCAGGCGGCGCCCCGGCGGTGCAAAACGAGGGCGCCCTCGGACCCGTGGGTCACCACCAGCAGCGGCGCTTCCATGTGGTTGCGAAGCCCCATCAGGTCGATCTTCCCCAGGGCGCGCATGGAGGCAGCATCTGCTTCCTCACGGTTGGGCTTGACGATCACGCGCCGGAAGTGCTCGGGACGCAGGCGGGAATCCACCCAGAAGACGGCGCCGGGGCAGGCGTCGCCGAGGCGGGCGAGGGCGGTGCGCACGGCCGGGGTGATGGTTCCGCCGTGCGGAGTTTCGGCCTGGTCGGCGACAATCACCACGTCGAACCCGGGCGCGGCGTCTTCCAGCCGTGCGATGAGCTGCGCCTCCGCGTCGGGAGGCAGGGGGCGGCTGTAAATGAAGTCAACCCGGGGGAGGTCCTCCCGACCCGTGGAGAGGTTCATGAGCTTCGTATAGGTGAAGGTGGGGATTTTGGCCCGCAGCAGGAAATCGCGGGAAATGCCACGCGCCGCGAGAGCCCCTTCCAGTTCGTAGCCGAAACCGTCGTAGCCGACGACGCCCAGCACGGCCACCTCACCCGTCCCCAGGGCCGCGAGGTTGGCGGC
>JAIQFU010000052.1 GCA_020073115.1 Terriglobia bacterium
GATGTCTTTCATCTGCCCTCCATCGGAATGCTCAGTATAAGTCCCACCGCCCGGGCTGGGTATGCCCGGTCAGCTAATAACACTTTTGATTCGCGGATCTGTCGCGGATCTGTCGCGGATCTTGCGGTCCGGAACGGTCTGTTGTACGATCTCCACCAGCAGCGTTGTGGAGGCGGATTGCCCTTGAAGAAAGTCGACCTGGTTACGGCGGTGGGACACATCAAGCAAGTGTGCGGTGAGAACCGCGCCATCCAGGACAGGCTGCCGTTCTTCTTCCTGGTGGGGTCCGGACTGTCGTATCCCCCGGTGCCGCTCGCGGCCAAGATAGAAGAGAGCTGTAAAGTTTTGTCGCGGGAGCAGAAACGGACAACGGCTCCGGCCGGGAAGCGCGCGATCGACACCTACTCCCACTGGTTCGACCATGCCTACCCCCACCCGATCGAGCGGCAGCGTTATTTGCGCAGCCTCATCGAAGGAAAATCCATTTCGCACGCCAACTTCAGGCTGGCGCACCTGCTGCTCGACAAGCGTGTGGCGAACCTGGTGGTGACCACGAATTTCGACGATTTTCTGAGCCGGGCGCTCAACCTGTTCGGTAAGCCGCACATCGTGTGCGACCACCCGCGGACCGTGGAACGCATCAACCCCGAGGCGGACGACGTACAGATCGTACACGTCCATGGCAGCTACTGGTTTTACGACTGCTGCAACCTGGTGGGTGAAATCGAGGAGCGGTCGCGCTCGTCGGCGGAGAATTCCTTCACGATGGCGTCGCTATTGGACACGATCCTGGCCCGCCGCTCGCCGCTGGTGGTGGGCTACGGCGGGTGGGAGGGCGACGTGGTCATGTGCGCGTTGAAGCGGCGGCTGCAGAATCGATTGCCCTACAACCTGTACTGGTTCTGCTACCGGGATTGCGAGGCCGAGGCGCTGCCGGAGTTCCTGCGCGAACATCCGAATGTGTACTTCGTGGTGGCCGACGATCCCACGGGGCGCGACGACGCTCTGAAGACACCCGCGGCGGTCAGCGCCGCGGCGCCGGCCGGCGACCCCGCGACGCCGGAAGCGGCGTATGAGGAAACTCCCGATGTGCTCCCCGCCCAGAGAGTGTTCGACGAATTGATTCGTGCTTTCGATCTTCCCGCGCCGGAGCTGACCAAGGATCCCTTGAGTTATTTCGCCACTTACCTGAGGCAGTCCCTGCCCCAGCAGGATGGGCTCTCCGCGGAAGTCGATATCTATTCCTTGGGCAGCGTGATCGAGCGCATCGAGGGCGCACGCGGAAGGGCCCAGGTAAAAGGCGCGGAAACCCGCATGGAACGAATTCGCGATTACCTGCGCCGCTCGCAGTACCGGGACGCGATCCGCTTAGGCGCCGAGATGGCGTCCACGAAGCTGCGCCCCGGGGAGAGCCGCGACCTGCTGCGTACCATGCTGACCGCCGCGTGGCGGCTGGACGACAACTCAGCCGAGGAGATTCAAGGGTACGACTTGGTGATTCGCCTTGGGGATGCCGTGCCCAAGCCGGATGCCTTCGTGCGGGAGCGAGTTGCGATGGCCATGGTCAACAAAGGGCTCGCGCTGGCCGGCGCGAATCGGCATCACGAAGCGATTGAGACTTTCAAGGCGGCGGTACAGCGTTTCGGGAGGGAACGCGACCTGTTCTTCCGCCAGCAGTCGGCCGAGGCGCTCTTCAACAGGGCGTACAGCCTGAGTGCGATGGGCCGCCACCGCCAGGCGGTGGACGCCTACCAATCGCTGATCCGCCGGTTGAACCATGCGCGAGAGGTGGAGTTGCAGGAGTTGACAGCCATGGCCATGCTCAACCAGGGGTGCGAGTGGGGCGAACTGCGCAACCCGGAAGAGGAACTGAAGGCGTACGGCGCCGTTGTGAAGCGCTTTTCGCGGGCGGACGACCCCGACGTACAGATCCAGGTGGGGCGGGCGTTCTATAACTGGGGCGTCACGCTGGACTCGCTGAATCGCCCCAAGAGCGCCGCCAAGGCTTATCAGGCGCTTATCGACCGCTTCGAGTTAAGCCGCAACCGGGAACTGCGGGACCTCGTGGACAGCGCGCGAGCCAACCTGGCGCAGCCCGAACCGGAAGGCGCGGGCCCAGGCGCAGAGTAGCGCCGCCGCTCGAAGGGCGGAGCGGGGCCGCCTTCCGGGCGCCACCACCACCTGCCGCGGCAACCCGTCAAGTCATTTAACCAGGTAACCGAAACGGGGCAATAGCTTTTCCGGCCAGGTTTGAAGTATGATGTTTCGCCATGGCGCTTATCGATTTGCACGCGCACTTCCCGATGCACACGCGCTTCCCTCCCCGCGTCGGCAGCGGCGGGGTGGCCGAAGGGAAGAAACTGGAATTCTGGGCGGCCAATCTTCTCCTGAACTCCGCCGCCGGCCGCCCGCGAGTCAGCCTGACGGAATTCGAGGTGGGGAGTCCGGGCGGCGCCGGCTCGGTGCTGTACGACCCCGATGACGAATTCTTTCGGGACGCCACGCCGCGGCCGGAAGCCTTTCAAAACCTCCTTGCCCAGATAGACAACGTCGAAAGCGAGATCGCCGCTTCGCACGGCGCGGTCCAGGTGGCAAAGAACCCCGCCGAGCTCAGCCGGCTTTTGGGAGCGGAGCAGCGGTTTCTCTTCCACTGCATGGAAGGGGCGTTCGCGTTCGGCGGCGATCCGGCCAACGTCGCCGTGGCGGCGGCGCGGGGCGTGGCATATGTGATCGTGGCGCACCTGTTCTTTCGGGGCGTCGCCACCTGCGCCAATGCCTTCCCGTTCCTGCCCGACGAGCTGTTTGCGGCGCTGAACCCGGACCAGAACGACCAAACCGGCCTGACCCCGATGGGAGAAGAAATTGTCTCCGAAATCTTCCGGAACCGGATGGTCGTGGATGTCACGCATTGTACGGATCGCGCGCGGGGCGAGATCTTCCGCATTGCCAGGAATTTCCCCGGATCGCCGGTGATCTCGTCGCATAATGGCGTGCGCCACGAGTCCAACTATCCGCTCAACCTGAGCGACGACGCGATCCGGCAGATCGCCGGCACGGGTGGGGTGATCGGAGTGATTCTCTACCCGCACTGGCTGCGCCACCCGGATGAGCAGATCTTCGGGGCCGACGGATTCCCGATTGTATTCAAGACCATTCAGCACATCGCCGATGTGGCCGGGTTCGACCACATCGCGATCGGCAGCGACCTGGATGGTTTCATCACGCCGGTGAAGGGGTGTGAAACGTACGCGCAGACCCCGGCGCTCGTGGCCGCGATTCAGGCCCGCTTTCCCAAGAATGCGGACCAGATCCTATTCGGCAACGCGCTCCGGGTGTTGAACGCAGGGTGGAAGGGAGTGTAATGGCGGCCGACGAAAAGCCCGAATACGAGATTCGCAAGCGCGAGATTCGCAACGAACTGGTGCGCAACCCCATCACGGAGCCGCTCTACAGCCAGGTTCGCGACAATCCGTCGCAGATGTTCAACATCATGATCGATGTGAACACGCAATTCCACGAGGGGAGAGACGGCGCGTTCGAAGCAGTGAAGAAGATCGCCAAAGACGCGTTGACCAACAAGGGGGTCGCGGACGCGAGCGGAGTCGAACACCCGGAGTCGGTGGGCAGCAGGTCGAATCCCTATATGTCGGCCCGGCTGCCCGGCTTTGTGATCCAGGAGATGGTGCGGCTGGATGCGGAACTCGCGAAGGCGGCGACAGAGGCGCCGCGGAGGGAAGCGAAACTGACGCCCCCCGACACGCCGGCGCGGGCGGAAGCGCCTCCCACCAAGGCGGGGCCGTATATGGCGATATACCGCATTTGGGAAAACTTTTCCGTGTACCCCCTGATCGACCGTTCCATCATGACGGTGAAAGCCGATGCGGCGCGGCGCGCGTTTCTCGCCGAGGGCAGAGATATCGTTTGGGCGGTGATCGATTCGGGAGTAGATAAGCAGCACGAGCACTTCAAAGAGGCGGACACGCTGGATGTGAAGCTCCCCCTGAAGCATTACGATTTCACGCTCGGAAAGGCCGGCGAGGGCGCCGATTCGGCTCTGGTGGACAAGTTCGGCCATGGAACGCACGTGGCGGGCATCATCGCCGGCGGCGTGCTCACTCCCCGGAAAGCGGGCGAAGCGAAGCTCAAGGCGGTGCGCAGCCGCATGGACCCTCTTCAGAACATCGTGGAAGACGTCGAGGAGATGGACAGCATCTCCGGCATGGCGCCGCACTGCAAGATTGTCAGCCTGAAGGTGCTCGACGACCGCGGGCAGGGAGATGTGGCGCGGATTATCGCGGCGTTGGACTTCGTGCAGCAGGTCAACGACTACGGACGGCAAAACCTGATTCACGGGGTCAACCTAAGCCTGGGGTACGAGTTCGATCCGCGATGGTTCGCCTGCGGGCAGAGCCCGATTTGCGCCGAGGTCAACCGCCTGGTGCGCGCGGGCGTGGTGGTGGTGGTCGCGGCGGGGAACACCGGGTACGGGACCCTGAGTTCCAAAGCGCGTGCAACGGGGGCGGGGTTTATGCTCACCATCAACGACCCGGGAAACGCCGAGTACGCGATAACCGTGGGCTCGACGCATCGCGAGATGCCGCATGTATACGGCGTTTCCTACTTTTCGTCCAAAGGGCCCACGGGAGATGGCCGGGCGAAACCCGATCTGCTGGCCCCTGGCGAACGGATTCTTTCGTGCCAATCCAGCGGGAAGAATCCGACCGGCGCGGCCAATGCGTACGTGGAAGACACGGGTACAAGCATGGCGGCCCCGCACGTGTCGGGAGTGATCGCGGCGTTCCTTTCGATCCGCAAGGAGTTTATCGGCCGTCCCGACGAAGTGAAGCAGTTGTTCCTCAGCAGCGCCACGGACCTGAAGCGCGAGCGCGCGTTTCAAGGTTCCGGCCTGGTGGATCTGATGCGTGCAATCCAATCTGTGTGAGGTTTCGATGCCCATTCCGATATTCGAAGTGCAGTTCGATAAAGACGCCAACGTTTTTCAGCCGAAGCAGGAAGCGGACATTCTCCGTTTTCTCAACACAGCGCCGGGCAACGGGACCACGGATGTGGTGGCGCTGTCGCATGGGTGGAATAACGATATGGACGAGGCGCGGACCCTGTACCGCACGTTTCTGGCGCGGTTGGAGCCGCTGCTGCCGGCCGCCTGGGTAGCGGGGAGGGCGATGCGGCGATGGACGCCGCCGCCGCGCTGCTGCCGCAGTTGGAGAACAGCGCCTCGGCCCAGCGCGAGTTCGTGAGCAAGCTGGGGGCGCTTCTCGCGCGGCATGCGGACGCGACGCAATCGTCGCCCGAGGAGGGCTCGCACGCCCTGACGGCGCAGGATGGCGCCGAGTTGTTGCAGAAGCTCAGCGCGCCGGTAGGCACGGAGGCGGCGGATGCCGGTGCGGGGGGCGCGGCCAGCTTCGACGCTTCCGCGGGAGGCGCGGCGGGTCTCGGGGGAGCGCTCAGTTCCATCACCGCCGGCGCGTCGCGGCTGCTGAACTACTTCACGTACTATCTGATGAAAGACCGCGCCGGCCTGGTGGGCCGCAACGGCGCGAACCCGATGTTAAGCCGCATCCAGGCGGGGGTTTCGAAGGACATCCGTTTACACCTGGCCGGGCACAGCTTCGGCGGACGCCTCGTGACCGCCACCGTGGACGGCCCCAACCGGCTGCGCGTCAACACGCTTCTTCTTTTGCAGGCGGCGTTCTCGCATAACGGTTTCGCACAAAAATACGACAACCAGCACGACGGCTTCTTCGTGAACGTGGTTCAGCAGCGGAAAGTTTCGGGGCCGATCCTGGTGACGCACAGCGATAAGGATGAAGCGGTGGGGGTGGCATATCCGCTGGCTTCGCGGATCAGCGGAGACACGGCCGCCGCGATGGGAGACGCGAACGATATCTACGGCGGGATCGGACGGAACGGCGCGCAACACATGGGGAGCCTGGCGGAAGACGTGACGTTGCTCGGAGCGCAATCGCCCTACCAACTGACGCAGGGGAAGGCGATCTACAACTTCAACGGCGACCAGATCATTACCAGCCACGGCGACGTGGCGCGGCCCGAAACCGCGTGGCTGATGGCCATGCGGATCGCCTCGTGAGGAAATCGCATGCCGGAAGCACGCCTGAAGCAGTTTCGAAGCAAACGAGCATCGCTTTGGCAATCCGCCATCGACCGGGTAGCCGCCGGGGCGGCAACTCCGTCGCCGGCCGCCGGGCTGGAGGATGCGGCCACGCCCGCCCCGGAAAGGCCGCCGCAGGACGATCCCTCCGTCCAGGCAGGCAATCAGATCGCCGCCCTGCTGAATGAGGACAAGATGCCGGACATGCCGCCTCCCCTCAGCCCGGCGGCCGGGTTCCAGGAGACGGTCGCGTTCTGTTCCAGGACGGCGCTGCGCATCGCGGAAGCTCGCGTGAAGTCGATCTTCACCGGCGATACCAGCGAACTGAAAGCGTTGCAGGCGGAGATCGGCGCCAAGTTCGGCGGCTGCGACCCGCAGTGGGCCGAAGTCATCATCGAGTACGTGAAGAATCGCGTCGGGTCCGTGCACATCCCGTATCGGGTGCACAATACGCTCGACGATTTCGTGATTTCGGGTGCGCGCTTTCCGGAAAACGCGAAGATTGCGATCCTGGGGGACTGGGGCACGGGAGACGAGGAAGCGCGCCGCGTGCTGAACCAGATCGCCGCGAAAAACCCGGACGTGGTCATTCATCTGGGGGATGTGTACTACTCCGGCACGGAGCACGAATTTCAGAACTACTTTTATCCCATCTGGCGCGATGTGCTGGGGCTTCCCAACGTGCCTTGGGGAGGCAAACTGGGCGATCTGACTTCGCGACCCTCGACCTTCACGCTCTCCGGCAATCACGACATGTATGCCGGCGGGGGGCCCTACTACACCGTCCTGGATATGATCGGGCAGCCCGCCAGCTATTTCTGCCTGCGGAATTCCAACTGGCAGTTCATCGCGCTCGATACGGGAAAACACGATGCCGACCCCACGGCGGCGGGAAAAGACGTGACCTTTCTGGAGCCCACGGAAGTCACCTGGCTGAAGCATCAGATGGCGACGGCCGGCGGGCGGAAGACGGTGCTGCTGTCGCACCACCAGTTGTACACGGCGTTCGAAAACGAGAAGATCGGCGACGGGTTTGTGAACCAGAAGCTGCTGGATGACACGGCCGATATCCTGCCGCAGGTCACCGCGTGGTTCTGGGGGCACGAACATAACCTGGTGATCTTCGAGAAGTTCCAGAACGTGCTGGGCCGCTGCGTCGGGCACGGGGCCTTTCCGGTGGGCCGGGACGAGCTGGGCAAGGTCAATCCGGAGATCAAGATCAAAGGCGTTGAACTCGGGCTTGACAGGTCGGGCGGGTTGTTCCAGCACGGGTACGTCATCGTGGAATTGAAGGGGGATCAAGCGGCAGCAGCGTATTTTCAGTTCGACCCCGGCACAGGACAAGAGAAGCGGATCTTCGACGAGGCGCTGTAGAGCGCGAGTGTCCAGGCAACCCGACAAGCCGGGCGACAATCTCTCAGATCGTCTTTCCCGGAATTGAATGCGGGTGTAAGTTATTGCACGTTCCGCATAAGAATAGATCCTGCATTTCCGCCATTCCCGATATATAATTCGCCAGTCGGTTAAAGGAGGGTAAAATGCCGGATCCCGTCGTGACCAATTGGTTCGGCGACCTGGTTTCACATCCGAAAGTGGTTGTGGAAGCCGAGTCCGTGGACGACATTGTCGTTGTCCTCAGGAACCCGAACCGTTATCCCTCTCCCGTGCGGGCCATCGGTTCCAACCACTCCACCGCGCCTTGCGGCGCCGCCGATGGCGGCACTGTAATCAAGATGTCCAAAATGAACCGGATCGTGGAGATTACCGGCGACACGGTTACGGCGCAGGCGGGGGCCCTCTACATCGACGTGGCGCAGGAACTCGAGAAACACAACCTGCAATTCTATGTAAACGTCGAGATCGGGAGCCTCTCGGTCGGGAGCGCCGCCTGCGCCGGGACGAAGGACGCGTCCATGCCCGGGGAGTTCGGGCAGGTGGGGTCCTACATCGACCGCATCAAAATGGTTCTGCCGTCCGGCGAACTGTTCGAGGTCACGGCGCAGCAGCCGGAACTGATGCAGATGGTCCGTTCCAGTTATGGCGCCTTCGGCGTGGTGTACGAGGCGACGTTCCGGGTCCGCCCGATCATTCCGCTGGCGGTCCACCACGAGAGCTTCACCATCGAGGATTTCGCCGCCAAACTGCCCGAGTTGAAGGCGCGCGGTGAATCGATGATGTTCTATATCTTCCCGTTCGAGAACCTGATCACCGTCGAGTTCCGCCGCTATAATCCCACGGCCGGCGGCGATCCCGACCGCCACATTTGGCCTCTGCGCAACTATCTATGGGCGAGCGCGGGGCCTTTGTTCTGCTCCCAAGTGGCGCACGATATTCAGGTTCCGGACGTTCGGGACCGGGTGCTGGACGGCTTCAACGCGGTCTGGCGTTTCAAGCTGGAAAACCTGATTCGCAGCGAAAACACCGTCGCCACCGATCAGATTATCCGCTATCCGCTGGTAGCCGGCCCGAGCCGCTATACGTTCAGCCTCTTCGCTTTTCCGGAAGAGACCTACGCGGCCGTGCTGCCGCAATATTGCGGGTTCAGCCGCCAATACTACAAGGCCACCGGATACCGCATCAACATGCTGTGCGTCGGGTACCGCATCGCCAAAGACCAGAATTCGCTGCTCTCGTATTCCTGGGACGGTGATGTGATGACGATTGACCCCGTCTCCACCGCCAACCCGGGGTGGAACGCGTTTCTGGATGCCTATAACCAGTTCTGCATCGAACACCGTGGGATCCCGCTGTTGAACCAGACTTTGGGAATTACGCGGGTTCAGGCGCAGGCCGCCCTGGGCGCGAGGCTGGCGGCGTTCGCGGCGGCGCGCAGAACCTACGATCCGCACGATCGGCTGCTGAACCAATATTTCCGCGACCTGCTGGCCGAGGCAGGCTCGGCGGCGGGGCGTTTCTAAGGAGAACACGATGCTAGCTACGCCTTGGCAGCTGCGCAGGAACCAGTATGACTTTGTGATCGTCGGCTCCGGCTACGGGGGCTCCATTACCGCCGCACGGCTGGCGACCGCCGATTTGAAGCCAAAACCCGCCGTCTGCATTCTCGAGCGTGGAAAAGAGTGGGAGCCGGGCACGTTCCCGGAGACAACGCCCGACGTGATTGGCGCCACGCGCGGCGATTTGAACCCGCTCGGGCTGTACGAGCTTCTGAGTTTTCCCGATATTTCGGTCATCAAAGGATCGGGCCTCGGCGGCACCTCGCTGATCAATGCGAACGTGGCCATCGTGCCGGACCGCGAGGTGTTCGAGCAGTTCAACTGGCCGAAAGCGATCACGTACGAATCGCTCCAGGGATATTATCAGCGCGCCCGGCAGACGCTGGCGGCGAACCCGCACCCGCGCGCGATGCAACTCGGCAAAGTGAAGGCGCTCGACCGCCGCGCGCGCGAAATGGGGACCGCCGTTCAACCGCTCGATATCGTCGTGAACTTCACCATCGACGGCGCCAACCCGCACGGCGTAACTCAGAAGCCGTGTATCGACTGCGGCAATTGCGTGACCGGCTGCAACGTCGGGGCGAAGAACACGCTCTACATGAACTACCTGCCGATGGCGCAGAGCGCCGGGGCGACAATTCTCACCCAGACCAAGGTGGAGTGGGTGGAGAAACTCGCCGGCGGCGGCTGGCGGATCCACGGCAAGCATGTGACCGAGGGCGGCAGCGAAGGCTTCACGCTGGATGCGCGCGAGGTGGTTTTATCGGCCGGTTCGTTGAACTCGACGGAGATCCTCCTGCGCTCGGAGGCGCACGGGCTTTCGGTATCGCCCGCGCTCGGCACGAAATTCAGCGGGAACGGCGATTTCTTCGGCCTGGCCTACAACGGAGACTACGAAACCGACGTTCTCGGGTATCGGCCGGCCGAGCCACCCTCCGGCGGAGATTCGCCGGAGCCCGGGCCGAACATCGTGGGCATCGTACGGTATGCGAACGGCGTGCCGGAGGCGCAGCGCATCGCGGTGGAGGATTTTTCGTTCCCCAGCGCCTACATGGATGCCGCCAAAACCCTCTTCGCGACGATTCGAGGCCAGGACACCAGCACCGCGAACGACGATGCGCAGCGGGACCGCCTGCTTCGCGACCTGAATCCCATCGACGCGCCGCACGATCCGGACGGCGCCCTGAACCACTCCATGCTGTACCTGGTGATGGGGCAGGACAACGCTCGCGGGGTCATTCTCTTCGAGGCGCCCTGGACCGAACCCGATGGCCGCATCCGAGTCTCCTGGGACCGCGGCGGCCAGCAACAGATTTTCACGCGGATGAACGAAGAACTGCGCCGGCATGCGCGCGCGCTCGGCGCCAACTTCATCTCCAACCCCACGTGGAGCGTGTTCAATCTGCGCCACCTGGTGACCGCGCACCCGCTCGGCGGCTGCCCGATGGGGGACGACCATTTGCAGGGGGCGGTGGATGCGTACGGCCGCGTCTTCGCCGGCGATGGCGGTACTCATAAGGGCCTCTACGTGACGGATGGCTCCGTCGTTCCGAGCGCCCTGGGCGTAAACCCCTTCCTGACGATCTCCGCGCTCACCGAGCGATTCGCCGAACGCAAGATCCAGGAAATCGGCGGAGATGCATATCCGGAGCCGCCGCGCGCGGTATCAATGGCCGCGATCGCCGCCCTGGACGCGATCTCGTACAACGAGGGCCAGTTGGAAGCCCTGTTCCGGCGCTGCCCGACGATGGGAATCGACGCGCTCGTAAACAAGGGAGGAGCCCCGGACATCGACATCTCGAAGCAGACCATTCGCAACGACCGCTTCTGGAAGGGATTCTTCCCGAAAGGGCACATCCTCAATGCCATGTCGTCCGCCATTTTCACCGGCTTCCGGAAGGAGTTCCACCAGCAGGGCGGCCGTTACGTCGGTATCACCAGCGATACCGACGGGAGGATCCATGCGCGCAACAGTCTGGAAGAAATCGAAGTTTCGCACGGCGCGGCCGGCACGCTGGAAGCCGGGCGGTACATCCTGCTTCGGTATCTGGATCCGCCATGGCAGGGCTACTACGATGTTTTCAAGGTCATCAACGACGACCTGCTGATTGGCCGCGTATACCTGGGCCAGTACCCGCATGGCATACGCGTCTTTACCTTCCCGATGTCCCGCCGCTACGCCTTCGAGCAGATGACGGTAGACGACCACGCCGGCCTCTTCGCCGGCGGAAGCGCGCCCGCGCCGGACGACCTGAATGGACTCTGGCGGATGGACGCCATCTCCAACGCGAACCACGCCTCCGGAGTTGCTTACCTCCAGTTCAGCAACAAGCCCGACGGCCGTCTCGAGGCCCGGTACCAGCTTATGGGCCTGATGGAGGGACTGGTGGTTCCCAAGTTCTTGCAGGACCATTTCCAGTTGACCGACTTCACTCCCTTCCATGACGAGATCCACAAGGTCAGTGCGGATTTTCTGGTCGGCAAATATGTGGCGCCGCTGCCTTCCGCGCTATCTCCGGTGTTTGGAAACAGTTCGCTTGGCCTGCTGCACACGGAGGCCGGCGGCAGCCTGGGATTTTATTACATGCTGACGCGAGCCGTAGGCGGCGAACTCCCCACCAACACGCTACTCGAGCCGTTCCTCGATGTACAACTTCCGGACGGAGTCGGGATGACATTCGACGAAGAGATGACCGGCTGGTATTTCCCCGGACAGCCGACGCCCGCGCCCGGCCGCGAAGGCGACGTCACGATCGCGGAGCGAATCCCCGAATCGGGCGACCCGGCTGGAGCGGCCGCCTGCAGCTTCAAGGCGCACATGGTGGTCGCGGACGTCAATGAATTTATCGACGGCTACGAGCACGAGGCGCAGATGCAAGGCTCTATCACCTTCGGCCTGTTCGAATCCCAAACGCCCGCCACGTTCGCGATCGACGCCGCGGCCAGCCGGTTTCATTACCTGCGCATCAACCCTGCCACGGCGGAGGCCGAGATGCGGTACCACATCGAGTTCGTGAGCACCGCGGGCTGGCGCTACGCGCTCGATGGGACCAAGTACATGCAAAAGGATGGAACAGGCATCCGCGAGGTCCTGGAAGATTACACCACGCTGTATTGCCACGTCTGGGACCTCTCCGGCGGAGCGCAAAAGGAGATGGGCACGGCGCTGCTGAAGTTCCGCACTTTTGAAGACCTGGCCGCCACCGGCAATCTGACGGCCTTCCTGGCGTCATTCCGCGTGACGGGCACGAGCGACCCCGCGATCCAACTCCAGGCGCGGATGCGCTTCATCGCGTTTACGGCGCAATTCGTGGAGCGCGAGTACGATCCGATTGCGCTTCCGGCGAGTCAACCCATCTTCTAACAGGTCTGGAAAGGCGCTAATCGGCCACGGATGGCTAATCACTCCGCGGCTACCCCGCGGCGCGCAGCATTTGTCCCGCCGTATAAACAAAACGCGGGCCGGTGATCTGGAGCGCGGTTTCCGCGGAGCCGGAAATCAGGAACATGGCCACCAGTCCCCATGGCGCGCCGAATTGGGCGTGGGCCTTCGCCGCTACGTCGCGCAGGTGATGCGCGAGGTCCAGCCGGAGTCTTTGAAATTCGGGATCATCGGGTACGGCGTTGCCGCCGGCGGTGTACCGGTCCATCTGCGCAAGAATGCGGGCGGCGCCGCACATGGCGTCCGCCCACCACTGGATTGCCAGGTAGTCCGCGCCAATGACCTCGGCGTGCAACGGCGGGAAGAGCTGGCGGAAGTTCGCCGGACCCAGGTCCTTCATCCGGTCCCACAAGGCGTCGTCGGCGGTAGGCGGAAGCCGGAATGCGTCGTCCGCCCCGGAGGGCACGAGCAAGGCAATGGCGCGCCTTCCGGCCGCTTCGTAATCGGCGTGGGGGCGCGGCGCGCCGCCGGCGCGGTAGAAGAGCGAGCGCGATAACGCATCATCGTAACGGGCCTCGGCGAATACGCTGGTGCGGCCGAAATCGCTGGTCCCCTCCGGGAGGTTGGCGGCCGACAGGTTCAACGCGGGAGCGATGGCCGCGAATCGCCGCAGTTCCTCGCGGCTTGTGCGGCTGTCCATCGCGAAGAACAGGTGGGAGCTGGCGAGCTTCGGGGGTGATACGACGGATTTGCTGCCGCGGTATGCGGCGGTGGCGAGAAAACTCTCCGCCATTACCTTGCGGAGCTTGTCCTCGTCAGCCCCGAAATTCACGGCCGACGATTGAATCCGGGATGCCGTGGCCTCATCCGCGATCACCAACTCGCCGGTAGAGGGAGTGAACGTCACCGTGCCGCTGAGGGCCAACTGCGAGACGGACCCGTAGTTGAAGATCCCGAGCAGGTTGAGCTTCATGGAAAATCGCGAGGAGTTCGCGGTGGTGAGGATGCTGCGGAGTTCGGTGACCCCGGCCGGGAGGCGGCCGGAGCCGGTGAAGGCTCCGAGGACACCCTGGAGGGCCGCACGGATTCGCTCCTCCCCCGCGGCGTCGAGGGCCATGAGCTCGACCTCGTAGAGGAACGCCGCCTCATGAGAGCCGAGGGCGCCGAACTCAGCCGCCATGCCGACCTGCAACTTGCGATTTACAGCCGATTTGACGGCGTCCGATATTCGAGCGGCTTCCTCTGCCGGCAGTCCGGCTTTGCGCAGTTGCTCGAGATCCGCCCGCGCGTCGGAACTGATGGCGGAGATCAGCATCGGAAAAAGGTCCGTGCTCCCCAGCGAGGTGGACACGCCGGTGCTCGCCGAGACCGTAATCTCCGCTTCGGAGCCGCGCTTCCGATACCACCCGATCTGCACTCTCCGGGAGTCCACCTTGCGTATGCGGACGTGATACTCCGTGGAGATTTGCCAGGAAGCTCCGACGTCCACCGAGGCTCCCTGGTTCACCGCAATGGCGGGCGCCGGGCTGGGGAGCGCCAGGCCCGCCAGCGGGTTCGCGATGGCGAGCAGATTCGCCGTTCCGGAGAACTTCAATGCGCCGTGGCCGCCGATCGTGACGAGGGCGCCGCCTGCAAGCGACCGGAGATCCTCCACATCCGCCGGAAGGATCAATTCCGCGACGCAGCGTGCCAGGGCCTCCGCCAGCGTAGGCGCATCGGCGCCGCCGGGAAACGGCGCGTAGTATGTGAGTGCCACATCCGCGCCGGCCTCGACGCCGAAAGTGAGCGGTCCGGTTGCCGCTTCGGCCCGCGCTCCCGCAAGGCCTTTCAGACCGATCGCCGCGTAAATACGGCCGGGGGGAACCTCGATTTCCTCCCCGTAGTCGTCGGTTGGAGGAAGAACGCCATCCGCGGCGGTTGCGGCGGTCACGCGCAATGAGCCGGCGGATTCCGCCCGGAAAGTGAGCGAGGGGGCGTCTTTTCCGAGATCGACGGGCTGATTGAAGGCGAACCCGAACTGCAGCGAGCGTACCGCCGGGTCGTTCAACATCAACCCCTGGAGACGAGACAAGTCTGCCCCCTGAATCACCGCGGACGGAACCGCTCCGGCGTATTTCAAGAGAGCGGAGCCAGGAGCCAGCTGGGCGTCGATAATCGCTCCCAGCCGATCGGTAATCCGGATAGAAGGCATATGCGTAAGGTCGCCTCCACGGCCGGCACGATCATATCGCATCGAAGTCGGGGCGCAACACGGGTCAGGCGAACTTCCGGAAGGGCCGCCGCGGACTCGTGCGGAAACATCCTTTTTGCGCTCCGGCTGCTGCTACGCGGCTGCGATCCGGTCAGGACATCGCCCTCTTGCGGCCTTCTTGATCGTGGGCGCAGCCTTCAAGCCGGGGCAACTTCCACGTCCCAGCCCAGGCCCGGGCGGTCCGACGGACGCTTGTAGATTCCCTCCGGACCGCGCGTGATGTTGTGGTCTTCCTCGAACCGCTGGTATACCTCGGGCGGCCCGCCGGGCGCGGGCAGGAACAGCTCCGCCCAGGGGCTGTTCGTGGCGGCCATGACGAAATGCGAGGGTTCGAATTCGCCGCCTCCGTGGGGAATGACGGGAATATCGTAGGCCGCCGCCATGGCCGCGGTGCGGCGCAATTCGGTCAGGCGGCCGCACCAATGCACGTCCGGCTGCCAGATGGCCGCCGAGCGATGTTCGAGGAGTTGGCGGAAGCCGTACCTCGTGTACTCATGCTCCCCCGTAGCGATCCTGGTGGTCTTGATTCCGGCATTCAACCGCCCGAAGCCGTCGTAATCGTGCGGCGGCAGAACTTCCTCCATCCAGTACACGCGATAGGGCGCCACCATTTCCGCCATCTCCACGGTGTACGGTTCGGTCCAGGCCATCCAGCAGTCCAGCATGATATCGCCGTCGGGCCCCAGGATCTCGCGGGCGGTTTTCACCAGTTCGACGTTCCTCCGCATACCCTCGCGGCCATCGGCAGGGCCGTGCGGAATGGCGAGTTTCAGCCGTTTGAAGCCGAACTTGACGTGCTGCTCCATGTCGTTGCCGGTGCAGTAAGCCGGAATGCGCGGCTTGGTTTCCCCGCCCAGCAGCTTGTAGACCGGCATGCCGAGCGCTTTGCCGATGAGGTCCCAGTGGGCCAGGTCCAGGCCGCTGATCGCGCCCGTGGCGATGCCTGCGCGGTCGTAGTAGTAACTGGAGCGGAACAGGATGTCCCAGTTCCGCTCGACGTCGAACGGGTCGCGTCCCATCAGCAATCGCGCGAATTGGCCCCGCACGAGGAGCGCGCCGCCCGCGCCGCCGTTTCCTAATCCGGTGACGCCTTTATCGGTTCCGATCTCTACCGTAAACCCGCCCGGCGCCCCGTTCATGAACAGCGAACGCTCGGCTTTGTACTCGGGATAGACGGACATTGGGTTTGCTACTTCCACCCCGGTTGTGGACCACGAACCCGGAGCGGGCGTATATGCCGGCAAGGGCCGCCTGGCCCTCGTCCGCACCACCCGTACGCTCGTGATTTTGAGAGCGCTCTTCTCGGACTGGAACGCTAAAGCCGGCAGTGAGGGAAGAGCCATCCCCGCCGCCAGGAAATTCCGTCTGGTGATTCGCGGCATATTAGCTCCCGTCAGGCGTTTTTGACGTCCGTTATTATAACCGCGGCCCGTCCCGCAGAGGCGGACCCGGTCGGAAACTCCAGTTCGCGGCCAAAGACTCTCGGCGTTGGAGACTTTCAGCGGCGTGGGCTTCACAGGTTTTCTTCGGCCCCTTCAAAGAACCAGCGGCGAAAGGCGATCGCCGGCGGTACTTGGACTTCAGTGGTGGGCGGCGGCGGACTGGTCGTCGGGCTCCCAGGCCCGAATGCGGCGGAGCTGATCGGCGGCGGCGGCCCCGTCTCCCGCTCCCTCCGCGGCGCGGGCCAGGGCGCGCATGAATTCAACGCGGCAGGGGGCCATGAGCGCGGCGGCGCGCAGTTCTTCGAGGGCGGCTTTGGCGTCGGAATCCAGGAGCGCGAGGCCGAGCTGATAATGAGCGTCGGAGCGTTCGGGATCGAGATTCAGAACCTCGCGGAAGGCGCGGACGGCCTCGGCGCGAACGCCGTGTGACGCCAGGATCGCGCGGCCGAGTTCGAACTGCGCGTCAGGGAAGCGGGGGCTGGCCGCCACGGCTTCACGGGCAGCCTGAAGCGCGGCGGGGAAGTCCTTGGCTTCGAGGCGTTGGCGCGCGGACTGCACCAGGACCATGGCGCGCCCGAGGCTCCGCTGTTCGGCGGTCAGGCCGGCGCCGATTTCGGTTTCGGAGCGGGCGTCTTGCGGCCTGCCGGCGCGCTGATAGGCCTTGGCGAGGTTGTAGTGGGCCTTGATGAGCCGCGGATTGATCCGGATGGCGAGTTCGAGGGACTGGATTGCGGCGGCTATATCGTTGAGCCGGAGTTGGACGAGCCCGAGGTTGTTGGCCGTCTCCGCGTCGCGAGGAGCAATTTCCAGCGCCTGCCGCAATTCCGCGGTGGCGGCCTGGAGCTGGTCCGCATGGAGGAGCGCGATTCCGAGACCGCGGCGCGCGGCCGCATGCTTCGGATCGATGCGGAGGGCCGCCCGGAATTCGGGGATGGCATCGTCCTCACGCCCCGCCGCGGCCAGCGCGAGAGCGAGATCATACCGCCGTTCGGGCTCTTGCGGCGCAACTTCCACCGCGGCGCGCAGGACGCGGACAGCTTCGTTCGCATCGCGGCCGGCGAGCGCGAGCCCCAGAGCCAGGAGATACTTCGGGTCCATCTGCGCGGCGGCGCGCAGTTCCTCGACGGC
Organism: Terriglobia bacterium; assembly: GCA_020073115.1. Classification (GTDB taxonomy): domain Bacteria; phylum Acidobacteriota; class Terriglobia; order Bryobacterales; family Bryobacteraceae; genus BOG-224. Next base: position 17,288 of record JAIQFU010000052.1, read on the forward strand.
TTCGGCCAGCTTGCCGTCGCGTTGCAGGGCAATGCCGTAGTTATAGCGCGCGTCGGCGAAGCCGGGCGCGCATTTTGTTATGCGGGCCAGAAGGCGCAGCTCGCCCTCAAAGTCGCCGCGCTTGCGGCAACAGCCGGCCAGCAGGTATTCGGCGGGCGGGAAGCCGGGCAGACGGCGGAGGGCCTCTTCGGCCTGAGCGATGGCCTCGTCGGTCTGGCCGGAAGCGTCGTACGCCAGACCGAGGTGGTAGACGGCGTCGGGAAAATCGGGATCCAGTTGGAGCGCCGCGCGGAACTCGCCGATGGCTTCGTGAACCCGGCCGCTCTGGGCGAGGGCAACGCCCCGGGCGTCGCGGGAGCGGGCCGCGGTCTTGGCGTCCTGCGGCCACGCGCGCGGGGATAAAAGGAGCGCGAGGGCGATGGCCGGTACGCGCGGGCTCACCGGGCGCCTTCCGTCAGGATCTGCCGGAGACCGCCGCGCGTGAGCTGCTCGCGCTCTTCCGCCTTGGCCTTGCTCACCTTTGCGAAGAGCTGCCGGGCGCGGGCGGAGTCTCCCTTCTTTTGGTAAACCTGCGCGAGCTGGTAAGTGGCGGATACGTTGTCCGGTTCCAGTTGCAGGGCGCGGGAGAGGTGCTTTTCGGCCAGATCGAGCCGGCCGCGGCGCGCAAGCAGCTTGGCAAGCAGGATTCGCGGCTGCGCGACGCCTCCGTCGAGAGCGACCGAGCGGCTCAAGGCGTCAATGGCCTCCTGTTCTTCGGCCGAGCCTTCGGCCAGGCCGGCCCGGTTCAAGGACTCGCCGAGAAACCAGAGGGTGAGGTAGTCGCCGGAAGTCCTGGCGCGCTTCCGCAGGAGCGCCACGGCGTCGGCGGGTTGGTCCATCTGCAACAGCATGAGGCCGAGGGCGACGTATCCCAGGGAGCTCCCGGGGGCCAGCTTCACGGCGGTCTCGAATTCGCGGCGGGCGTCTTCGAACTGCTCTTTCATGGCGAAAGCGATCCCGCGCTGAAGGTGGAGCTGGCCGGAATCGGGGAGCCGCTCCACGCCAACGCCGGCGATTTCAAGCGCCAGGTCGAAATTCTTGTGAGTGACGCAGAGGGCGATCAGGTCGAGGTAGTTGGAGGGGTCTTTCGGCTCGAGATTCGCGGCCGTGCGGAGCGCCTCGTAGGCGTCTCCCGTTTTGCCCTGCTTCTCGTACGCTTGCGCGAGGACGTTGAAGAGTTCGGGTTTGCGGAAGCCCTGGGACAGAAGTTCCCGGCCGGAGCGGACGGCGGCGTCGTACTGGCCGGAGTTGAGGTACGCGAGAGTGAGGTTGAACCCCGCGTCATAGGCGCCCGGATCTCCGCCGCGGGCGAGTTCGAATTCCCGCGCGGCGGCCGCGTATTCCCGTATTCCGGCGAGGACGGAGCCGGCGGCGAAGTGCTGCGCGGAATCGGCATCCGGCGGCATGTGGGCCAAGGCGGCCGCGGCTTTGGCGGGCTGCCGGACGCCCACGCACGCCTGGGCGAATCGAATGAGCGATGGCGGTTCCCGGAGATACAGATTCTCACTGCGCTCGTAGTGCGCCACAGCGGAGGCATAGCGTTTTGCGGCGAAGTCGATGTCGGCCAGGGCGAGGTGCGCGATGGGATCCGCCGGAGTGAGCTTCAGCAGAGCTTCGAAGTGGGTTTGCGCTTTGGCGGCGTCGCCTATGGCAAGCTCATTGATCGCGAGATTCTTCAGCGCGGGCGCGTACGCCGGGTTCGCTTCCAGCGCCTGTCGAAAATAGCGATTGGCCGATTCGCGCTGGTTCTCTGCCGAGTAGGCCATGCCCACAAGAGTCATGGCCTTCAAATCCCGCGGAGCTTCGTGGAGACGAGGCTCCAGCAATGCGACGGCTTTCGCGGGCTGGCCCGACTGGATGAATGCGGCCGACTGTTCGTAGATGGTTCCCTGGGCGCAAACGAGAGCAGGTAGCATCAAGGCCGTACAGAGCTTTTGCATCGCTTCCCCCCGGAGCGGATTATTCTGTTATACACCTCTCATCCACCGTGAGTCACTGGCCACAAGGGCGAGGAAGATTACAGTGCCGGAGGATGTTCCGTTGACGCCCACTCGGGGTGCGTGATAGTTTAAATCCACTATTTCTGCAAGCGCTTCCCAAGCGCGAGAGGGGATTTGACAATGTCTGGGTGTGTACTTCGCCGCTTTTGCTGCGCGCTGTTTCCGGCTTTGGTATTCGCCGTGTTAGTCGGCGCGCCATCCACATTGAAGGCTCAATTCACCAGCGTCATCGAGGGCACGGTGAACGACCCTTCGAACGCCGCGATTCCCAATGCGGAAGTCACGGTGGAAAATCAGGCTACCGGCATTAAACGGTCGGTGCTCAGCGCCGACACGGGACACTACCGGATTGCCTCGCTGCCGCCGGGGCAGGTTACCATTCACGTGTCGGCTAAGGGATTTGACACGGCAGTGTATGAGGACGTGCGGCTCGAGAGCGATCAGCTGGCGGACGCGGCGTCGGCCAGCGCGCCGGGCCGCCTCGACCGAGGTGAATGTCGTGAGCGAGGTTCCACTCGTCGAAAGCGGGGAGGCCAGGGTCTCCGGACACGTCGAGGAAAGGGAAGTTTCGCAACTGCCGCTGGTTGGCCGGAACTTCATGACCCTGGTGGTGCTCACGCCGGGCGTGACAGGACTGCCGAGCGGCGGAGGCCAGGCGTACGCGCAGGCCACCGGCGACGTGTTTTCGGCCGAGTATGGCGTCAACCTCAACGCCAACGGCCAGCGTGCGGAATCCAACAACTTCCAGGTGGATAACGCCTCGGTGAATGGAAGCCCGCGGGGCGGGGTCTCGAACTTCAGCCCCAGCGCCGACGCGGTCCAGGAACTCCGGGTTTCGGTAAACAACTTCTCGGCGGAGTACGGCCGGAACTCGTCGGCTTTCGTGAACGTGATCACGAAATCCGGCACCAATGAGTTCCACGGCACGGCGGCCTGGTATCACACCAACAACCGGCTCACGGGGAGAAACTACATTTTCCAACCCGAGGTGCCGGTTTTCCGGCGCAATGAAGCGAACGGGACGATCGGCGGTCCGATCAAGAAGAACAAGCTGTTCTTCTTCGGGTCCGTGGACGTGCTGAGGTCCGGATTGGGGCAGGGGTTCGCGTCGAGCGCGATCACTCCGGAGTTCGCAAGCGTCATCCAGCAGCGGTTCCCGAATAACACCTCCGCCAACCTGGTGAAGAATTTCCCCAGCCAACTCACAAAATTGGGCGACGGCCTCTTTGCCGGCCCCGTTGCGGGCGCGGTTCCGAATGTGGCGGGCTGCTCCGGATTGGCCGGCGGGCCAAGCGCGCCCGTCTCGACGCCCATCGGCAATCTGCCCTGCAACCTGCCGCTGACGTTCAACGGCAGCTTTGCGCAAACGCTCCCTCGCAATGGTCTGCAGTGGTTCGGGCGGCTCGATTACAACCTGGGTGCCAAAGACCGTATTTACGGAAGCGTCGCAAGGACGACTCTGGACCAGGTGGCTTTCGGCGCGCCCTCGGTTTACCCGGCCTTTACCGCCGCGGCGAGCGAGTACACGATGTATTGGAACGTGAACTACACCCACATCTTCTCGCCGTCGGTGCTCAACGAACTCTCCTGGTCGGGAACGCGCGCGTGGGGGTCCGACCCGGTCAGCAACGGGCAGATTCCGCTGATCAACGTGGCCGGGATTGCCTCCTACGGCTCGGGGTTCTCGGATGCGATCTTCATTCAGAACAACCAGAACTGGCAAGACGTGCTGAGTTTGAACTGCGGGGGTCACGCCTTCAAGGTTGGCGGCACCGTGCAGTGCGGAAGCGGGTGCCCCGGCGCCGGCGCGCTGTTCCATAACACGTACGCCAGAGTCGTCTATAGCTTCCCGAGCCTCTACGATTTTGTCAGGGACGACCCGTTCTCGCAGAGCAACATCGGGTTCGATCCGAAGACGGGCAAGGCCGCCGGACCGGATTACCGGCCGGTCTACGTGAACTACGGAGCGTTCGTCCAGGACGACTGGAAGGCGGCGCGGAATCTCACTGTGAGCCTGGGACTCCGGTGGGAAGTCTATATGAACCCGTGGGACCAGGACAATATCACGGTGAGCGCTACGTTTCCGCAGGGGAGCGACTTTTTCAGCCGCCTCCGCGATCTGACGCCGCAGATCAAGCAACCGCACGACCATACGGATTACAACAACTTCGCCCCCCGCCTGGGAATTGCGTGGGACCCGACCGGCAAGGGCAAAACGTCCATACGGGCGGGCGCGGGCATCTTCTACGACCGGCCCGGCGGGCAGTTCTACTATGATGCGGGCACCTCGCTGCCGGTCATCGGGGTCGCCAGCGTCAGCAAGCAGACCGCTGTCAAGCCGGTGTACGGGTTGGCCACGGGCTCGGCTTCCCCCAGCAGCGGGTTCGTGTTCCCGTCGCCCACGATTCCGATAGGCCTGGATCAGCACAACGGACTCATCGGGACGCCGTCGTCGCTTGGGGTCTGGGATCCGAACATGCGGACCATGTACACGTTCAACTACTTCCTGGGCGTGCAGCACAGTCTTTTCAACAATTGGGCGCTGGAGGCCAATTACGTGGGCTCGCAGGCGCGCAAGACTTACATGAACTTCGACGTAAACCGCTACGCCGGGGACCTGTTCGACGGGAGGCTGGACCGCATCAATTCCAGCTTCGCCGACATTCAATACGGGCAGGCCAGGGGAAGCAGCTTCTACAACGGCGGCAACGTGAGCGTGCGCAAGCGGTACAGCATGGGGCTGGACATGCAGGCGGCGTACACGTTCGGCAAAGCCATCGACGATTCGAGCACGTTCGGGCGCGGTTTGGACCTCGTGGACGCGAACAACCTGTCGCTGAGCCGCGGACTGGCCGATTTCGACATTCGCCAGAAGTTTTCGCTCAGCCTGCTGTATCAGACGCCGACCTGCAATCGGGACGGCCGTTTTCGGTGTCCTGCTCGCAGCCGTTCTTGCCGGTGCAGGATTCGGCGGGCAACATCGTGGGGAACAAAGGGTGCGATTACAACGCCGACGGGTTCAACTACGATTACCCGAACGCGCCGAGCTTCGGCGGGTATCTGACCGGGCTGAGTCGTACGAATTACATCACGGGGCTCTTCCAACCTACGGATTTCGGAACCCCCGCGCCGGGTCACCCGGGATCGCTGGGCCGAAACATGTACTTCGGCCCGGGCTACGCGATCACCAATCTGAACGTGGTGAAGCGTTTCCCGATCCCGCCGCTGGGAGAAAAGGCCCAGATGGACATCCGCACGGAGTTCTTCAACCTGTTCAACCGTGTGAACCTGGGACAGCCCGACGGCGAGCTTTCGGATTCGCAATTCGGCAGATCGACGACGGCGCTGGGCGCGCGGAACGTGCAGTTCGGGTTGAGGCTCGCGTTTTGAACTGGCGCTCCCGGGGTGTATTGTTGATCGTGGCGGCGGCGCTGATCGGCGCCGCCGCCGTTCTCTTTGGGCAGGGCATGGCCACCGCGAACCGGGTTCCCCGCGCGCCGAAGATTACGCCGAACCTGCCGCCCATCACGGTGGATTTTCGAGATATCGCGGCGCAGGCGGGCCTCACCGCGGTGAACGTTTCGGGTTCGAACGGCGCCAAAAAGTACATCCTGGAAACGACGGGGACCGGCGTCGCCATCTTCGATTACGACAACGACGGTCTCATGGACATCTTCCTGGTGAACGCCACCACGCTCGAGGGCGGCGACCACTCCACGAGCCGCCTCTACCGCAACCTGGGCAATCTGCGCTTCGAGGACGTGACGGCAAAGGCCGGGCTGTCGTACACGGGATGGGGGCAGGGCGCGTGCGCCGCCGACTACGACAACGACGGTTACCGCGACTTGTTTGTCACCTACTACGGCCACAGCCGGCTGTATCACAACAACGGGAACGGAACCTTCAAAGAAGTCTCCGAAGCCGCCGGGCTGCGGTCCTCGGCGGCGCGCTGGGATACCGGGTGCTCCTTTGTCGATTACGACCTCGATGGCAAGCTGGACCTGGTGGTCACGGGTTACGTGGACTTTGACCTGGCGAAGGCGCCGCGCCCCGGTAGCGGCGGATATTGCGAGTGGAAGGGTCTGCCGGTGATGTGCGGGCCGCGTGGATTGCCCGCCGGGCGCAATCACCTGTTTCACAACGAGGGCGGCGGCAAATTCTCCGATGTTTCCGAAACGAGCGGCGTGGGCAAGCCTACGGGCTGCTATGGGTTCACCGTCACGGCATCGGACTTCGACAACGACGGATACCCCGACCTGTACGTGGCTTGCGACTCGACGCCGAGCCTTCTCTATCACAACCGAAGGGACGGCACGTTCGAGGAAATGGGGGTAGCGGCGGGCGTGGCGCTGAACGACGACGGGCAGGAACAGGCGGGGATGGGAGTGGCGGTGGCGGACTACGACGAAGACGGCGCGGTGGATATCCTCAAAACGAATTTCAGTGACGACACCCCCAACCTGTATCACAACAACGGCGATGGCACATTCACCGATGTGGTTTACCAATCGGGGCTGGCGGCGCACACGCAGTACCTGGGATGGGGCGTTCAGTTCCTGGACGTGGATAACGACGGGCGCAGGGACGTGCTCGTAATCAACGGCCACGTCTACCCGGAGGTGGACAAGAGCGCGCTGCCGGCCCGGTACCGGCAGCCGCGGCTGCTGTATTGGAACGTGGGCGGGGGGCGGTTTGTCGACATTTCGGAGCAGGCGGGTCCGGGGATCAGCCAGGCGCGCTCGTCGCGCGGCGCGGCGGCGGGCGATCTGGACAACGACGGCTCGATGGAAATCGTGGTGGCGAATCTGGGCGCGCCGCCGAGCCTGCTGAAGAACTACGGTCCGAAGAAATCGTGGCTTCTGGTAAAGTGCACGGGCGTGAAGTGCAACCGCGATGCGGTGGGAGCGCGAGTCTACGTGTACGCGCGCGGGAGGCGGCTCTCGGGCGAGGCGCAGACCGGGACCAGCTTTCTTTCCCAGAACGACTCGCGGCTGCATTTCGGGTTGGGCGACGCGGCGGAGTACGACCGGATCGAAGTGGAATGGCCGGGCGGCGGAAGAGAGGCGTTCGCCGGAGGGAAGGCGAACCGGGTGGTGGGAGTGAGGCAGGGAGACGGCGTGAAGGTGGCGCGGAAAGGATCTTGAACCATGAGTGACAAACTTAGCCGGCGGGAGGCCCTGCGGGCGGGAGCGCTGTTCGCCGCGGGCGCGCGGGCGGCCTTGGGCCAGGAGCGGGCGAACCGCGCGGGGCGCAGTCCATCGGAAGTTCTCCGGCAGTTCGCATACAACCAGGTGCAACTGGCGCCCGGACCATTACAGCGTCAGTTCGAAGAGAACCACAGTCTGTTCCTGAACCTCAGCGAAGACGCCATGCTCAAGCCGTTCCGCCAGCGAGCGGGCATGCCGGCGCCCGGGGAGGACATGGGCGGCTGGTACGACAATTTTGCGGGGTTCGATCCAAAGGGCGATTTTCACGGCTTCATCCCCGGGCACAGCTTCGGGCAGTACCTTTCGGCGTTGGCGCGGTGCTATGCCGTCACCGGAGACCGCGAGACGCAGGCAAAGGTCAACCGCCTGGTGAAAGCGTACGGGCAAACGGTCAGTCCAAAGTTCTACGTCGATTACCATCTGCCGGCGTACACCTACGACAAAACTGTCTGCGGGTTGATCGACGCGCACGTGTTCGCGCACGACCCTACGGCGGCGGCTGTGCTGAAGAGCGCCACGGACGCCGTACTGCCCTTCCTGCCCGAGAAGGCGCTGACGCGTCCGGAGCAGGCGGCGCGCCCGCACAAGGATATTGCCTACACCTGGGACGAGACGTACACGCTCCCCGAGAATCAGTTCCTGGCTTTCGACCGCATCGGCGAGCCGAGGTACAGGGAACTGGCGGTTCGATTCCTGCTGAACGCCGAGTATTTCGACCCGCTCGCGCGGAACGAAAACGTGCTCCCGGGCAAGCATGCCTACAGCCACGTCAACGCCTTCAGCTCGGCGTGCCAGGCTTATCTTCACCTGAAGGACGAGAAATACCTCCGGGCGGCGCAGAACGGGCTGCGAATGGTGCACGAGCAGAGTTACGCCACCGGCGGCTGGGGGCCGGACGAAGCGTTCGTCGAGCCGGGGAACGGCAAACTGGCCGAGAGCCTCACCACTCCCAATACGTTCGAGACGCCGTGCGGGGCTTACGGCGAGTTCAAGGCAACCCGGTACCTCCTTCGCATCACGAGGGACTCGCGCTATGGGGATGCGATGGAACGGATGATGTACAACACGGTGTTGGGCGCGAGGCCGATCCAGCCGGACGGCACGTCATTCTATTACTCCGATTACCACCCGGGCGGACAGAAGGTCTGGTACAAGGACAAATGGCCGTGCTGTTCCGGGACCCTGCCCCAATTGGCCGCGGATTATCGAATCAGCGCGTACCTGCAAGGCCGGGACGGGGTGTACGTCAATCTGTACGCGCCTTCCACGCTCGAATGGGTACAGGACAAGATCAGGTGTTCTTTGCGGCAGAGTTCGGAATATCCGTACGACAGCCGGATCAGGCTGGATGTGACGGCGGCGCGGCCGGCGCCGTTCACCCTGCATTTGCGGATCCCCGAGTGGGCCGACGGCGCCGCGCTTTGGGTAAACGGCAGGCGCGGCCTGGTTGAAGCGGCGCCGGGGACGTTCGCCGAGGTCCGCCGGGAGTGGAAAACGGGAGATCGGATCGAACTGGAGATCCCGCTGCCGATGCGCCTCCAGCCGATCGATGCGCAGAACCCGGATCAGGTCGCTCTGCTGCGCGGGCCGTTGGTGTTGTTCGCGCTCGGTGGGGAGGCTCCGGCATTCGAACGGAGCGCGTTGCTGGCGGCGCAAAGGAAGTCGCCCGGTTCGCGGGTCTGGACAGTGGGGGAAGTGGAGTTTACCCCGTTCCCGGAGATTCAAGCGGAGCGGTACAGCACGTACGTGAAGGTCGGATAGGCGGCCGCGCGCACGGGCGCTTACGAACCGCTGATGGCCGCCGCCCCAACCGTGGCGACTTCCATATCCTCGGCTTCCGGCAGGCCGCTCACCGCCACGGAGCCCACGACCGTGCCGTCCCTGCGAACGGGAATGCCGCCGCCCCACCCGCAAAACCGGGGATCGCCGTAATAAGCAATATCGAACCCCTGCTCGGCGTCCCGCACCTTTTTCCCGATATCGGCAGTAGGTTTGCCCGCCCGCGCCGCGGTCCACGCCTTGTTGGCGGCAACCGCGATGGACGACAGCGGCGCGCCGTCCATGCGGGCGAAGGCGATCGGTTCGCCGTGAGCGTCGGCGACAACGATCACCGCGGCCTTCCCGCGCCTCGTAACCTCGGCCAGAATGGCGTCGATTGCGCCCCGGGCGTCTTCGTAACCGAGTGTCGAACTGGCGATCATGAGTTCCTCCGCATATATGCGATTCTGGCACACGCCCGCCGTGCCACACTCATAGAATACGGAATCCACCGTGAAGACGCTCATTATCACCGCGCTCTGCGCCGCCGCTGCAGCTTCAGCGGCGGATGCCCCGAAGCGCCCGCGAATCACCGGCGTCGCGCACATCGCCCTTTTCACGCACGATATCGAAAAATCGCGCGCCTTCTACAAGAATTTTCTTGGTTTCGGAAAGCCGTTCCAACTGAAGAACGCGGATGGCAGCCTGGCGCTCACGTTCATCAAGGTAAACGACCGGCAGTACATCGAACTCTTCCCCGAGAAGGAAGCCAATACCGGCCGGCTGAACCACATTTCGATTGAGACCGACGACGCCGAAGCCATGCGCGTCTATCTGGGCTCCCGCGGCGTTCAGGTCCCCGGAAACGTCGGAAAGGGGCGCATCGGCAACTCCAATTTCAACGTGACAGACCCGGACGGGCACACGGTTGAAATCGTTCAGTACGAACCGGACGGCTGGACCGCGCGCGAGAACGGAAAGCATATGGATGGCCTCAGGGTCTCGAAACGCATGGCCCACCTGGGGATTGACGTGCGCTCGCTGGAGCCGGCCATGAAGTTCTACCACGATGTGCTCGGGTTCCAGGAGACAATGGCGCGGAACCGCAAACGCCAGGCGAACCTCTACGACCCGGACGGGACGCGCACCGAACTGATGGAGCCCGGAACCGTGGACGCAAGCCCGTGCCGTCGTCCACAGCGCCGCCGCCGCGATGAGCCGGATGCTCCGGTCCCTATCGCGTTCGCACGGCTCCATGCTCTCACTCGATCTTGTCCTTCGCCTTGGCCGCTGCTATCGTCTGCCATTGCATGTTGCCCGGCGCATCCGCGCCGCCGTGCTTCAGAGCAACGACGTGGTCTATCACGTAGCCGGGGCACGCGCCGGACGTCCTGCCCGTGGACGGGCAGGGGTGCGTCTTCTGGAAGTCTCGTGTGGCGGCCCTGCTGCGCCTGATCCGGCCGTCGCGAGCGCGCGTGCAGGCGGCGCAGCGCGCGCCGGAGGGAGGGCGCCTTCCGGCCGGCTTGGCCTTCGGCATTCCAGGCGGCTTCGCGGCCTTCGCGCCCTTGGCAGGTTTACCAGCCTTCCGCGTTTTGGCCGGCTTCGCGGCCTTGGCTGTTCGGGCGCGTGGCGCGGAACGGCTGGAGCCGGACCGTGGCGTCGAACCGCGGCCGCGAGAGTAGCCGAAGGGGAGCAGGAGAGAAATCGCGAGCAGGGCGAAAGCAATGCGCTTCACAGGGGGCGCCTCCGGCCTTCGGTGGTGCGCGAGGAAGCGGGAGATCTCCCGCAGCAGCTGCCGGCGAGGCACCGGCTTGCGCAGGATCCCGTCGACCCGGCGCCGCAGATCTTCCTCATCCAGGCCGGTGGTCGTGGCGGTGAGAGCGATCACCGGAATGTTCTGCGTGTCGGGGCGTTCGCGGAGCCTTCGGATGGCTTCCAGCCCGTCCATGACCGGCAGCTGGAGATCCATGAGGATGAGATCCGGTCGGCGCGCCACCGCGCACTCCAGCCCGCTCAGGCCGTCTTCCGCTTCCAGCAGCGCCAGGCGGCGGGAGCACACGTACTCGCGGATGATCCGCCGGTTTGACTCCACGTCTTCCACCAGGAGCAAGCCGGGCTTTTCACTGCGAGCCCGCAGTTTCAGACGCTCGGCTACCAGGATGGCTAAGCGGTGGCCGAGGTTCATCGCCAATTTGCCCCGCGATCCCGGCCGTACATCGGCTCCAAAAGGCTCGCCGTGGTCGTCGAGTTGTCCTTCACAGACGGCCACTACGCAGCGGTTGAGGCGCCGGTACACGCGATCCACGTCGTCCAGCAGACGCTCCAGCGGGAGCGGCCTTTCCGGCAGATAAATCAGGTGCGGCGCAGCGTCCGGTTCGCGCCTGGCAAGGGAGGTGGCGGCAACGAGCCAGCCGGCATTCCGCCCCAGCACCTCCACGAATTCCACCTGGCCGGGGAGCGAACGGTTATCCGCCCCGATGTCCCGGACGGCGCAGGCAAAGAACCTTGCGGCCGTCGCGTAGCCGGGCGTGTGATCGGTTTC
>JAIQFU010000578.1 GCA_020073115.1 Terriglobia bacterium
GGACCCTGGCGGCGGACAAACGGACCGAGTCCGAACTGCGGGCCGGCCCTATCCTGCGTCATCTGCTGTTGGGTGTTGCGGCGACTGCGTTATTGCTGGCCGAAAGCAGGATGGAGCCGCTCCACGGAAACGCCTCGGCCGCGCGCGCCTCCGGCTGGCTCGACGAGGCGTAGCGCGTTCTGAAAGCGGCGGCCCGTTCAGCCCCGCCGCCGGAACCCGCGCCGAAGCGATCCGCTACAAGCGTATTCGTCGCCGGAAGGGAGATCGGCAGGGTCGGTCGGGATGGCTTTCCGGGCGTGGTCCTCCGGCCGGAACCGCCGCCTCGCGGCAATCCGCGGGGCATACTGCTAGCCAGGGGAACCGGGGTGGCCGTGGCGCCGCTCTCCCTCACCATTCCATTCACTGGCGAATACTACCTCTTCCCGAGCCTGTACGAGGTTCTGCCCGAAGGGTTCGTAATCTACCGCGGGACGCCCCTCGATGGCATTTACGCCACTCTGAGCGGAGGGCCGCTGGAAACCCAGGCTTACCAGAAACTCGACCCGCCCCTCGACTTCGCGAATTGCGGGAAGGTCCGGCTGACAATCTCCAGCGGAGAATCGTCTCCCGCGTCGGCGACCATGCAGCTCGTGCTGCCGGCAGCCGTGGCGGAGTTGGGGACCCAGATTTTCGCACTCGAGCCGTCTTCCGAAGAGACCCTGGAGTTCGCCACGCCCGCCGCGCGCGTCCTGACGGTGCGCGGGATCCGCATCGTGTTTCAATGCGATCCGCAACACCGGGATCGAAATACGAAAGTCGCGGTGAAGGAGTTCACGCTTGTACCGCGCGGCTCGTGATCACCCGGGAACACTGACGGTTGGGGACCTGCCCAGGGTGGCAGCCTGTGGCAGGCCGCGCTGAGCGGCGAAATCGGTTCGCTAAAATCGAATTATGGGCGATCTTCCCGAACCCTGGCTGCGCGGGCCGATCCCGGGTGTGGACCCGCGGGTGGCGCCTGTTCTCTATGCGTTTCAGCAGGCGCGCGAAGACCTGGAGAAGTATACCGACGGCCTTACCCCCGCTCAGATCTGGGCGACGCCGCATGGCTTTGGATCCGTGGGCTTTCACCTCCGGCATATTGCGGGAAGCACCGGCCGGCTGATGACGTACTTGCAGGGCGCCCACCTCAGCAGCGAGCAGATGGCCGCCCTGGCCGCCGAAAAGGAGCCTTCCGCGGCCGGCCGGGAGGAATTGCTGGCCGCCCTAAATCGCGCGTTCCGGGAGGCGGAAGCCGTCGTCCGGACGATCGGCCCGGCTTCGCTGACGGAACCGCGGGCGATTGGCCGCAAGCGCCTGCCCACGACCGTCGCAGGTTTGCTGACCCATATCGCCGAGCACACCCAGCGGCACGTGGGTCAGGCGATCAGCGCGGCGAAACTGGCAAGAGTGGCGTGACCGCATCCGGAGCTATTGCGGACCTCCGGCTCCGTTTGACACCCTTTGGCGGCGGGTGATAAGTGTAAGGTTCTTCCAAGAGGATATTGAATGGCCGACGAGCAGAAACCCGAGGGCTCGCAGGCGCCTCTCCCTGCGAAGGGTGAGGCAGCAGGGCAACCCCCTAAACCGCCGACTCCAGCAGCGAAACCGGCTCCCCCCAAGCCAGCCGCTCCCAAAGCGCCCGCCGTCATGGCGGCCACGCCCTGGGATGGCGAGCTGGCGCGCAGCGTGAAGGAACAGTTCGGCGATGGCGTGAAGGAAACCTCCACCTACGTGGGGCAGAACTTCATTGTGACCATGCCGGACGCCGCCATCCCGGTCCTGGAGTACCTGAAGGCGGAAGCGGAGTTCGACTACCTGGTGGATGTGACGGCGGTGGATTGGCCCAAGCGGGCGGAGCGCTTCGACCTCGTTTACATCGTTTACAGTTTTTCCCGCAACGAACGCGTGCGGATCAAGACCCAAATCCCGGACGGCTGCAAGCCGCAGAGCGCGGTAGGGGTGCATTTGACGGCCAACTGGCTGGAACGCGAAGTATTCGACATGTTCGGGATCGAGTTCGCGGGACACCCGGACCTGCGGCGCATCCTCATGCCGGACGAGTGGCAGGGCCATCCTCTGCGAAAGGACTATCCTATTCTTCAGCAGGATCAGCGCTGGGTGCAGGAGAACCTGGGTATCGAAAGCGGGCAGTAACCCCGTATGCCGGAATCCACATTTCTAGATTCAACGGAACTGGTCCTGAACATGGGCCCGCAGCACCCCTCCACCCACGGGGTGTTGCGCGTCATCCTCAAGCTCGATGGCGAGAAGGTACTGGGCACGGATTGCGTGATCGGGTACCTGCACCGGGGCGTGGAAAAGATCGCGGAAAACCGCACCTGGGCGCAGTTCAACCCGTACACGGACCGGATGGACTACGTGGCGGCCATCTCCAACGGGCTGGGCTATTGCCTGGCGGTGGAGAAGCTGCTGAACGTCGAAATTCCGGCGCGGGCGCAGGCGGTCCGCGTCGTCCTGACGGAACTGAACCGCCTCGCCAGCCACCTGCTGTGGCTGGGCACGCACGCCCTGGATATCGGCGCCATCACGCCAGTCTTCTACTGCCTGCGCGAACGCGAGGAAGCCCTCAAGATCTTCGAGAACTACTGCGGGGCCCGCCTCACCACCCACGCGTTTCGGATCGGCGGCCTGCAATACGAAACCTACGACGGCTTCGAGCGCGAGGTGAGAGCCTTCTGCAAGATGTTCCTGCCGAAGTTGGACGAGTATGAGGACCTGCTCACCAACAACCGCATCTGGATCGGCCGGCTGCAGAACGTGGGCGTGCTCAGCGCCGACGAGTGCAAGGAATACGGCGTCACCGGTCCCATGCTGCGCGCCGCCGGCGTGAAATGGGACCTTCGCAAGGCGCAGCCCTATTCCGGGTACGAGAAATACGATTTCGAAATCCCGACGCGCCAGAACGGCGACACCTACGACCGGTACATCGTGCGCATGCAGGAGATGCGCCAGGCCACGCGGATTATCGAGCAGGCGGTGGAGAGCCTTCCCGAAGGGCCGATCATAAGGGGAATTGGGCTACTACGTGGTGAGCGACGGCGGCCTGCAGCCTTACCGGGTCCGGGTGCGCCCGCCCTCTTTCGTGAACTTGCAGGCATTGGACCGCATGGTGAGAGGCGGGCTGATAGCGGACGTGGTGGCGGTGATCGGAACACTGGATATTGTGCTCGGCGAGGTTGACCGGTGAGCGGCTGGAAGAAATTCACCTGTTTGGGAAGTCGGTGACTATGGGCAAGCTTCTGAGGAAAATTTTTCTGGTGGACCTGTTCACGGGGCTGAAGGTTACGTTCCGGTCGCAGAATCCGAAGTATATCTACACCGAGCAGTATCCGGCGGAGCGGCCCAAGGTGGGGGAGCGGTACCGCGGGGCGCCGCGGCTCAATATCAACCCGGATAACGGCGAGACCCTGTGCATCGCCTGCAACCTGTGCGCGCTGGCCTGCCCGGAATCGCTCATCGTGGTCGGCAGCGAGCGCAACGAGCAGACCAAGCGCAAGGAACTGACGACCTTCACCTACGACACGTCCCGCTGCATGTTCTGCGGGCTGTGCGAGGACGCCTGCCCGGTGGACGCCCTGGAGCTGACCCAGGATTTCGAACTGGCCACCTACACCCGCGAGGGCCAGATCTGGGACCGGCAGACGCTCGAAGAGGGGCCGAAGCCCACGCCATACAAATGCTGATCGATACCGTTTTGTTTTACATCTTCGCCGTCATGGTTCTGGGCGGCGGCATACTCACGATCACGCGCCGCAGCGCGGTCCACAGCGCCATCTCGCTGATCATCTCGCTGCTGGGGGTGGCCGGCCTGTACCTGATGCAGCAGGCGGAGTTCCTGTTCGCCGTGCAGATCGTATTGTACGTGGGCGGCATCATGGTCCTGTTCCTGTTCGTGATCATGCTGGTGAACCTCGACCTGGCGGCCCGGGAGCGGCAGTTCAACCGCGGGTGGATGATCGGCCTGGCGGCGGTGCTGGCCGTGGGCGCGCAAATCGGCTACTTCCTGTACCGCGGGGGCGGGGCGTTCCGCATCGCCTCCGGCGGAGTGACGGTTCCGCCGGCCGCCGGCAACACGGAACTGATCGCCGATACGCTTTTCTCCGAGTACCTGCTGCCTTTCGAAATCACCTCCATCCTGCTGCTGGTGGCCGTGGTCGGCTCCGTGCTAATGGCCAAGAAGAGGATCTGACGATGCACCCGATTACGACCGTACATTACCTGGCTCTGAGCGCGGCGCTGCTGCTCATCGGAACGGTGGGCGTGCTGACGCGGCGCAACATCGTGATCATCCTGATGTCCATCGAGCTGATCCTCAACGCCGTGAACCTCAACCTGATCGCCTTCTCGCACGCTCTGCATAACCTCAACGGCCAGATCTTCGCCATTTTCGTGATCTGCGACGCGGTGGCGGAGGCGGCCATAGGGCTGGGCATCCTGATCGCGCTGTTCCGCAACAAGGAGACGGTGCAGGCGGATGAGATCGACTTGCTGAAGTGGTAGGAGAACCGTGAATTTTCTCGACCAGATCTGGCTGATTCCTTTGTTTCCGCTCCTCGGGGCGGCGCTGATGTTTTTCTTCGGCAAGCTGCTGGACCCGCAGCCCGCGTCCGAAGTCGCAATCGCCGCTGGGATTGAACCGGTTGCTGACCATCACGAAGGAGCCCGGGGTCAGGGGTCAGGGGAACACCACGATCACCGGCCCCCGGCCCCCGGCGCCCGGCCCGCTCATGGCCACCACCATGAGTCACCCCTGAAGAAGCTGATTGACTTTCTCTGCCCGGGAATGGTGCTGCTCTCCTTCATCTTCTCCGCCGGGGCCGTTTACCAGCTTTCGCAGCTTCCCAACCGCGTGCACCAGGTCATTCAATTCACCTGGGTCACGGGCCTTCCCTTCCATATGGCCAACGGGCATCTGGCTACGTTCCAGGCGGACTGGGGCTTTCTGCTGGACCCGCTGAGCGCGGTGATGATCCTGGTGGTCACCGGCGTCGGCTTCCTGATTCACGTGTACTCCACGGGTTACATGGCCCACGACAACGGGTATTACCGGTTTTTCGGATACTTGAACCTGTTCGTATTTTTCATGCTGATGCTGGTGCTGGCGAACAACTACATGCTGCTGTTCGTCGGGTGGGAAGGCGTGGGGTTGTGCAGCTACCTGCTGATCGGGTTCTATTACCATAAGAAATCCGCGGGCGACGCGGGCAAGAAGGCGTTCATCGTCAACCGCGTGGGCGACTCCGGGTTCATCCTCGGGATGCTGCTCATGATGTCGGTGCTGGGCACGGTGAAGTTCACGGACGTGAACGCTCTTCTGCGCAGCGGCAGTTTCCACCCCGAAGTCGCGGGCTTCGGCGTGCTGAGCGCGATTGCGATTCTGATGTTCGTGGGCGCCACGGGCAAATCGGCGCAGGTTCCGCTCTACGTGTGGCTGCCGGACGCCATGGAGGGCCCCACGCCGGTTTCGGCCCTGATCCACGCGGCCACCATGGTCACGGCGGGCGTCTACATGGTGGCGCGCTCCGCCGCGCTTTTCCAGTTGACGCCGAACGCTTCCACAGTGGTGGCGGCGGTGGGCGCGTTCACGGCCATTTTGGCGGCCACCATCGCGCTGGTGCAGAACGATATCAAGCGCGTGCTGGCGTATTCCACGGTGAGCCAACTGGGCTACATGTTCCTGGCGCTGGGCGTCGGGGCCTACTGGGTGGCCATCTTCCACCTGTTTACGCACGCGTTCTTCAAAGCCCTGCTCTTCCTCTGCTCCGGCTCGGTGATTCACGCCATGGGCGGCGAACAGGATATGCGCTTCATGGGAGCGCTCAAGAAAAAAATTCCGATCACGCACTGGACCATGTTCGTGGGTTCGGTGGCCATCGCCGGCATTCCGGGGCTGGCGGGATTCTTCTCCAAGGACGAAATCCTGTGGCAAGCGTATAGTTCGCCGCAGGGGTCGAGGCTGCTGTGGTTCGTGGGCCTGGCTACCGCCGGCCTGACTGCGTTTTACATGTGGCGGCTCATGAACATGACGTTCTATGGCAAGTCGCGCGTGGCTCCGGAAAAACTGGCGCACATCCACGAATCGCCGGCGCCGATGACCGTGCCGCTGACCATCCTTGCCATCGGGAGCGTGTTCGCCGGCTGGCTGGGGACGCCGAAACTGTGG